>NZ_LWFF01000338.1 GCF_001635685.1 Erythrobacter sp. HI0063
CCCGCCGTTCACCGCGGATGCGTTGGAATCGGGCGAGATCGACGGATCCTGCGTCGGGGAGCCGTGGAACTCGGTCGCCGTGGATCGCGGCGCGGGGCGGATCGTGCTGGCGACCGCGCAAATCTGGCGGCGGGGCGTGGAAAAGGTTCTCGCGGTCAAGGAAGCGCGCCTTGCGGAACGCGCGGAGGCGGTGGAGGGGCTGATTCGCGCCATGCGGCAGGCGGGCAAATGGTTCGTCGATCCCGCGAACCGGTGCAGCGCAGCCGCCATTCTCGCCCGCCCGGAATATCTGGATGGTTCGGCCCAGGTGATCGGTCGGGCCATCGCGGATCAGATCGTGCTGAAGGCCGGGGCGGCTGCCAGCCCCTATCCGGATTTCATGTTCCAATATAACGAAGCGGCGAATTTCCCGTGGATCAGCCAGGCTAAATGGTTGTATTCCCAGTTTATTCTCTGGGAGGGCAAGCCATTTGACGATGCCGATGCGGAGCGCGCCGGGCGTGTCTTTCGCCCGGACATCTATCGCAAGGCTCTGCGCGGGACCGGAGACTTGCTGCCCGGCGCAAGCTCAAAGGTCGAAGGCAGCATCGACGGCCCCCTCGCTGTGGGCGCCGAGCAAGGCGAGATTACGTTGAGCTCCAATCGCTTCTTTGATGGTCGCATCTTCGATCCCGATGCGATCGAAGACTATGTCGCAAGCCAGCGATGAGACTGCGCACCGCCTCATGCAGTGTAGGATCGGCAGATATCGCGACCCCCTTTGGTCCAGAGGATTAGATTGATCCACTGGTCAGCGCATGAAGATGCCCTGCAAGTGGGGCGGTACACTACTCGGTTCTGATCCGCGCTTGTGTAGCGATCAGGTCGGCTGTGTGTCGATATCGGTGAAGGGATCTGCATCTCGCGTGTCCCACTCCATCCGCTGCTCCGATAGGGCCGAGATTTTTCTGCGGATCGACTGGAACGGGCATGTCCGTTTCGGGAGCCTGCATCCGGTCTCGTACGGCAAGAGCAACCGGGCCGCCAAAGGATGCGGTCCTGGCAATGGCTCGATCCAGAAGTGTTTGCGCGCCTAGCGCCTGTTGTCGCTTGTCCGCGCCAAGGCGTTTTTGCGTCTCCGCCGCACGCGATGATGGTCGCAAATTCCAGCATGATACCGTTCGAGGTTTGTTGTCTGGAGGTGCATCTGACCAGTTGGCCTCGCGAATAAGGGCCAACGATTGCGGTCTATTGCATCGCACAATCGAATCGCATATGAACTCCTCGCTCCGACGCGTACCCAAGGGCGGGTTCATTCAAGGGTCGGGGCTAAGACTCCGAAAATGCGTGGCAACGGCGCCGCTTCGACCGATCTGGTCGCAGCGGCTTTTTTGTATGCGCGAGGGAAACGAAAACCCGACGGAGTGACGGGAGGGGCTGTCTAGAGGCCGAGCAATCGGGAGGCAGTTCGATGAAGAAGAGCTTGGTAAGCCTGATGGGGGTGGCGATCGGATCGGCCGCCAGCCCCGCCTTCGCGCAGGAAGGGCCATTCGCGCCGATCGAGGTTGCAGACGGGGTCACGCTCGACCCGATCGTGGCCGCACGGCTGCGTTACGAGACTGTCGATCAGGACAATGGGCTGAAGGATGCGGACGCGCTGACCGCCCGCCTCCGCGCCGGTGTGGAGATCAAGGCGGGGATCGTGTCCCTGCTTGCCGAAACGGAAGGCACGCTGGCCCTGGCGGCCGATTACAACGACACGCTGCCGTTCAACGGTGTCGAACCCTTTCCGGTTGTTGCCGACCCGGAGAACTTCGAGCTTAACCGTCTGCAGGTCGCTGTGATGGATGGGGGAACGGGCGCGACGATCGGACGCCAACGTATCATCCTCGATGATGCGCGCTTCGTGGGCAATGTCGGCTGGCGGCAGAACGAGCAGACCTTCGATGCCGTCCGCGGCCAGGCGCATATCGGTCCGGTGGCGCTCGATGCGACCTATGCGATCAGCCAGCGCACGATCTTCGGCGTCGACAGCCCGAACGAGCATTTCGATGGCGACTTCGTTTTCCTGACTGGCGGCTTCGAAATCGCGGGCGTGGATGCAAAGGCCTTCGCCTACCTCATCGACTACGATGACCGGATCGCATTTTCCAGCCAGACCTACGGTTTGCGCGCCAATGCCGATCTCGATCTGCCCGGTCTGTTCGCGTTGAAAGTGGAAGCAAGTGTCGCGACCCAGTCGGACTATGGAGCAAATCCGACGGACTATTCGGCGCCCTATTACAGCGTGAAGCTGGGCGCGACCGTTGGCGGGTTCGGTCTCACCACGGGATACGAGGAGCTGGGTAGCGATGGCGGCGTCGCGGCATTCCAGACGCCGATGGCTACGCTTCATGCGTTCAACGGTTGGGCGGACGTATTTCTGACCACGCCGGCCTTCGGAGTGCGCGACTATCACGTGACAGTGGGGCGCAGCTTCGATGGCATTCGCCTGCTGCCCGGCCTCAACGCGAACGTCACCTATCACCAGTTCGACAGCGATGCGGGCAGCCTCGATCTCGGCTCCGAATGGGATGCCGCGTTGGGACTCAAGGCCGGACCGGTCTCGCTGTTGATGAAATACGCCAATTACGACGCGAACGCCTTCGCCGTCGATACCGAAAAGCTGTGGCTCCAAGCCGAAATCTCGTTCTGATATCGGGGGGAATAGATCATGTCGACTTCGTTCAATCTGTTTTCATTCACCGGAAAAATGCGAACCTTGCATCTCACCTGGTTCGCGTTCTTCCTCACTTTCGTGGTGTGGTTCAATCTCGCGCCGATGCTGCAGTCGATCCAGGAGAGCCTGGGGTTGACCAAGGATCAGGTCACGACCCTGCTGATCCTCAACGTCGCGCTGACCATTCCGGCGCGCATCGTGATCGGAATGCTGACCGACCTCTACGGCCCGCGGCGGGTCTATTCCGCGCTGCTGATCGGCGCCTCGATACCCTGTTTTGTCTTTGCGATGGCGGAAAGCTTCGTCCAGTTGGCGCTGGCCCGCTTCGCACTGGGCTTTATCGGGGCGGGGTTCGTGATTGGCATCCGCATGGTGTCCGAATGGTTTCCTGCCAACGAGCTGGGCACGGCGGAGGGCATCTATGGCGGCTGGGGCAATTTCGGCTCCGCTGCGGCGGCTTTCACCCTGCCGACGATCGCGCTGTGGTTCGGCGGCGACGATGGCTGGCGCTGGGCGATCGGGCTGACGGGCGCGATGTCGCTGTTCTATGGCTTCCTCTACTACGCCAGCGCTCGCGACGTGCCCGAAGGTTCCAAGTACTTCAAGCCACGCAACGCGACAGCGATGGAAGTCACCTCCAAGGGCGATCTGTGGCTGCTGCTTGTAATGAAGGTGCCGCTTTATCTCGCACTGGGTGCTCTCGCCTGGCGGCTGACGAATGTCGATATTTTCACCGAAAGCACCGCACTGGCCGTCTATGCCGGGCTGGTGGTGCTTTATGCCTATGACGCGATGCTGGCCGTGCGTGCCAATCGCAGCGTCTTCACCAGTGAGGTGCCGGAGTTTCAACGCTACAAATTCAAGCAGGTGGCGATCCTGAACATCCTCTATTTCGCCACGTTCGGATCGGAGCTGGCGGTGGTTTCCATGCTGCCGCTGTTCTTTGCCGACACTTTCGGCCTCTCGGCGGTGGTCGCCGGGATGGTCGCTTCGGCCTATGCCTTCATGAATCTGATGTCGCGGCCCGGCGGCGGGCTGCTGTCCGACCGGTTCGGGCGCAAATCCGTGCTGCTGATCCTGACCGGCGGGCTGGCGGTGGGCTATGCGCTGATGGGGATTGTCGATTCTAGCTGGCCGGTGTGGCTGGCAGTGGTTGCAGCGATGGTCTGTTCCTTCTTCGTCCAGGCGGGCGAGGGGGCGGTGTTCGCCGTGGTGCCGCTGATCAAGCGATCACTGACCGGGCAGATCGCCGGGATGACAGGCGCTTACGGCAATGTCGGCGCGGTGATCTATCTGATCGTCTATTCGGTGGTCGATACCTCGACCTTCTTCATGGTGATTGCCGGGACAGCCGTAATCGGCTTCATCTCGCTGCTGCTGCTTGAAGAACCGACTGGCGAAATTGCCGAGGTCGACGAGGACGGTAGCGTCACGATGATCCAGGTTGGGCGCGCGGCGGGCGCGCCGCAGACGGCCTGAACGGTGCGTAAGCGAGGGGAGTGGGTTCTTGCCAACAACCGACAAGGGAACTGTGCAGGAACAGCTCCCCTCCAACGCACTGAAGGCCGCGATGGGCGGCCACAGCGCTGCCGGGCGCAAAGCGCGCAACGATGATGCCATCGTCGGCAAGGTACCGGATGATACCTATGAGCGGCACTTGCGGGGCGTGGTTGCCTGCATCGCCGATGGTCTCTCGAGCGCGCGTAACGCCGATCGCGCGGCGCAGCTGGCAGTGCTGCAATTCACCCGCGATTTCTACGATGCGCCGGAAAGCTGGACGGTGCAAAATTGCGCATCTCGCCTGCTCGGCTCGCTCAACAGCTGGTTTCATTCGCAGAACCGCAGCGGGATTGCGGATAACGAAGGCTTCGCCACCACGTTTACCGCGTTGATCCTGCGCTCCACCACGGCGCATATCGTCCATGTCGGGGACACACGCTGTTACCGCCTGCGCGACGGACGGCTTAAGCTGCTGACCGAGGATCATAGCGCGCCCTATCTCGGCCAGTCGGAAGTGCTGACTCGCGCGCTGGGTATCGATGCCGATATCAAGGTCGATTACAGGCAGGAGCCTGCGCGCGAGGGCGATCTGTTCCTGCTGACCAGCGATGGCATCCACGGCTCGCTCAGCGCGGAAGACATGGCCTCCATCCTCGGCGGGGTCACCCCCGGCAGCCGCGCCGAACTCGAAGCGGCATCGCGCGCGCTGTGCGATGCGGCGCTGGCGGCGGGGAGCGCGGACAATGTCTCCTGCCTGACGGTGCTGGTCGAGGCGCTGCCGTCCGAAACCCTGTCGGAAGCGCATAGCCGCCTGACGCGCCGCACCATTCCGCCGGCCATGGAGGTCGGTAACAGGTTAGACGGGTGGCGCGTGGCCGAAGTGCTGCATGCCTCGACGCGCAGCCATGTCTATCTGGTCGAACGGCCCAAGCGCGAGGGGCGCTATGTGCTCAAGGCCCCATCGGCCAATTTCGCGGACGACCTGCGCTATCTGGAGGGCTTCGCGGTCGAACAATGGGTAGGCCGCCGCATTCGCAATCGGCAGGTCATGCGGATCCTGCCGGGCGAGGACAGCCGCTTCCTCTATTTCGTCGCCGAATATGTCGAGGGGGCCACGCTGCGCCAGTGGATGGCGGACCATCCCGAACCCGCGCTCGACGAGATATTGCCGCTGGTGCGCTCGATCGTACCGGCGGCGCGCGTGTTCCATCGCATGAATATCGTCCATCGCGATCTAAAGCCGGAAAACATCATGATATCCGCCGATGGCACGGCGAAGATCATCGATTTCGGCTCCGCCCAGGTGACCGGATTTGCCGATCTGCGCAGCGAGCCGATCGCAGACTGGCCCGAAGGCTCGCTCAATTACATCGCGCCCGAATTGCTGACCGGTGGCGAGGCGAAACCGCTCTCCGACCTGTTTTCCATCGCCGCCATCACCTGGGAGATGCTGACCGGGCAATTGCCCTTCGCCCGTGAGGGCGCGGCGCGCATCTCGATTAGCGAGGAGGATCGGCTTCGTGGGGTCTTCGACCGGCTCCGCCCCGATTTGCCCCCGGCGGTCGAGCAGGTCCTCCAGCGCGCCCTGTCGCACGATCCGGCGAAGCGGCCACAGGCGATGTCTGAATTCGTCGGCGCGCTGGCGCGCGCGGGCGAGAGTGCGGCACTGATGCGGACCGAGTTCGTCCCCCTGATCGAGCGTGGATCGAAGACAATGTGGCGCAATTGGGCATTGATCGCGACGCTTGCCGCTCTGGTGCTGGCGGTAGCGTTATTCGGCCGGCTCGTTTGAGAGCATGGCAGCGAGGATCTGTCCAAGCTCCGCCTTGCACGATCCGCAATTCGTCCCCGCCGATGTCGCGCCGCCGATCTGTTCGACGCTGGTCAGCCCATCGCTCTCGATCGCGCGGCATATGGTGTTGCGCCCGATGGAAAAGCACGAACACACCACCGGGCCGGGATCGGGCATGTCTCCGCGCGATTGCCCGGCAAGCGCCCATACCGCATCGCTGCCCGGCAGCCCGACGAGGAAATCGCGCATGAGCGATACGGGCTTGCGGCCAAGGTAGATCGCGGCGAGTAGCGTTTCGTTTTCGAAGAACGCCATGCGGAAGCTGCCACGGGCTTCGTCAACCACCACCTGGGCAGAGACATCGGGTAGGCCGAACAGCGCGCGCGCCCAACTTTCCGGATCGAGTGGCCTCTCAATCCCGGCCAGCTCCGCTCGCCAGCCCGCAGTCGTGCGCGCCATCGCCCAATATTCGCAGGTCGGAGAAAAGCGGTCCTGCGCGATGGCGAAGCCGTACCAGCCCGCCGCGAACCGTTCCGCCCGCACGCTGGCCGCCTTGCTTTCCGGCTGGCCGGACAGGGGATCGGTTACGGAAGGGACCAGCGCGTCGATGCGCGATGCGGGCGCGTTCTGTCCCGTCCAGTGCATCGGCGCGAACAGCGTGCCGGGCTGCACTTCGCTGCTTTCGCGCAGCCGCAGGATCGCGCTACCGCAGGCATTGCTCAGCCGCACCAGATCGGCAGGCTTCAAGTGCAGGCGCGCGGCATCTTCGGGATGCATGTCGACTAAGGGTTCGGGCAGATGCGCGGAAAGGCGCGGCGACAGCGCGGTGCGCGTCATCGTGTGCCATTGATCCCGCAGCCGCCCGGTGTTGAGCCGGAAGGGCAGCTTGCGGGTGAGCTCGGCCTGGGGTGCGCGGTGTTGGACAGGGACGATCCGCGCGCGCTTGTCGGCGTGGTAGAATTGCCCGTCGGCGAAGAATCGCCCGCCACGCTTGGCAGGCGATTGGGGCCAGCGTTGCGGAGGCATCGCGTCATATGCCGCTGAACCTTTGCCCGCCATCTCCGAAATGTCGAAGTCCAGCGCGAATTTGCCCGCGATCGCGGAGAGCCGCGCATATTCATCGAAGATTTGCACCGGACCCTCCCATCCGAAAGCCTCCTGCCAGCCCATGCGGCGGCCCACTTCGGCCATGATCGCCCAGTCGGGCTGCGCTTCGCCGGGGGCGGGCAAAGCGGCGCGCTGGCGGCTGATCGTGCGGTCCGAATTGGTGACCGTGCCCGATTTCTCGGCCCAGGCGGCGGCGGGCAAGAAGACATCGGCCAGCCGCGCCGTATCGGTGCGCGTGGTGATGTCGGAGACGACCACGAAGGGACAACCGGCGATGGCGCGGCGCACACGGTCGGCATCGGGCATGGTCACGGCGGGATTGGAATGGACGATCCACAGTGCCTTGATGCGGCCATCGGCGACCGCATCGAACATCTCGACTGCCTTGAGGCCGTTCTTGTTCGGCAGGCCGGGCGAGTTCCAGAAGGTTCCAACTGCCTCGCGGTGCTCGTCGTCTGTCACATCCATGTGGCAGGCGAGCATATTCGCCAGCCCGCCGACCTCGCGCCCGCCCATGGCATTGGGCTGACCGGTCACGGAAAACGGACCCGTGCCGGGCCTGCCGATCCTGCCGGTGACGAGATGGCAATTGATGATCGCATTGACCTTGTCCGTCCCGGCGGAGGACTGGTTCACGCCCTGGCTGTAAACGGTGACGGTCTTGTCTGTGCCGATCCACAAATCGTAGAACGCGGCAAGCTGATCGGCGTCGAGGCCGGTCACACCCGGATCGTCGCTTCCGGCAGCCTCCAACGCATCGTCCAGACCGCTGGTATGCGCGGCGACATAGTCCGTCTCGACCGCGCCGCGCCGGGCGATTTCTGCCAGCAAGCCGTTGAACAGCGCAACATCGCTGCCGATCGCCAGCGGCAGGTGAAGGTCGGCTTCCGCGCAAGTCGCCGTGCGGCGCGGATCGACAACGACCAGCTTCATCTCCGGCCGCGTCAGTCGGGCCGCAACGATGCGCTGGTAGAGAACCGGATGGCACCAAGCGAGGTTGGATCCGACCAAGACCACCAGGTCGGCCTCTTCCAGATCCTCGTAGATGCCGGGCACTGTGTCGGTGCCGAAGGCCCGTTTGTGCCCTGCCACGGAAGAGGCCATGCACAGCCGCGAGTTCGTGTCGATATTGGCGCTGCCGATGAAGCCCTTCATCAGCTTGTTGGCGACGTAATAGTCCTCGGTCAGCAATTGGCCGGAGACGTAGAACGCCGTCGCATCGGGGCCATGTTCTTCGCGCACGCGCTTGAATTCGCCGGCGACGAGGTTCAGCGCCTCGTCCCAATCGGAATCCCGCCCACCGATTTGTGGGACTAGCTGGCGCTCCGCCAACCCCACCGTTTCTCCCAGCGCGGATCCCTTCGAACAGAGCCGTCCGCGATTGTTCGGGTGATCGGGGTCCCCCCGCACGGTCAATCCGCCCTTGCCATCGGGTTTCAGCAGAACGCCGCAGCCGACCCCGCAATAGGGGCAGGTCGATCGAACCTCACCGGGTTCGACAGCCGGCATCATGCCGCCGCTTTTTCTGCCAACGCGCTCACATCCAGCAGCACGCGTCCCGCTTCGATCTTAACCGGATAGGTGGCAATCGCCCCCTCGTCCGCGCCCTGCGCCTCGCCGGTCTCGAGCGAATAGGTCCAGCTGTGCAGCGGGCAGGTGACCTTGCGGCCATGCACGATGCCTTCGGCCAGCGGGCCCTGCTTGTGCGCGCAGGTGTTGGAGGTTGCGAACACCTCTTCCTCGCCGGTGCGGAACACGGCGATGCAGCCCTTCGTCGTCTTCACCCGCCGCGCACCGCGCAGGGGGATGTCGGCCAGGGTGCCGATATCGGTCCAGATCATTCGGCAGGCTCCATGGTCAGATCGGCAATCGGCTGGAATTTCTCCGCTTCGGGCTCGCTCGTATGCTCGGCCCACGGATCCTTGCGATAGACCGATTGCGAGATTTCGAAGCGTTCGTTGAGCGCCGCACGCTCTGCAGAGTCGGAGAGGACTTCTTTCACCCATTCGAGCCCGACCTTGTCGACCCATTTGTAAGGCCGGTCGAGATATCTGGCGTGCTCGCGATAGAGCTGAACGAAGGCGGCGGTCCATTCGATCGCCTCCTCCTCGCTCGCGACATCGACCAGCCGCTGCGTCTCGCGCACATCCATTCCCGCCGCGCCTGCGACGCCGATCTGGTAGCCGGAATCGACGCAGACCACGCCGACATCCTTGCACGTCGCCTCGGCGCAATTGCGCGGGCAGCCGGACACGCCCAGCTTGACCTTGTGCGGGGTCCACGATCCCCACAGCTTCTTTTCCAGCTTGATGCCGAGGCCGGTGGAATCCTGCGTGCCGAAGCGGCACCAGTCCGTGCCCACACAGGTTTTCACCGTGCGCAGCCCTTTGGAATAGGCGTGACCCGAAACCATCCCGGCGGCGTTGAGATCGGCCCAGATGGCGGGCAGGTCTTCCTTCTTCACGCCCAGCAGATCGATCCGCTGGCCGCCGGTGACTTTGACCGCAGCCTCGTATTTCTTCGCCGCCGCGGCGATGGCCAGCAGCTCGTCCGCCGTGGTCATCCCGCCCCACATGCGCGGCATGACGGAATAGGTGCCGTCCTTCTGGATGTTGGCGTGATTGCGCTCGTTGACGAAGCGCGACTGCGCGTCGTCCTGATAATCGAGCGGCCATTCGGCGAGGAGGTAGAAGTTGATCGCCGGGCGGCAAGTCGGGCAGCCATTGACCGTCTTCCACGCCAATTCTTGCCACACGGCGGGCTGGGTCCGCAGCTCGCGTGCTTTGATCAGGCGGCGCACATCCTCGTGCGTCAGATCGGTGCAACCGCAGACCGGCTTCGCCCCGCCCGCATCGAAACTGTCGCCCAGAGTCACGGCCAGCAATTGTTCGACCAGCCCGGTACATGTGCCGCAGCTGGCAGAGGCCTTGGTCTGCGCGCGAAGGGCGTCGAGCGTATCCGCTCCCGCTCCGATGGCGTCCACGATCTGTCCCTTGCATACGCCGTTGCAGCCGCAGATCTCCGCTTCAGGCGGCAATGCTGCAACGGCTGCCAGAGGGTCCGCACCGGCAGCGCCACCCCCCTGGAATGCCGGGCCATAGATCAGCGTGTCGCGAATCTCCTCGATATCGGTCTGGTCCTTGATCAGGCCGAAGAACCAGTTGCCGTCCGCCGTGTCGCCATACATTACCGCGCCGATCAGCCGGTCGTCCTCGATCACCAGCCGCTTGTAGATGCCGCGCGCCGGATCGCGGAACACGATATCCTCGCGCCCCTCTCGTTCCGCGAAATCTCCTGCGCTGAAGAGGTCGCAGCCGGTGACTTTCAGCTTGGTCGACAATTCGCGCATGGCGAAGGCATCGTCCTCGCCCAGCAGCGTCTTCGCCAGCACCCGCGCCTGATCGTAAAGCGGGGCAACAAGGCCGAACAGATTGCCTTCGAACTCCACGCATTCGCCGACCGCGAAGATATCGGGATCGCTGGTGCGCATCTGCGCATCGACCGTAATCGCCTTGCCGCATGTCAGCCCGGCATCCGCGCCGACCTGCCCGGCAGGCCGGATGCCCACTGCCATGCAAACGATGTCCGCATCGAGCACCGTGCCATCCTCCAGCACCACCCGTTCCACCTTGCCCTGGCCCTCGATCGCCTTGGTCGAGGCCTTGAGCAGCACCTCTATGCCGCGCTTTTCCAGATCCTTCTTGAGCAGATAGCCCGCCGCCTCGTCGAGCTGGCGCTCCATCAGGTGGCCCATCAGATGCAACACGGTCACATCCATGCCGCGCAGGCGCAGGCCCGCCGCCGCTTCCAGCCCTAGCAGCCCCCCGCCGATCACCACCGCTTTCGCGCCGGGCCGGGCCGATGCCTCGATCATGGCATTGGTGTCTTCCAGGTCGCGATAGGCGACCACGCCTGGCAGATCGTGTCCCGGCAACGGAATGATGAAGGGAGCGGAACCGGTCGCGATAATCAGTCTGTCGTAAGGGACTTCGCCCCTTTCCCCGACCACGACCTTGCGGCTGCGGTCGATCGCGACGACCTTTTCGCCAAAGCGGCAGGTGACGCCATGTTCGGCATACCAGGCATCGTCGTGGGTGACGATTTCATCGAAGGCTTTCTCGCCCGACAGCACGGGGGAGAGCATGATGCGGTTGTAATTGCCGCGCGGCTCGGCGTTGAACAACGTGACCTCGAATGGCGCGCCAGCTTCGAACAGATGCTCCAGCACCCGTCCCGAGGCCATGCCTGCGCCGATGACGACCAGTCTTTCCATGCCTTGCGCTCCCTTACAGATACCAGGCGGTGATGAAGGCGAGGTCTTCGCCGCGATAAACCGGCAGGGCGACCATGCTGCGATAGCCGGCCGGAAGCCCTGTTCCGTTGCCGACGATGTGCGGAAGGCCGGAGCCAAGCACCTGCCCGACCGGCCCCTGCCAGGCCCCGACGGTGACGATATCGACCGGCGGATTCTGCTTGGGCCATAAAGGACCCTCGCGTTCGCAAATGCCGTCGATCAGCATGGCCGCCCGGCGCGGGCCGACCCGTTCGGGACGGGCGTCCCAGATTTCGAACCGACGGGCGAGCGGGGTCTGCGATCCCGAAAGCAGCGTCACGATCCAGGTCCGATCGTCGGGAGACGGAACGGGAATGCCCAGCCCCGTCTTGAGGCCCGCTTCGCTCGCGCTCTGTCCCCGGACGAAACCGTGATGCGATCCGATGGCGCGCATCAGCACTGGCATTTCAGCGGACCAGACGCCGCCCGGAAGCCCTTGGCCCGGCGCGAAGGCGACGGTCTGCGAGACTTCTTCGAATGCCTGCGCAGCGCCATAATAGCCCGCATCCAGACGCAGGCGATCGCCAGCTTCTGCCCACAGTTCGATCGCGCCGAGCTGTTCATCCGCATCGCCGCAGAAGACGACCGCCACCGCTTTCAGCGTCGTTTCGGAAAAGACGGGGATGGCAACCGCGCAGGTCAGCCCTGCCTCGGTAGCAGCCTGCGCGCGCAGGAAATAGGAGCCGTCGAATTCCTTCAGCACGACGGGGCGACCTTCCGCCCAGGCCTTGCCGGGCAATCCTTCGCCATGCGCGAAAACGGTCTGCGCGGAGGTTTTCGCGAAGGCATCCAGCGCGCCGTAATTGCCGCCGCCCGACTTGAGCACATCGCCATCGGGCAGCCAGATCTCGGCGGCCTTGATGAAGGAGGATGGGTCGCGGCTCGCCATAATATCACTCTCCGGCATGGGCGACCTCTCGTGCAGGCATCGCGCGCGCAACAGCCGCGCCGTGCAGCGCCTCGCCGATCAGGATCACCGCAGGCCCGTCACCCAGCGCGGATTTTGCGGCCAGCGGCAGCAGGTCCAGCCGGGTGACGAAGCTTCGCCGGACGGGCAGGCTGGCATTTTCCATCAGCGCGACGGTCGTATCGGGCGCGAGTCCGGCTTCGATCAGGCCCGAGGATATATGCGCGGCTGCGGCCTTGCCCATATAGACAGCCAGCGTGGCCTGCGGATCGGCCAGCGCGGCCCAGTCCACGTCCGGCACAGCCCCCTTGCTGGTATGCGCGGTGACGAAGGTCAGCCGCCTGGCAAGCCCGCGCGAGGTCAGGGACAGGCCCAGATCGGCTGCAGCGGCGCTGGCGGCGGTGACGCCAGGGCAGATCGACACCGGAATGCCCGCCGCACGGCACGCTTCCAGTTCTTCGTTCGCCCGCCCGAAGATCGACGGATCACCGCCCTTCAACCGCACGACCCGCTTGCGCGCCCGTGCCGCATCCACGATCAGCGCATCGATGGTACGCTGGTCCCGCGAATGTCGGCCCGCCCGTTTGCCGACCGACACGTATTCGGCTTCCGGCCCGATCAGGTCCAGCACACCGGGCCCGACCAGTGCATCGTAGAAGACGATATCCGCACGCCGCAGCAGCCGCTCCGCCTTTCTGGTCAGCAAATCCGGATCGCCGGGTCCCGCCCCTACGAGCCACACTGTGCCGGGAGCGAATTTCCGATCGCCACTCCTCACCGCCGCAACCTTGCATCAAGGGTCGGTCCCGACGGTTTCGCCTTGCGGATCAAACGCATTTTTAGCCTCCGAACGTGAACCCAAAACGCAAAAAAGCCGCTGCGACGTGCGATCCGGGAGGATCGGTCGAGCGGCACCATTGCCAACAAATCTAAGATATCATCGGATGGTCAAACACCCTACGCTGGGCGAATCCGATTGAAGACCGAAAGTGGCTAATATTTTGGTGCAATGCAACAAAAAAATCGGCCTGAATTCCCGACTTGCCGATAGTGCGGCAAAGAGTGATCGCGAAGAAGCCCCATTATTGGGGGGCAAGGCCTAGCAAAGTCGCCCGTGTCGCCCATCAGCAGAGTGGCATATGCGGGTAGGCGAGCAGACGCGGGCTGACCGCGCCATCATGCATAGTGAATGCCCCACTCTTTGAGCAGGCTGTTGCACTTTTCGGCAAAGGCGAATGGCCGCTTTCTGGGTTGGGCAGCGATAGTCGGAATGGCTTGAACTGGGCGCAAAGCTGACCATCGGAATCAGTGTGGCGAGCGGCAAGTCGCCAACGGAAGCATACTTCAGACCTCAAAAAAGAGGAGTAAGTCAGGACAGACGGCAATGCGCCGCATGATCATACCGATTCGCGCAGACCAGACGCGGTGTCAGAGGTCTCAAGCGAACGGTGATACAATGGATGAAAATAGTTCTTTCGATAGCGAAGATCGGCGTAATCTCCTTAATCTTCCTGAAGGCGAACCAGCAGCTCGAGCTACAGAAACCGCAGAACACTCTCAGGAATTTATGAGTCCGGCGCAGGATGATGCGCCGATGGAGGAGTTCGGAGGAGAATGGCCAGCCGAGTCCCCAAACTCTGCGTCAGAAGTCGAACCCAGCAAGACAGAGTTTGATGCCCCGCCGAGACTGGAAGGAGAAATTACCCTTTCTCTCGGTGATCTGAGCGACTGGAAATACCACTGTGCGGTCATGTCGAAGCAGTCCGACGCAGCAGACGCGGCATTGGTTTCAGCAGCCGTCGATCCCGAGTTTCTCCCGCCCATTGAAGTCATTGAGGGCGGCAATGGCAAATATGCGGTCAAGGACGGGCATCGCCGCGTGCGAGCACTTCGAACCGTTCATCACAACAAGATGGACACGCTGATCAGATGCATCGTCTACACCGGAACCGAGGAGCAAGCTGTACGCGATATGTGTGACGACGCGGTCGGCACGGCGATGCGAACCAAAATTCAATCAGCTATCGCCGTCCGAAACCTCCACCGGATCACGGGTCTGACTCAGGTCGCTATCACCGAACAATATCCGGCCCTCAAGAAGGATCAGGTCAGTCTGATGATCAAGGCGGCCGGCGTATTCGAGGAATATCCTGTCGTCTTCAATCTTCTTCGAAGGCCGGACCGAGTGTCGATAGACACATGCGTCCGCATTCATGACCGGATGAAGGACGCCGGTGACGAAGAAGTTGGCGCCTTCATTGCGAAGGCAGAGGATCTCGCAGCCGAGGGCGCCTCTTTCACCACCACCGAACTTCTTGAAGCTTTCGGCATCGATGGACCGGCTAAGAAGGCCGGTGGGCTGAAGGCCGACCCGTTCGAGCCAGCCGACCGTACGGAGGTCTTCGGAGATGACGACCAGGTGGTGGGATCTCTCGACATGCATTCCGACAATGTCACACGCCTGCGGCTACCCGATCCGAACGCTATGACCATCGAGGAACGGGAAGTTGCAGCAAAGGCATTCATCAAACAGATCTATGCCTATTTCGAACTGGATGCCGACTGATGTCTCGCAGGCCAGATCGTTCACTGGATAGCGCTTCGCCGACATTGTCTCGGCGAAGCGCTCCCCGGCGGGTCGCAATGCGAAGCGACCTACCTTTGGACTTGCCAGTCAACGCCCAGGAGATTCAAATGATTGCCGAAGCGATGGGGTCGGCTGTCGCAGCCTTGTTCGAGGAGGATAGCTGATGGTCACGCGATCAGGTGGAAAGAAAACCAAGTTGCGGGCTGCCCTCTATCTGAGGCTGTCAGTCGACAAGGAGGACGGCAACGCTCAATCCATTGACGCGCAACGACATGCCGGCATGGAATACGCAGGACGCAATGACATCCAGATCGTTCGAGAATACGTCGACAGCGGGCTAAGCGGGACACTTTCTAGGCGTCCCGAATTTGATCGGATGATAGCCGAAGCGACGAGCGCCGAACGCCCAGTCGATGTCGTGTTGATCTATCGCCAAGCGCGATTCGCCCGAAATACGCGCCTGTTCCTGAACACCATACACACTCTGTCCGAGTGCGGTGTCGAGATGGTCAGCATTACGGAGAACTTCGGGCAAGGCCGTAACAAGCTCATTTCTCAGACCATTACCGCGCTAATGGATGAGCAACGAGCAATCGATGACAGCATCTATACGCGGAAGAGCCGCCGGGAGAACGCTCGCAAAGGCTTCTTCAACGGCGGGCCGGTGCCCTTTGGCTACCGTACCTTCGTGGCTCAGACCGATGGGGACAAGCGCCGCATGAAGCTGGAGCTTGTTCCCGAGGAAGCGGCCATCGTCCGCGAAATCTTCGACTGGGCAGATATCGGGCGTGGAGGCCGTTGGATCGTCAAGACGCTCAATGACCGAGGCAGCACACTGCGAGGCGCCAAGTTCAGCAACGGAAACCTGGCAGGTATTCTCGGACGCCTTGCTTACACAGGTCGCTACTTTGATAAGACGAAGAATGACGAGGGCCAGGTGCCCGATCGCGAGGAGTGGATCGAGGTACCATGTCCGCGCATTATCAGCGACGATCAATTCGAAAGGGTATCCGCTCTTCGCTCATCGCGCGCTCCGACGCGCATGCCTCCACATCAAGCGGCAGGCACGACCCTTCTCTCCGGCATCGCGAGATGTGGAATGCCTGATTGCGGCGCTGGGATGACGATCGGATCAGGCACCTCTCGCAGTCGCAAAAAGTATTATTACTACAAGTGCAACTGCCGCACGAACGTAGGGCAGCGATGCCGCTGTCCGAACGTACGACGCGAAGTTCTGGACAAAGCGGTCTTCTCGGCTGTTCAGAAACGCATTCTCGCACCCGACAGGCTGCGTGAGCTCCTGAAGGGTGTCCTCGAGTTAAGTGATGCGAAGCGGCAGAAACTTGAGGAAGAGTTTTCGCACGCCTCGGCCGAACGCACTCGCCGAAGGACCGCTATCGATCGCCTGCTCGGCCTCATCGAGGACGGGGTCATGAAGGCGAGCGATCCGGAATTTGCCCACCGCCTCGCTGAGCATCGCGAAACGATCGCCGCCATTACCGGTCGCATCGAGGTCATCGAAAGCCAGCTCGCTCGGGGCAGCCGCAAAATCACGCCAGCCGTGATCGAGAAATTTTCACAGCAAGTCGCTGAGAAGCTTCAGGACGAGGACAGTTCGCTGCGCTCGGCATACCTCAGAATGTTCGTTTCCGAGGTGTCGGTAAGCGATCAGGGCGTCCAGATTTCTGGTTCGAAATTAGTGCTGGAGCGCGGACTGGCAAAGGGGCTCCCCCGGTTGGAGGGCAGTGTTCCCATCTTTGACCAGAAGTGGTGCCGCTTACGTGACTCGAACACGTGACCCCATCATTACGAAACGCTGATAAGGGGCGTATAAAAGTTAGGTAATGCATGCACTTAAGCATGGTCGAGGGCACCCTTTCCCCCTTTTCCCAAAAATGCCCCAAAGAGCGTTAACGTGCGCGTGAATCGGTACACTATTGAAAGTGCCTTGGCTTGGTCCGAACGCGAAATGCATCCCCTTCCAGGCCCCTTGAAACCGATGCGATGATGGTAGGCGCTCGCCGAAAAATATAAAATAGTGCCCCCCGGACCGCACACCATGAAGGGCGAGCGGTCCGGGGGCGAGATGGCAGGGTCAATTTGGGATCAGAGATACAGACTCGTAGCTGCGGATGCTATTTCCTTTCTGAAGGATGCTGTCGCAGACGAGACACTTCAATTATGTGGTTCCTTGAAAGGCATTCGGTACCAACCTGCACGCTGCCTTGTCTGACAATTCGGGCAGGTGATGTCGTGGCTTCCATCTTCGAACGCCATGTCAGAGCACCTCCGCCATACCAGCCGCACCCGCTTCGACCGCCGCCATCAGGGTAGCGTCGGCAAGATGGCTGTAACGCATCGTAGATTGATGATCGGCATGGCCGAGAATGCGCCCGACCGCATAGAGATCGGTCCCGGCGTTGATCATGAACGATGCTGCCGAGTGCCGCAGGTCGTGAAGGCGAAGACCCGTCAGACCGGCCTCCTCCCTCGCGGTGTCCCATGCCCGCTTGATATCGTAGTAGGGCTTGAGCTTTTCGGGGTTGGGCAAGAGCCATGTGCAATTCGGTATCCGAACCAACCCCTCGATCACTGCGACGGCAGCTTTCGATAGTGGGACGTATCGTGGCTTCCCTGTCTTACTGTCGGGAATGAGCCATGCCTTCCGTACGAGGTCGACGTGCTCCCATTTGGCAGTGAGCAGCTCCGTCTTCCGTGCTCCGGTGAGGAGTAATAGCTGAACGATCGACTTCAGCTGCGGGTTAGCCGACCGCCCAGCCGCATCGATCAGCCGCCTAGCCTCTGCAGCCGTCAGGAAACGTTCGCGGCTGTTATTGTACCGAGGGCGGGGGATGCCATGGACGGGATTAATCTCGGCACCGGGAATTCGCCACCTCTTGGCCAGTTCGAACGACCGGTTCAGTGTGATGCGGATTTTCTCGACGGTCGAGTGAGACAGCCCACTCTCACGCTTCCGTGCCAGCCACGTGGCCACGTCCTCCTGTTTGATTTCATCCAGCCGCATGTTGCCCCAACGCGGAGTGACGTGAATGCGCAGGACGGCTTCGGTGTTGTATGGTCGACGCTGGTGCGACCGGGCGAATTCCAGATGCTTCGCGGCGAGTTCGCTATACAGCGGGATTGCTTTTTTCTTCTGCTTCCGAGCGACGGGGTCGCCGCCTAGGACGACTTCGGATCGCAGCTGTGTGGCTACCTTCTTGGCTTGCGCGAAAGTGATATCGTTGAACTTCGCGATCTTGTGCTGCCGCTGCTTCCCATGAGCGTCGAAGTAGCGGAGGTAATAGGTTTTGCCTCCTGTGGCCCGCACTTCGAGCGTAAAGCCCGAAACCACAGTATCCCAGTACACCGCCTTGGTTGCGTTCGTTGGACAGGTGGCGGCGCTGCAGAACGCGGCTGTGAGCGCTTGCTTTGGCATGATCGAATTTTCCTTATTTATGTACGATAAGCGCAGCTTGCAGAAATGCGTCGACGCCCTCCGGAGGGGAGGATGCCGGAGCGTGCGCTTTCGTGGTCGGAGGGTGCCCCAGCGGGGCCGGGGGCGAAAAAAGACCCCGTCCTGCGCCAGCCGAACTCGGAGCCGGACGCGGGACGGGGTTTATGGGTGATTTTGCCGCCCCCTGCTCACCCCTGTCGAAAGGGCCAGTTGGCCACAGTGCAAAGGGGGGGAGGCAGGGGTGGGCAAGTTCCGAGCTTTAGTAAGTCTCGGACTCAGGGTCGTAGGCGGCACCTGACTGATCCGGCTGACGCCACGGCACCCTCCACCAGTGGTAGCCTTTCGATCGGGTCGGCTCTCCCAGTAGCGTACGTAGGGCTACGTTCGCTTCCTTGGACTGGGCATTCGTCGGCTTCTCGATCCCGATTGCCTTCAGAACCTGACTGGCTGTCATCCGAGGAAGACCGCTGGCACCAACGAGTTCAAGGTCGAGCGCTTCCTCGATCTTGCTTTCGACGGCACTAATGAGGCGATGCTGGCGGTTGATGGTCGCCAACGTTTCCTCTTCCTCGTCCGTCAGCCACCATTGCTCGCCATCTTCGAAGCGACTTTTGAGCTCCGCGAACACCTGCTGCATAGGGACTGTATGATCGGATTTGAGCCGCGTGACCGGTATGGTCCAGAAGCGGCTATTCCCGGTTGTGTCGACTAGGAACTGACGATCATTCACCGTGGCAGCAAAAATGGTCGAGCGCGGATACTCTGCTTCGACCCTGCCGTAGGGTGGGCGGATCTTATCGCTGGTCTCTGTGAGGAAGGCCTTGAGCGATGGCATCTGCTTTCGGAATGAACCCTCGATCTCCCCAAGTTCGACGATGCGATGCCGCAAGGCACCCAATTTAGCATCCTTACTGCCGCCATCCCAACTATGACCAAGCTTCACGACATCGTCTCTGAGAGCTTGCGGGGTCACTAGCTTGGACAACCAAGTCGTTTTCCCGATACCCTGACCGCCTTGTAGCGTAAGGACCCCTCGTGAACGGAAGCCCTCCGCCTTGAAGGTGGCAGCGACGATACTCAGTAGCCATTTTGTTACGAGCGTGTCCCTGAAGGACCGATCATAGTCGTCCTCCGGTTCGATCGTTGCGCAAATGTCAGGCAGCCTGGTCTTACCGTCCCACTCTTTTCCATTCACCCAGTCAGCAAACGGATCGAAGGGTTTGGTATCGGCGAGTGCCAACAGATAGTTGCAGACTTTTGCCGGAGACATATCGTTCCGGATGATGAAGCTCTCAAGGTGGGAGAGCAGCACAGCATCGCGATTCTGCCTCCCTGCGATCAAGCCAGGAATGGTGATCTCCGGACGCTTCCCAATGACATTAAAGCGAACGTCGATGCCGGTCGCCTCAAGGACGTGCAGAAAGTTCTCGTAGGTCGCTGGGACCGATTTGTTCGCCGATCGAGGTTGATCGGGAAACTCGTCGCGATCGAGTTTGCTCACTTGAGCTAGGGTCTTGGAAATCGCTGGAGGACCTTTCGATCCCCCAGCTGTCTGTACGCCTTCCATCTCAGTTCGGGAGCAGCGCTAGCTGTCCGTCGCCGGTCCGAAGCCAATGGATATTTTCACCCTCCATCAGCAAGGTTTCGAAGCGAGCCTCAACATGATCTCCTGCGATGGCGCAGGCCTCGGCAATGATCTCATCGTCGCTTGTGTAGCCGAGACTGATCGCCGCCTTGGCGAAGCTGATCGCACCTTCATAACCTGCTCGGAGGAAATCGAGTGAGAGGTTTTGCGCGCGCTTGAAAATGATGAAGCCAAGGTCGGCATTGATATTCGTATTCATAGTCTTTTCTCTTTATTGGTCGTCCTGGACGACAAGTGTATTGTAAAAATTTATTGGGTTTGGTGTTATTAAAATGCCAAGAGCATGATATAATTCCTTTCTTCTAGTTGCCGTGGCGATTGCGGACTGTCAAAGACCTGAACCCTTCGCCTGAGGGTCAGCGATCTATTCTCAGCAGGATCGAAACTGGATCTCCCCAGCGTTTCCGCCGGGGTTGGCTTCCATCTAAAAACATGAAGCAGGTACGCAAGCACAAATTTCGCGTAAAATGTTGTTTTCAAAGGATTATCCGGGTTTACGTACATTCGCCAGGTGAATTAATTTTCGTCCGGCGAAAGGCACGTAAACCCGGTCATCGCCCGAGCATCCGAGCGAACGGTACTTTCAGCAGAGTGGTCGGTGATGGTCTACCGGTTGGAATGCCGGGCGCGGACTTCGTTTCGCACGCCTGTTTGAAGCTATTCTGCGAATCACTTGGCAGTTAGCTGCCCACCCAACATCGCCAGAATGAAGAGAATAAGGCCGGGGAGTGGGTACGCAGCGAACGCACCAAGTAGGATCAGGCCGAAAAGGATCGACAGCGTTTGCATTGGGGCTCGATAGAGGGCGAAGATCAAGCCAAGTGCCATCGCTACGAAGGCTACCTGGAATCCCCAGCGCAGAGCCGTGAGGATGAGGCACGCGAGCACTATTTGACCCAGCAACCTCATCGGCTCGGCCCCTCGCTGTGGCAAAGCTTTGCTAGCGGCGATCTTTCGGCATCTTCGACGAGAAGGATGTAAGCGAACCCACCGTCGCCGACGGTGTAGAGCAGTTCCCACCAGCCGGGGTGCCGCTCGCACCAGTCCCAATCGGGACAGTTCGGACGGTTATCAATTCGAGTTCTGAGCGGTGAGAAGCCGATTGCATCAATAATCTGTTGTTCCGTGTCGCCTGCCTCGACCACGTGGACATGCGTATAATCCTGCAAGCCGCAGTGGATGGTATCAGCAAGCCGATCCTCAAGCAGTTTCTTAAGGGCCTCATCGAGCGGCTGGTTCAGAATGGCTTTGATGGAATCGATAGAGGGTAGATCGATCATATGAATACTCCGAATTTGGGCATAAAAAATGCGCCCGAGGCGGGGTGCCTGGACGCGGTTCGGTTCGATTAATTAGGTAGGTTGGTTAGCTGCCGTGAGCCTTGCAAATGGCCCTCAGCGTGGGGTCGGTGCTCGGCTGGTCCGGGATCAGCACCACGTGACCGAAACCATCGTCGCTGATGATGAACACGGCCTCGTACCAACCGTCGGCGAAGTCGATGAACTCCCAAAGTTTGAAAGGACGTCCTCGGCAACGAGCTAAGTCGGATTGCAAATCGCCAGGCTGGATGACGAAGAGCTCCGCAATCGGTTCATCTGACAGGTGCTCTTGATAGCGCGCCAGGATCGTATTTAAATTGCGATCGCAACCGGTTTCGAGGATGTGTGCCAACGTGTTGGCTGTCGAGATATAGAGCATGAGAAATCTCCAATAAAAAAGGCCCCCGGATCGCTCCGGAGGCCTCGTTGGCTAAGGTGTAGATAGTCAGAGTTCGGCTGGATCGGGGCCGTATTCGTTTTCCCCGTCGGCCCCCGGCAAGGCCATCATCACGAGAACGATCAGAGGACCGATGTACGGAATGAGATTGATCAGTGCGAACCAGCCCGAGCGGTTCTGATCGTGGAACCTGCGGACCTGCACTGCGAGGTACGGCAACAGGATGCCCAGGAACCCGATAATCAAAACGGCGAATGCCATGTTCCCTATCGTACCGGTGAAGCCGAGGACATTGGTATCGGCTGTCCAGACAATCGCGAGCGCAGCTCCGACAAGGTTCACCCCTAACAGGAACAGCCAAAACTCCTTCCGTCCCGATCGACCCGTGAATTGAGCGTATCGACGTAAGGGAAGAATGGCCCATGCAAGATAATCGGTTTCGCCAGGCTCTTGCGCAGGTCGTCCTGTGGGAGGGCGCGTCCTTGGACGGTTTGATGTCCCGTTCAAGATTCTGCGTTTCGCTGCATCAAATTCCTCGTCTGAAAGAATGCCTTCAGCTCGCATCGCGTGAAGCTTCTCGATGCTTTTCAGGTTATCTTCGTCAATCATATGTCCTCCTGTCGTGTGGGATCGTTTTGCCATTGCGGGCGCAAAGGCAAGGAAAAATGAGATTCATAGTCCGTGGTTTGATGGACTACAGTTCGGTTCAGTCTGGTGGATGGAAGTCCGCTGCCGCCTCGCCGCAAACATGAAGGCGCTCAGGAAAGAGCGCGGTTGGCCGCAGGAAACTCTCGCTGGTGAAGCCGGGCTTGATCGGACCTATGTCAGCGGGATTGAGCGGCAAGTGAAGAACCCGACGATCACGGTCGTCGAACGGATCGCCAAAGCACTTGGTTGCAAACTCGGCGACCTGCTCGACTAACGGACTTCCACATAAGATACTGAGGTTTGCGTGTTTGACCGGAACTCGCTCTGCATAAAATTGCTGCGGATAAATTGCTAATCGGTTTCCGCTAATATGAAGTAGGACTTACGAAACCGAGCATCCGATTAATTTCCAAATTTGCGAGGCAGTATGGCAGCAAGAAAAACACTCGTGAACCCGGTGCTTTTCTCAAAGCACTTTAGGGTGAGCACCACAGCGCTCGCCAAAGCCAAGTTGCTTGATCCCGTGCTCAACAGCGATACGAAGCTTTTCATCGATCCTCTGCTCGTCCCGAAAAGTCAGAACACGAAAATGAAGAGGCAGGGACGGAAGGATCTTGAAAGTGGCTTCCAGCACGTTGTCGGCTTGCTATCCATTTCGGAGAATGAGGGCGATGTCGCGTGGCGCGGCGCGTTCAATGCTCTCGACTTGTCAGAACGGTCGGAAACCGGGCTGGGCTATGGCGGCGCAGGAACAAGTGGCAGCTCCCGGCCGCCAAAGCTCAGAAACGGAATCCTTCGAACGGCCAAGGAGATCATTGCGCTTGGCGTAAAAGACCCAAGCATGATCCCGCTAATGCCTCTATTTGAAGAGGGGGTCGGCCCAGACACGCTCAGCGATATGACAACGAATTTCCTTCTGCCCGTCCTGTGTCAGGTGACTGAGGAATTCTGCGCAGCTAACAACGTCCCTGTTCGCGCTTTCGGCAAGAAATACGACAACCGCAGGCTGCCCGAGAATCCGTACCAGCCGGACAAGCCCGTCATTTTGGTGCCACGCGATATTCTTCGTGATTTGCCTCTCGCCGCTGACTGGTCGGATGTCAGCCGTGTTGTCATGGAAATTCAGGAAATCCGGGACGCGGTAAACAGCATGTTCGGGAACCTCGCCAAGGCTACCCTGTCACAAAAGAAGGCAGCGCTGCGGAGAGCCGTGCTTTCGTCGGAATCGCTACTTCGCGAACTGATCGAAGCTGTGGGAGCCGCGGCTGAAAGCTATGATGAGAAAGCCGACCTAGACGGATACTTTCAGTTCCGGCGAATCCTCAGTGAAGACCCTACCCCCTATGTCGGAGCACTAAGCAATCCCGCTACGAAGCATGCTTCGACACTCCTCGAATCGGTCATGACCATCGTGGAAACGTTCCAGGGCCTGGTCGAAGACAACAACATGTGGGAGCTGCTCTGGCACGGCAACACGCATAAGCACGAACGGGCTAGTCAGCTACTCTTCTTCGCAATCGCCAACATCATGTGCGCGGTGAACAACGTTGACATCTCGCCAGAGACTAACTCAGGCGGCGGACCGGTAGACTTCAAATTCTCCACGGGCTTTCGTGGGCGCGTCCTTGTCGAGATGAAGCTTTCCAAGGGGCGCGTAGAGCATGGCTATAAGACGCAGCTAGAAATCTACAAAAAGGCAGCAACCACCTCCGAAGCGATTTTCGTCATCATGGATATTGGTGGTATGGGCCGAAAGTTGCGCAAGATCGAAAAGCTTAAGCAGGACGCAGAAGCACGCGGTGAACGGACTTCGGAAATCGTGGTCATCGATGCGCGCCGGAAGGCTTCTGCGAGCGTACGGAACGACACGATGCTCTGACGGGAGCAAGCCCGCCAAACCAATCAGTCGCTTGCGTTCGCAGCGCTCAACGGCAACTTAAGGCCCTGCATGATGCGGTCGGTTTCAGCGAGGATTTTGATGATCTTCTGATAGTGGCGAATGTCATCCCATGACAGTGCGCGGCCCTTGCGGTCTTTCAGCCATTTCTGCGCGGGCTGGTAGCCGCCGATGGGGAAATCCCAAGCGATGGCGGGGACGCCAGCGAAGCCTTGATCCTTGTTGATCCAGACCTTGCCGCCTTCGAAGCGGGGCTTGTCGACAACGCTATCGCCTTCGCCTTCAAAGGGAAACTTGGCTTCGCCGATGGCCGCGTCTTCCATCAGGTGAAGGCGGCGCAATTCTTCGCCTTTCTCGCTCACCTTGCGAAACACCTTGGGTGATGGCGGGAAAGGGATGCGCGGGAAATCGATCTTCAGGAACTCCGCATAGGTTGCGCGGTAGGCAGGGCAGTGCAGGACGCCATATATGTAGTCGAACACCTTGACTTCATCGGGCCGTGCCTCCCCTGTCACGCTGCGGAATGCCTCTGTGCCATCGGGCGCGGCGGAGGTGCTGCTGAGACCAGCCGCCTTGCGAATGCGGGCGTAAAGCTTGGGTTCGAAATTGACCTGGATCGATTGGTCGAGGGTGTCATCCTCCGGGTAGAGGTAGAGCGGGAAGCAGTAGTCTTGTCCTCTGTTCCCGAGATAGAAAGTACCGTGATTGCAGGCAAACGGCGTCAATCCTGCATATGAAAAATAGTCCCTTACAGTCTGGCGGTTGAACAATAACGACAGGTTCTGCCTGTCGACGATGTGCTGCATGACATCGCGCCTCGGGTAGGCCACGAAGCCCTTCGTTTTGCCAGAGTAGTAGAAAAACCGGGTGTCAAACGGTTTATAGGTGAACTCACGAATCTCGCCCTTGCCGGAAATAACATCGGCTTTAGCGTTGCTGATGGTCCAATCGCGACCGTCTTTCGGCAAGCCGTACTTTTCGCGAAGGTTATCCTCTGGAGCTTCAGCAAAGTCCGATAATACCGCCTCCAAGTCTGCACGCGTGTGTGCAACACAGATGCTGTCTCGCTTGGTTTGGACCCCTGAACTATATGTCAAAGCGAGCGCATTGATGGGGAACCCAGCTTCATAGGCTTCCCGCGAGGGGTCGCTGGATGGCACGAACCGGAAATTGGGCGCTTCAGCTTCAATCTCAGAGAATTTTGCGGACGAAAGCGAATCTAAAAACAGCCGCTCATACTTCGATTTTCGGCTTCCGTGGATGTCGACGTAATGCACTTGGCCAAGTTTGGCCTTTTCAGACGTCCCCTTCCTAACGAATATGGATATGGCAACACCTTGGGTGATGTCGAAGACGTTTTCGTCCCTGTCGGAAAATCCCGAATCCGTTCGAATATCCCCATGGAGATTCATGACATAAATTGCGTCAAAGGTTCGGCGCAAATGACGGCGCATGTGCCTTTGTGTGATTCCATCGAGGAAAGAGTTGTTGGTAATCATGGCCAAAATGCCTCGGCCACTCCGCTCAATGAAACTTTCGCCAAGCCTCAAAAACTTGATGTAGTCATCATTGAGATTGACCTTTTGCTCGCCCAGTTCCGCCTTGTACGGCGCAATGAGCCCATCGATCCAAGGTCCATTATTCGAGCTGCTCGAATTGTATGGCGGGTTGCCGATGACCACCATGATTGGCGTTTGGCGCTTGATGTCACTAGCGGCCTTCGCTTCCTCTGCGATAGCACGGGACAGGCCGAAAAGCGTCTGTTCCACGCGCTCGCCTTCCTCCAGCGAGTTGGTGAGATAAACTCCCAGGCGAGGCGGCTTGTCCGTTGGCTTATAGCCAAGACCCGTCAGGATCATATCTAGCTTCATGTGGCACATGGCGTAACTCGCCATAAGTAGTTCGAAGCCGTGGATACGAGGAACTAGGTCTTGCTCGACATAGTTTGACCATTGGCCGGGCGCGATGCCCTTCACCTGCTCCGACACTAATTTCAATACTTCAGCCAGAAACGTTCCTGTTCCGGTTGCAGGGTCTAGAATCTGGACGCGGTGAACCTGCTTTTTGATGGTAGCTGGCTTGCCCTTTTTGTCCGTTTGGCCTGTGTCCCAATCAATCGAAATGCGGCTGGTATCAGCAAGCCCGTCTGACAGACCAAATTCTGATTTCAGCACTTCGTCGACCGCACGGACGATGAAATTCACGACAGGCTCAGGCGTGTACCAAACGCCCCGTGCCTTGCGCTTGGCCGGGTTGTATTCGGCCAGGAACACTTCGTAGAAATGCAGGAACGGGTCTTGCCGCGCCGTGACCTTCCCGAAGTGGCGAAGCACCTGTTCCATGTTCGTCGCGCAGAAGACGTTGCACAATTCATCGATCACGCGGCGCAGGCGCTCGTCCAGATTCGGCCCCGCGATGTAGATGAACAGTTGGCGCAGGAACGGATTGGACTTAGGCAAGAGATCCAGCGCTTCGCCTCGCGTGAACGTGGCCGGCGTATCATCATGTAGGCGCGCCGCGAAAAGCCCGTACGCAATTGTCTCGGCGTAGATGTCTGCAAACTCATCAACCGTGATGTCGTGGATCAGGTTTGCCTTGAACGCCTCATACTGCCCGATCAGGTCGGAAGCTGGCTGGCCTGCCTCCTTTGCCTTCATATCGGCCACCAGAGCGCGGCCCATGATGTCCTTGATGATGGCGGCCTTGCCAGCCATCATTTCCGCCAGCCGCTTGGATGACGTGATGCTGAGTGGCGTGACGTGAGTGAAGTCGCGTAGCCGGTTTTCCAAGAGCGCAAAGCTGTCCGGCTTTGCGGGCATGGTCGGGGTCAGGTCGGCAATGGTGATGAAATCCACAGCCTCGCCATCCCGAATGAACTCGAAGTCTAGCCCGTTCGTGTAGATCAGATTGGGCAGGCCCTTCCGGTAACGCTCTTTCTGGCCCTTGCTGTAGTCATTGGCAGCGAACTTGCGAACGTCCTTGCCGATGTCCTTGGCCTCGGCCCAGCCGATGGCGACATCCCCGCGCTGGAACACGAAATCAGGCGCGCCGACATCGGTAATATGCTTGGGCTCATTGATGACGGTAATGGCCGGATCGATCGACGCGAACAGCTTCGCCAATGCAGGACGGAAACTGTGTTCGGTTGTCTGGCCACTGGCGTAGAGCGCACGAATTTCAGATAGATAACCTTGAACGTCCATTTGCGGTTGCGCCCTCTTGCCCACAGGGGCTTAACGCTATGTACCGATTTCGCCAAGCGCCTCCGGAAACATGATCGTTGGATCACATTTGTTCTGAATTAACCGAGCCTGCCCCGCCAAGCTTGTAGGCTGCAATGCAGTGAAACTGGGTATAGGGGAGGCGCAGCCTACTTTCTTACCCAAAGTGCCCCAAACAGAACCCAAGACAGGCAATCAGCCGAACGACCGTTCGCCTCAACCGCTGAATTTGCCTCTTGGAAGTGGTGGTGCCGCTTACGTGACTCGAACACGTGACCCCATCATTACGAATGATGTGCTCTACCAACTGAGCTAAAGCGGCATTCCAGCCCGGCATGAACCGGGAAATTATGGAGGCCCGAGCCGGAATCGAACCGGCGTGCAAGGATTTGCAGTCCTCTGCGTAACCACTCCGCCATCGGGCCTCGTCCCATATCGTTCGCCGCCTCTTGCGAAGCGGGTGCGCGACAGGGAAGCGGCCACCTAGCGAAAGGCGCGCGGCAAGGCAATCGCCTGTTTGCCGGTTTTTGCGCCGACCCCGCTTGATCGTCATTTCGGAATCGCCCGCGCTGGACCTGCGATGATCGCTTGCTATGGCGGGGCCATGGCCATGTTCGATCTGCTCGCACCGATCACCGCGCAAGGCGGTTCCTGCACGCTTCCCGATGCCGAAGACTGGATGCAGGGCCGCACGCTCTATGGCGGCGCCTCCGCCCTGATCGCCTATACGGCGGCGATCCGCGCCTTTCCCGACCTGCCGCCGCTGCGCGCCGGTCAGATCGCCTTCGTCGCGCCCTCGTCCGGCGAGGTCGATCTGCGGCGCGAGATCGTGCGGCAGGGGCGCAACGTCACCCAGGTCCGCAGCGAGATCTGGTGCGAGGGGCAATGCACGCTGACCGCATTCTGGCTGTTTGGCGCCGCGCGCGAGCCCAATGCGGTCCACCCGGCGGAAAAGCATGCCGACTGGCCCGGTGGACCGGAAGAGAACGAGACGGTCCTCGCCGACAAGGGTCCGGCCTTCATCCGCAATAATTTCGAATTGCGGCGGGCGCAGGACCAGCGCGGGCCGGGCGAGCCGGTGGTGCAGCGCTGGGCGCGGGTCACGGATCGTCAGGGGCTCGATCCGGTGTCCGAGCTTATCCTGCTTGGCGACGTGCTGCCGCCCGGCGCCGTGCGCGCGATGCAGCGCCCGGGGCCGCTCAGTTCGATCAACTGGTCCTTCAACCTGCTCGACCCCGAACCCCGGACGCAGGATGGCTGGTGGCTGTCTCAGAATGCAAGCCAGCACGCCGATGGCGGGTATTCGAGCGAGCGGTTGCGGCTGTGGAACACGGACGGCCAGCAGGTGCTGGACGGGATGCAGTGCGCCGCGATCTTCGGTTGAGCGCATTTAAGGTGCCAGGGGGCCTGTAAGCCGGGTTCTGTATCCGCAGACGGTATCCGACAGGCGGACCGTATCTGCGGCGGCAGCCATTCGTCTGGGCCGTGGATCGCTCCACGGCTCGAGCAGCCAACCCGGGCGGTCGCAGCGCGAAGGCCAGGGGCGAAACACCCCTGCCGGACGAGCCGGCGCGCCGCCCCTATTCGGCCTTGCTCCGGGTGGGGTTTGCCATGCGGGCCGCGTTGCCGAAGCCCCGGTGCGCTCTTACCGCACCCTTTCACCCTTGCCTGTTCCGGTACGTGGCCGGCCATCGGCGGTATGCTCTCTGTGGCACTTTCCCTAGAGTTGCCTCTGGCGGGCGTTACCCGCCACCCTCGTTTCGTGGAGCCCGGACTTTCCTCGACATCGAAATGCCGCGGCTGCCCAGCCCCCTGGCAGGGGCGCGATAGGCCATCCGAACCCGTTCGCCAAGATGTCCTGAAAGTAGCCGTGGGGGTGGCTCATCGAACACAGTCGCATGTCCGCCGATGCACGCCTGACCGACGTAATCGTTCGTGTTTAGATTAAAAATGGGTCGGCTTTGGACTTGCGCGATTGGCGAAGGATCGTGAAAAGGGGGCGAATTTGGGGGTGATTTCGATTTGAAAACGGGGGTGGGCAGGCTGTTCCGTAGGGGCGGGCTGGCGTTGACGACGCTGGCGCTGGGCGGCTGTGCGACATTCGCGGGGACGCGCGATGGGGCGATCGAGGAAGCCTCCGTGCCCGTTCCGGCCGATTGGGCCTTTTCCGACACTGCGCCGATCGCTGTCGATCTGTCCGAATACTGGACCGCTCTAGGCGATCCGCTGCTCGACGATTTCGTCCGTCAGGCGATCGCGGAAAATCGCGACATTGCGCTGGGGATCGCGCGCCTCGATCAGGCGCGGGCCGGATTGCGTCTGGCGCGCGCAGGCTATCTCCCGAACGTATCGGGCAGGGCGGGCGTGAGCCGCGATGTGGGCGATTTCGCGCGCGAGGAATTCGATCTCAGCGTCGGTGCCGATATCGCCTGGGAAGCCGATCTGTTCGGCCGCATCTCGCGCCAGATTGCCGCCAGCCGCGCCGATCTGGCGGCGGCGGGCTATTCGCTGGCGGACGTTCAGCGGCTGATCGTGGGCCAGGTCGCGATCCAGACGGTACAGGCGCGCGCGCTCGCCGAACAGCTCGCCATCGCACGTTCGACGCTAGTGTTTCAGGAGGACAATCTCCAACTCGCGCGCTGGCGCAATCAGGCAGGGCTGGTCTCCAGTCTGGATGTCGAGCAGGCGCGGGCGCAGCGGGCGCAGACCGCCGCGACGATCCCGCTTCTCGAAAGCAATCTCGTCGCCCGGGCCAATGCCATCGCAACGCTGATCGGAGAGCCGCCGGGCCGGACGTACGAAGCGCTGACCGAAACCGAACCGCAGCCGGTCCCGGTGCCACCCGCCGCCTCCGGCTTCGCCGCACCTGCCGATGTGCTTCGCCGCCGCCCCGATCTGCGCGCGGCGGAAGCGGATTTGATCGCCGCCGCGGCCCGTATCGGCGTGGTGCGGACCGATTTGCTGCCCGCCGCACGCATCAGTGGGACGATAGCGACCGGAGCGACCTCGCTCGGCGGATTGTTCGACATCATCACCGGCAATCTGTTCGCAGGCCTCACTCAGCTGATCTTCGACGGAGGGCGCACGCGGGCGCGAATCGACAGCGCCGAGGCGATCGCCGAAGCTTCGCTCGCCAGTTACGAGCGCACCGTATTGTCGGCGTTGGAGGAGGTCGAGACTGCCGCCGTCGATCAGCGAACGGCGGACGAGCGGGTGGCGATCACCGAAGAAGCGCTCGACGCGGCGAACAATTCCGCGTTTCTCGCACGCAGCCAGTACGAAGCCGGCCTCACCGATTTCCAGACGCTGCTGGTGGTCGAGAACCAGCTTCTGTCCGCGCGCAACCAATTGGTGGGCGCTCAGGCCGATCGCGCCACGGCCTTCGTCCGCCTGACCCAGGCGCTGGGCGGCGGATGGAGCGCGAGCGATTACGATTTTCCCCTGCCCGCACCCTATGCGGCGCAGGGCCAAGCTAGGACAGCCGAATGAGCGATCCCGAAGCCGCAAGCCCACAAGAGGAAATCGAGAGCTATCTCGACACCGGAAAGCCGCGCAAATGGTACAGGCGCAAGCGGGTCTGGGGCGGCATCATCGTGGCGATCCTGCTGGTCTTCGCCCTTTCGCGCTGCATGGGCGAGGAGCCTGCGCCCAATTACGTGACGGCGGAAGTCGTGTCGCGCTCGCTTGACCTGACCGTGACGGCGACGGGCAATCTGCGCCCGACCAATCAGGTCGAGGTGGGCTCGGAAATATCGGGTCGGATCGATCGCATCCTCGTGGATGTGAACGACCAGGTCACGCGCGGCCAGGTGCTGGCCGTCATCAACACGGACGTGATTCAGGATCAGATCGACCAGAACCGCGCCAGCCTCAATGCCGCGCGCGCCCAGATCGCGCAGGCGCAGGCGACGCTATCGGCCGACAGCGCGCAGCTCGAACGGCTGCGTGAGGTGGAGCGGCTGTCCGGCGGGCGCGTGCCTTCGGATGCGGAAATGGAGCAGGCCGTCGCTGCGGTACGCCGCGGGCAGGCGGCGGTCGCCTCGGCACGCGCCAACGCCTCGGCAGTGGAAGCGCAGCTTTCGACCGCGCAGACCCAGTCGCAGCGCGCCGTTATCCGCGCGCCCGTTTCCGGCGTGGTGCTGGCGCGGCAGGTCGAACCGGGCCAGACCGTGGCTGCCAGCTTCAACACGCCGACGCTGTTCGTGCTCGCGGAAAATCTCGCGACGATGCAATTGCGCGTCAATCTGGACGAAGCCGATGTCGGCCAGGTGGAGCAGGGGCAGCGCGCGACCTTCACCGTCGATGCCTATCCCGGCCGCCGTTTCCCGGCGCAGGTGGAGCGGGTCGACCTCGCTTCGAACACGGTCTCGCAGACCCAGCAGCAACAAAGCGCGCAGCAGGGCCAGTCCGTGGTCAGCTATGAAGCGCGGCTGACGGTCGATAATCCGCAGGGCCTGCTTCGCCCCGGCATGACCGCCACCGCCACGATCGCGACGCAGAGCACCGGCAATCGTCTGCTCGTGCCCAACGCCGCGCTGCGGTTCGAGCCCGAGAGCGAGGACGAGGGCGGCGGCATCTTCGGCAATCCCAATATCGGGCTCCAGCAGGAAAGCGAAGCCGGCATCGGCGTGGGCAGCCGCCAGACGGTCTATGTCGTCGAAAGCGATGGATCCCTGCGCGGTATCGAGGTCGTCACTGGCCAGAGCGACGGGCGCTTCACCGTGGTCGCGTCCGAGGAGCTGAAGCGCGGCATGAACGTCGTCACCGGCATCGCGGCGGGGCCGCAGTGACGCGAGGCATTCCCGTAGCGTGAGCGATGCACCGATCATCGAATTGGAAGGGATCACCAAGACCTTCGGCACCGGGGCGGCGGCGTTCCAGGCGCTGAAGGGCGTGAACCTGTCGATCGCGCGCGGCGATTTCGTCGCGGTGATGGGCCCATCGGGTTCGGGCAAGTCGACCACGATGAACATTCTGGGTTGCCTCGACACGCCGACCAGCGGGACGTTCCGGTTTCGCGGGGTCGAAGTGCAATCGCTGTCGCGCGATCAGCGCAGCATGCTGCGCCGCCGCTATCTCGGTTTCGTGTTTCAGGGCTTCAACCTGCTCGCCCGCACCAGCGCGCTCGAAAACGTCGAATTGCCGCTGCTCTATCGCGGCGAGACCAAGAAGGCGCGGCGCGAGGCGGCGGAGCGCTCGCTCGACAAGGTCGGGCTGCTCCCCTGGGCCAGCCATACGCCCGCTGAATTGTCGGGCGGGCAGCAACAGCGCGTCGCCATCGCCCGCGCGCTCGTGACCGATCCCGATGTCCTGCTGGCGGACGAGCCGACGGGCAATCTCGACACCGAACGATCGGTCGAGATCATGGAACTTCTGAGCGGCCTCAGCGAAACGGGCATCACCGTGCTGACGGTGACGCACGAGGAAGAGATGGCCGCTTTCGCGCGTACCATCGTCCACTTCCGTGACGGATTGGTCGAACGCAGCGAGGCGGGCGCGCGAGCCGGGGCGGAGGTGCGGCCATGAGGCTGCGGATGTTCGGCGCCACGTTGCTGCTCGCCTTTCGCGAGATCCGGCGGCATCTGCTGCGCAGCTTCCTGACGACGTTGGGGATCATCATCGGCGTCGCCGCCGTGATCACCATGGTGACGCTGGGGCGGGGCCTGACCGCAGATGTGCAGGAAGATATCGCCGGGTTGGGCTCCAACGTCTTCATCGTGTTTCCCGAAAGCGTCGAAGGCCGCGCCCCGCCGCCGTTCGAGGACGACGACATTCGCGCCGTGGAGCGGCAAATACCCGGCGTCGTGAGCGCGGCGGGTACCGCCCAGGCAGGCGCGACTGCATTTCACAACGGGCAGGACTGGCGCACCAGCGTCCAGGGCGCCGATCCCGCATTCTTCGCCGCGCAATCGATCGACGTGGAAGAAGGACGCAGCTTCAACGCTCAGGAAGTGGAAAGCGGCGAGGCGGTCTGCATCCTCGGCACCAAGGTGGTCGACGAGATCTTCGTCGAGGGCGAAGTGCTGGGCGAACAGATGCGGATCGGCAATGTCAGCTGCCAGGTGATCGGCACGGTTGGGGAGCGGTCTTCCGGCGGAGGCGGCGGCGGGCAGGATGCCAACGACGTCGTGTTCATGCCGCTGAAGACAGTGCAGCGGCGCTTCACCGGATCGGGCAACGTCCAGTTCTTCGTGGTGAAATACGACGATTCCTACACCAATTCCTCGATCCAGCAGCAATTGATCGACCTGCTGCGCGAACGCCGCGTGATCCAGGAAGGCGAGGCCAACGATTTCAACATCGTCGATACCGCCGACATCAACGAAACGGTCAACAACGTGACCGGCACGATGACGGCGGTCGTCACCGTGATCGCCGCGATCAGCCTGCTGGTCGGCGGGATCGGGATCATGAATATCATGCTCGTCAGCGTGACAGAGCGAACGCGCGAGATCGGCATCCGCCTCGCCATCGGGGCGCTGGCGAAGGAGGTAAGAATGCAGTTCCTGACTGAAGCGGTGGTGCTGTGCTGTTTCGGCGGACTGCTCGGCATATTGCTGGCGCTCGGCCTGTCGATGTCGCTGGCCAATGCGATCGACCTGCCGTTCCTGTTCGATCCGGTCGTGAATATCGTCAGCTTCGTATTCAGCGCGATCATGGGCGTGATCTTCGGTTATTATCCCGCCCATAGGGCCAGCAAGCTCGACCCGATCGACGCGCTTCGCCACGAATAGATCAGCCGCTGTTTCTGGCCCCTATATAGTCCAAGCCGCGTAACGCCGCGGGGACCGAAATCGCGCGAGCCAGATCGGCGGGGATATCTACTTCGCCGGTTTGCCCCGACACACTGTCGCACCCGATGGAAATCGCAAACCGTCCGGATTGAACCCGCCAAGGCGCACTGTCATTTGCCTCGCCCAGATGCGCGGCGCTTAGCTGGAAACGCGCTTCTTGACTGCCTCCTGCGGGAACTTCGAGACGCTGAAAACCCCGCAGGCGTAGGTCCGGCGTGTGGGGTGTGCGTACATAAAGCTGAACCGTTTCGCAGACCGGATGGGGGTGCGGATTGGTCAGCTTCACATGCGCGATCACGCTGTCGCAGCCGAATTCGACCGTCAGAGGCGAAGATTGGAGCGTGCCGTAGGTCAGGCCGTGGCCAAAGGGATGAAACTGCGGCTGCTCCGGCTCGCCGAGCGCCATGGGAAGCTTGCCCTGCGGTGGGCTCTCTCCGGTCAGGATTGCGGCGATGGGCTCCTCGAAGCCGGTTTCCGGCGACCAGGCATGCAGATGCGCGGCAAGATCCTTGGGCAGACATGTCGGATCGAGCGGCAGCGCGGTCGCCGATATGAGCAAGCAATGCGCGTTGGCGTGCACCAGCCCGGCCAGCAAGGCCTTCGCCGCCGGGCCGAGGCGCGGCAGGCCGGGGCCGGGCTCGCAATCCGCCTCGCCCACGAACAGCATCACTGCCCGCGCGCGCGATGCCGCATTGGCGGCGATACCGATCGCCATGCCATCTGCCGCGAAAAGCGCGTTCGGCTGATCGAGGGCTTCCTGCCGCAAGGCCAGCCCGGTCAACTTGCGATACGCGATGCCTCGCGCAGCGAGCCGTTCGCCCACTGCCTCGCCCATGCCGCTGCCGCAATCGACGCACAGCACCGGCTCGGACTGGACCTGCAGGGGCAGTACGGAGTCTTCGTTGCGCAGCAATATCATCGACTTGCGGGCCAGCGCGGCTCTTGCGGCGGCGTAATCTCCCGAAACGGCCAGGCGGGATCCTTCGACGCGTTTGAACGGATCGCGGAACAGGCCGAGCTGGGCCTTTGCCATCAGGATTCGGCGGACCGTCTGATCCAGCTTCGGACCATCCGCACCCACATCCGCATGCCAGCTGGAAAAGTCGCGGCCGATGAAAGCTTCGCTAGGCGCCTCCGTGGGCTCATCGTCCGGCCGAGTGATACCGGACGATCCAAGATCGCCATCGCGCAGCAGAACCAGGGCATGGCCGAAGCGAGCGAGATCTCTGCCATTTTCGCTACCGGAGAGCTCACGCACGACCGCATCGCGCAAATACCGTGCCAGAAAAGTGAACTCGCTGGAGGACCGATAGCGTGAGGTCGTGGCAAGGGAGCGGAAAGACGGTGCCGCGACCCATGTCACGCCGCGCGTGTTGGCTTCGATCGCCTTGTGCCGTGCGAGATTTTCCACCGCCTCGACGTCCCAGCTCGCTGCCATGGCAAGAGGAGAAGGCCAGGCCGCCTCGTCGATCCGGTCGGCAAAGAGAAGGGGAATGCCAAGCCGTGTCTCTTCAACCGCAAGGCGCTGCAATTCCGTCGCCTCTGCGGGCGAGCGTGGCCCAATGACTGTCCCAACCTGCCCCGCGCGTAGCTTGCGGAGCGTTTGATGATCGAGGGCATTTTCACTCTCCCGCAAGGGCAGCATCGCCGTTTCCAGCTGGCCGCGCTTTTCCGCCGTCGTCATGTAGGACAACAGATCCTCGACGAAGTGCAGCAGATTGGATCGCAGGGCGGCAGTCAGCGGCAAGGCTCAGCGAACCTCCGCTGCGGGTCGCGAGAATTTCGTGTCGATTTGCATCGCTGAAAGCATTTTCCCCACCCTTCGCATGTGATCCGAGCGCCAATCGACATGACCCCGCGAATCATCGCGTCGCAGGCCGAAGCGTTTCCATCCGATAGGGGAAGGAAGTTTAACAGACGGTTTTTCCATCGTTTTCGATTGTTCAGCTTGCCGCGCGCGCAGTCAAATCCATCGACTTGAAAGCCGATTTACAGACTTGCAGATATCTTTATATTGCGTCCGATGGACATCGAGGCGATCTTTCGGGCTCTGGCGGATGGGACGCGCTTGCGGATCATGCGCCTGCTCGGCTCAATGGAGCTATCGGTGGGCGAAGTGGCGCAGGTTCTCGGGCAGAGCCAGCCGCGCGTATCGCGCCATGTCGGGATATTGAGCGCCGCCGGTCTCGTCGAACGGCGCAAGGAAGGTAGCTGGGTTTTCCTGCGCGCACGCCACGGGGGCGATGTTTCGGACGCGGTGGGTGAACGCATCGAGGGACTGCTCCAGGCCTGCGAGGGCGAGGATCGCGATTTCGGCGCCGTGTGCGAGCAGGACCGGCGCCAGCTCGCCCAGATCCGCACTGCGCGAGAGAAGGAGGCCGCCTCCTATTTTGCCGAGCATGCGGGGGATTGGGACGAGGTTCGGCGGCTCCACAGTTCGGACGAACAGGTTGAAGATGCGCTGGCAGCGGCTCTGGGCGAAGATCCGCTCGGTCGCCTGCTCGATATCGGCACCGGAACGGGCCGGATGGCGGAATTGTTCGCCCGCTCCGCCGATCGCATCGTGGCACTCGACAAGAGCCTCGCCATGCTGCGCGTCGCACGCGCCAAGCTTCAACATCTGCCGACGGAGCGCGTGGAACTGGTCCAAGGCGATTTCGCCCATCTTCCTTTCGACGATGCCAGCTTCGACACCGTCCTGTTCCATCAGGTGCTCCATTTCGCGCAGGATCCTGCGCTGGCGATAGCGGAAGCGGCGCGCGTGCTGAGGCCTGGCGGGCGCGTGGCGATCGTCGATTTCGCCGCGCATCGCCGGGAGGAATTGCGCGAGCGCCACGCCCATGCGCGCCTCGGTTTCACCGATGCGCAGATGCAGACCCTGCTGACCGACGCCGGACTGGCGCATCGGCCCCCCATATCGCTCGACGGAGGTTCTTTGGTTGTGAAGATCTGGATTGCGCTGGCCCATGACGAGGCCTCGCGCATCGACAGGAGGGCCGCATCGTGAGCCCGACTCTCAATCAGATGCGAGAAGCGCAGCGCGCGCTGGAAGCGCCGATGTTTTCGGACCTCGCTGGCGATATCGAAGTGAGTTTCGAATTCTTCCCGCCCAAGAGCGAGAAGATGAGCGAGACGCTGTGGCAGAGCGTCGAGACGCTGAAGCCGCTCGACCCGCGCTTCGTCTCGGTCACCTATGGCGCAGGCGGTTCGACGCGCGAGCGCACGCACGAACAGGTCGTTCGCATTCAGAACGAGGCGCAGATTCCCGCCGCTGCCCATCTCACCTGCGTCGCCGCGACGCGCGAGGAGGTCGATGCGGTGGCGCGCCATTACTGGGAAGAGGGCATCCGCCACATCGTCGCCCTGCGCGGCGATGCGCCCGACAGCGACAAGGGCTATTCTCCCCATCCCGGCGGGTACGAGAACGCGGTCGATCTGATCAAGGGCCTGAAAAAGGTCGGCGACTTCGAAATCTCCGCCGCCGCCTATCCCGAAATGCATCCCGATTCCAAAGATCGCCAGGCCGATCTCGACAATCTCAAGGCCAAGTTCGATGCCGGGGCGACCCGTGCGATCACGCAGTTCTTCTTCGAGCCGGAATGTTTCTTCGATTTTCGCGACCGCGCAGCGGCGGCGGGTATCGAAGGCGAAATCGTGCCGGGCATCATGCCGGTGATGAGCTTCGCCGCGGTCCAGAAGATGTCGGGCCTTTGCGGTACGGCGATCCCGCCCTGGATGGAGGGCCTGTTCGAAGGCCTGGACGAGAAGCCCGAAGCGCGCCAGCTCGTCAGCGCCACCATCGCCGCCGAACTCTGCCGCCGCCTCTATGCAGGCGGCGTGCGCCAGTTCCACTTCTACACTCTCAACCGCGCCGAGCTGAGCTATGCCATCTGCCACATGCTCGGCCTGCGTCCGAAAGTCGCATCATGACCAAACGCGAAGCCTTCGCAGCCGCCGCCAAGGCGCGTATCCTGATCAAGGACGGCCCCTACGGCACCGAAATCCAGCGCGCGAAACTCTCGCCCGAAGATTATGCGGGCGATACCGGGCTGAACGCGGATCAGAAGGGCAATAACGACCTCGTCAATCTGACGCAGCCGCAGGTGATCCGTAAAATCTGCGACAGCTATATCGATGCAGGCGCGCATATTCTCGCCACCAACACCTTCAACGCCAACCGCATCAGCCAGGCCGATTACGGGGCCGAAGGGCTGGTGCGCGACATCAATGTGTCCGCCGCGCGTATCATCCGCGAGGCAGTGGACGAGGCCAGCGCGAAGGACGGTATCCCCCGCTTCGTCGCGGGCGCGGTGGGGCCGACCAACAAGACGCTGTCCCTGTCCCCAGATGTCGAGGATCCCGGTTTCCGCGAGGTCGATTTCGACACCATCGTCGATGTCTATCGCGAACAATGCGCCGCGCTGATCGAGGGCGGGGCGGATTTCATCCTGATCGAAACGGTGTTCGATACGCTGAATTGCAAGGCCGCGATCATGGCGGTCAAGCAGCTGGAGCGCGAGCTTGGTACCGACATTCCGCTGATGATCTCGCTGACTCTCACCGATCTTTCGGGCCGCAATCTGTCGGGCCATACGGTGGAGGCGTTCTGGTATACGGTGCGCCACGCAAAGCCGCTGACGATCGGGCTGAATTGCAGCTTCGGTGCCGAACAATTGCGCCCGCATGTCCAGCTCCTGTCCGATATCGCCGACACCTATCTGATGGCCTATCCCAATGCCGGCCTCCCCAACGATCTGGGCGAATATGACGAGCTGCCGGAAACGACCGCATCGCTGACCCGCGTCTGGGCTGACAACAGGCGGATCAACGCATTGGGAGGTTGCTGCGGTTCGACGCCCGATCATATCGCGGCGATGGCGCGCGCGGTCCAAGGCGTGACGCCGCGCACCGTGCCGGAGATCGACGCCAATATGCAGTTGGCCGGGCTCGAATCCTTCACGATCGCGGCGTGATCGGAGCGGCATGAGCGAAACCGCCCGACCCGATATCGCCATTCGCGAGGCGAGCGCGACGGACGCGGCGCGCCTTTCGCTGGTGGCCGATGCGACCTTTCTCGAAACCTTTGCGGGGCTGATCGATGGCGAGGCGCTGGTGGCGCATTGCGCCCGCCATCACGAGCCCGACCATCTGCGCGCGGGCCTCGCCGCCGGAGCGCGGGCCTGGCTGGCCGAACTCGACGGCGCGCCGGTCGGCTATGCGCTGCTGGTGGAGCCCGAACTGGATGCCGCAGAGCCCGGCGATATCGAGCTGAAGAAGATCTATCTTCTGTCGCGCTTCCATTGCGGCGATACGGCAGCGCGCCTGCTGACCAGCACAATTGACGGGGCGGCAGGGCACTCGCGCCTGCTGCTGGGCGTCAAGGACGACAATCACCGCGCGATCGGCTTCTATGCGAAGCACGGCTTCCGCCAGATCGCCACGCGCCGCTTCGATGTCGGTGGCACTCTTTACGATGACGTCGTGCTCGCGCGCGATCTCGAACAGGTCTGATATTTCCATGAGCGATCTTTCCACCGCCCGTTTCGTCAATATCGGCGAGCGTACCAACGTCACCGGATCGGCGCGCTTCAAGAAGCTGATCATGGCGGGCGATTACGAGACCGCCGTCGAAGTCGCGCGCGAGCAGGTCGAGAACGGCGCGCAGATCATCGACGTCAATATGGACGAAGGCCTGCTCGACGCGAAGCACGCGATGACCACTTTCCTCAAGCTGATCGCCGCCGAGCCCGACATCGCGCGCGTGCCGGTTATGGTCGACAGTTCGAAATTCGACGTGATCGAAGCGGGGCTGAAATGCGTATCGGGCAAGCCGATCGTCAATTCGATCTCGATGAAAGAGGGCGAGGAGCCCTTCCTCGATCACGCGCGTATCTGCCGCGATTACGGTGCGGCAGTGGTCGTCATGGCCTTCGACGAGGCGGGGCAGGCCGATACGAAGGCGCGCAAGGTCGAAATCTGTTCGCGCGCCTATGATTTGTTGGTCGGGATCGGCTTCCCGCCCGAGGACATCATCTTCGATCCCAACATCTTCGCGGTCGCGACGGGGATCGAGGAGCACGACCGTTACGGCCTGGATTTCATCGAGGCGGTGGCCGAGATCAAGCAGCGGTGTCCCAAGGCGAAGACCAGCGGCGGCCTGTCAAATCTGAGCTTCAGCTTTCGCGGCAACGAGACCGTGCGCCGCGCGATGCATTCGGTGTTCCTCTATCACGCCATCCCCGCCGGGCTCGACATGGCGATCGTCAATGCGGGGCAGCTGGACGTCTACGACCAGATCGACCCGACCCTGCGCGAGGCCTGCGAGGACGTGATCCTCATGCGCCGTCCCGACGCGACCGAGCGACTGATCGACCTTGCCGAAAGCTATCGCGGCACAAGCGCGGCGGACGAGAAGGCGGCCGAGGAATGGCGCGGCTGGGACGTGAAGCGCCGCCTCGAACACGCATTGGTGAAGGGCATCGATGCGCATGTCGTCGCCGATACCGAGGAGGCGCGGCAGCAGTTTTCGCGGCCTATCGAAGTCATCGAAGGCCCGCTGATGGACGGGATGAACGTGGTCGGCGACCTGTTCGGATCGGGCAAGATGTTCCTGCCCCAGGTCGTCAAATCGGCGCGCGTGATGAAAAAGGCGGTCGCGCACCTCATCCCCTTCATCGAAGCGAGCAAGGAGCCCGGCGCCAAGGCCAAGGGCACCATCGTGATGGCCACGGTGAAGGGCGACGTGCACGATATCGGCAAGAACATCGTCGGCGTGGTCCTGCAGTGCAACGGTTACGAGGTGGTGGATCTGGGCGTCATGGTCCCCTGGTCGCAAATCCTTGCAGCCGCCAACGAGAACCAGGCCGATATGATCGGGCTGTCTGGCCTCATCACCCCCTCGCTCGACGAGATGGTGACCGTGGCGCAGGAAATGCAGGGCGCGAAGATGACCATGCCGCTGCTGATCGGCGGGGCGACGACAAGCAAGGTGCACACTGCGCTCAGGATCGATCCGGCCTATGAAGGCCCGGTGATCCACGTCCTCGATGCGAGCCGCGCGGTCGGCGTCGCCAGCCGCCTGCTGTCGGACACTCAGCGCGACGATTTCGTCACCGACACGGCGGGCGAATACGTCAAGGTGAGGAAGGCGCGCGAGGGCCAGTCGAAAAGCGTGCTGCTGTCGCTCGAAGAGGCTCGGGCGAATTTCTGCGACGTCTACCTCTCGGACAAGGCCGCGCCGCCGCTCCAGCCGGGGCGCCACGTCTTCCCCGACTGGGATCTGGCGGAATTGCGCGACTATATCGACTGGACGCCTTTCTTCCGCGCATGGGAATTGCACGGCACCTATCCCAAGATCCTCGACGACGAGGTGGTGGGCGAGACCGCGACGCAATTGTTCGCGGACGCCAACGCCATGCTCGATCGCATTATCGCGGAGAAATGGCTGACCGCGCGCGGCGTCTGCGGATTCTGGCCGTGTGCGCGGGATCAGGACGACATCACGCTCCACCTTGACAGCGGCCATGTCACGCTTCCCTTCCTGCGCCAGCAGGTCCAGAAATCGCGCGACAGGGCCAATATGTGCCTGGCTGATTTCATCGATCCGGCGGGCGACTGGATGGGCGGTTTCGCCGTCGGCATCCATGGGATCGATCCGCATTCGGAGCGCTTCCGCGCGGACAAAGACGATTATTCTGACATCCTGCTGAAGGCATTGGCCGACCGGTTCGCCGAAGCCTTTGCGGAGCGTCTGCACCAACATGTCCGTACCGATCTATGGGGTTATGCCCCGCACGAACAGCTCACCAATCAGGCGCTGATCAAGGAAGAATATCGCGGTATTCGCCCCGCGCCGGGCTATCCCGCCTGCCCGGATCACTCCCTGAAACCGATCCTGTTCGATCTGCTCGATGCGCCCGAAAACGCCGGGCTGACCCTGACCGAAAACTTCGCCATGTGGCCGACCGCAGCGGTGAGCGGGTTCTATTTCGCCCATCCCGAAAGCGAATATTTCGGCGTCGCCCGCATCGGCCGCGACCAGCTTGAGGATTATGCGGAGCGGCGCGGCGTCGATCTTGCCACGGCGGAACGATGGCTGCGGCCCAATCTCGACTGAGCCGACTGCCGCCGGGGCGGCTGGTCCTGATCGGGGGTGCCGTGCTTCTCGCGGCCTATGCCGCGCTGTGGCTACTGGTGCCGGTATCGCGCGGCCTGATGGGGAGCCTGTGGTTTCTCCCCGGTGTCGGCCTGACAGGCGCGATCATCGCCAATACGTCGGGCACCGGCGGAGGCGTGGTGTTCGTGCCTGTCTTCAACGCCTTGCGCGAATTGGACGTGATGACGCTCGCGCCGTTGCAGGTGGTCGGCGTGTCGATGGCGATCCAGAGCTTCGGGATGAGCATGGGGGCGCTGCGCTGGACCGACCGGCTGCTGCATCAGCCGGAGCCGAAGCCCCTCGAAGCGGAGGTCCGCCCGCGCGATTTCGCGCTGGTGGTCGCCGGGGTGCTTGCGCTGTCCGTGCCGGGCATGCTGCTGACGCAACGACTGGGCAGCTTCGATCAGCATGCCGTTCTGCTCGGTTACAAGGCGTTCTCGATCCTGCTCGGCACGGCCCTGATCGCCGCAACCTGGACAGTGAACGCGCGCCGCGCGGAGCGGGACCGGCTTGCGCCCAGGGATTTGGCGATGCTCGCTGCGATCGGCCTCGTCGGCGGGCCGATTACCGCTCTGTTCTCGGTCGGCGTGGGCGAGCTCGTCGCGCTCTATCTCTTCATCCGCCATTATCCGGTCCTGCTATGCACCGGTGCGGCCTGTGTTATCTCCGCCATCAGCGTGATCGCAGGCAGCGTGTGGCATATCGAGGCGGGCACGATCGCGTGGGAGGTTGTCCTGCTTGCCGCGCCTGCTGCCATGCTCGGCGGGTTCCTCGCGCGGCCGATCGCGCTGTGGCTGGGTGCGAAGCGTCTGAAGACGCTCGACGGAGGCTGGATCGTCCTGTCGGCGCTCTACCTGTTGTGGCTCAACGCCTAGGGCGAATACAGCGTGCAAAACCGCTTGGCGACGCCGTTTGCCGATTGACCGGCGCGCGCGAAGCGTTCACCGGATATCCGTCTGCCGTGGGAGCGATTCTGCGGCGGGTGCGCGCGGGAGAGCTCGCCGGGTCAGCCGTTTTCGGGTGGCCGGGCGGCGCCGAAGGAGCAACCGCCCCGGAAACTCTCAGGCGATAGGGACCGCGCGCGCCGTCGACACTCTGGAAAGCGTTCCGCCCGATCCACGATCGGGGGCGGAACCACCGAAGGGGTAAGCGCGCAAGGCTGTGCCGCGCGTCAGTCTCTCAGGTATCCCGACAGAGGGGGCATGGATCCATACGCGCGCCGTCCCGGCGTGCGCCATGCTTGCGGGGCCTGATATGAGCGACGACACCGGCGATACGCCCGACACCACCGAGACCCTGCCGCTGGACGCCTGGCATCGACAGAAGGGTGCGCGCATGGTGCCCTTCGCGGGCTATGAGATGCCGATCCAGTATAACAAGGATGAGGGCGGCGGCATCGTGGCCGAGCACGACTGGACGCGCGATCAGGCGGGCCTGTTCGACGTCAGCCATATGGGCCAGCTGATGGTCACGGGCGAGAATGCCGCTGCGGAACTGGAAAAACTTCTGCCCGGCGCGATCGCTTCGCTGAAGCCGGGCCGGGTGCGCTATTCGCTGCTGCTGAACGAAGAGGGCGGCATCCTCGACGATCTGATGGTCACCAACGCCACGCCCTGGATAGAAGGCGACGAAGAGGCGGGCACCGAAGGCCATTGGGGCGAACCGGCCTATTACGTGGTCGTCAACGGCGCGATGAAGTGGGACGATATCGCCCATCTGCGCGAACATCTGTCCGACGATGTCACGCTCACTCACATGGACGAGCAGGCGCTGATCGCGCTTCAGGGCCCCAAGGCGGCGACGGCGCTGGGCCGGGTGATGCGCGGCGTGCCCGACGATCTCGTCTTCATGCAATCCACTCTCTACCAGTTTGGAGAATGGCCGCTACGGATCACCCGCGCGGGCTATACCGGCGAGGACGGGTTCGAGATTTCGGTCCCGGCCGAACTGGTCGAATCGCTCGCCAATCGCCTCTGCGCGGAAATCGAAGTGCGTCCTGCCGGACTGGGCGCGCGCGATTCGCTGCGTCTGGAAGCGGGCCTTCCGCTCTACGGCCACGATCTCACGGCCGAGATCGATCCCGTCACTGCCGATCTCACCTTCGCGCTGACCAAGACGCGGCGCGAAAGCGGCGGCTGGATCGGCCACTCCGCCTGCGCGGTGAAGCTGGAACAGGGATGTGCCGATAAGCGCGTCGGCCTGGTGTTCGAAGGCCGCCTGCCTGCGCGCGAGGGCGCCATCGTCTATCACGGCGAGGACGAGGTGGGCCGCGTCACCAGCGGCGGATTCTCGCCCACGCTCGGCCACCCGATCGCCATGGCTTACGTGAAGAGCGGCCATGCCGAAGCGGGAACCGAACTCACCGTCGAGGTTCGTAACAAGCGTCTGCCCGCGAAGGTCGCGAAGCTGCCCTTCGTCCCCCATCGTTATCACAGAGGAAACTGACCGATGGCTCGTTATTTCACCGAAGAACACGAATGGATCGACGTCGAGGGCGATACCGCCACCGTCGGTATCACTGCCTATGCGCA
>NZ_LWFF01000339.1 GCF_001635685.1 Erythrobacter sp. HI0063
TTCGAACATCGTCAGGGGAGCCGGATCCGTCGCTGTATCGGCGCGCCCCGCCTTGCCGAACACCGTTTCCACCTCGGGGACCGACTTGATCAGGCGATCGGTGCGCTGCAGCAGCGCCGAAGCCTCGCCGGGGGAGAGGCCGGGCAGCGCGCTCGGCATATAAAGCAAATCGCCTTCATCGAGCGGCGGGAGGAACTCGCCGCCAAGCCGGGTGAAGGGGATCGCGGTGGTCAGGAAGATCAGCGCCGCGATCACCAGCGTTGCCTTTGGGCGCCGCATGACCCAGTCGAGCCCCGGACGATAGATTTTCGTCAGCCAGCGGTTGAGAAAATTGGAATCCTCCGAAGGGATCTTCCCACGGATCAGCCATCCCATCATTACCGGCACCAGCGTTACCGACAGAATGGCCGCGGCCGCCATGGCATAGGTCTTGGTGAAAGCGAGCGGAGCGAACAACCGCCCTTCCTGCGCCTGCAGGGTGAAGACCGGTAGGAACGACAGCGTAATGATCAGCAGACTGAAGAACAACGCCGGTCCCACTTCCTTCGATGCATCGGCGATGATCCGCCAGCGTTCCTTCACCGCGAGCACGGTATCGGGATTCTCGTGTTCCCATCGCTCGAGATGCTTGTGCGCGTTCTCAATCATGACGACGGCGGCATCGACCATCGCACCGACCGCGATGGCTATTCCACCCAGCGACATGATGTTGGCATTGACGCCCTGGATGCGCATCACGATGAAGGCCGCGAGCACGCCCAAAGGCAGGGTGATGATGGCGACAAGTGCCGAGCGCGCGTGCCAGAGGAACAGCGCGCATACGAGCGCCACGACGATAAACTCTTCGATGAGCTTCGTGGTGAGGTTCTCTATAGACGCATCGATGAGCTGAGAGCGATCGTAGGTCGTGACGATCTCGACGCCTTCGGGAAGGCTTGCCTGCAAGTCGTCGAGTTTCTGTTCGACGGCCTGTATTGCGCTTCTTGCATCCGCACCCTGGCGCAGGACGATGATGCCGCCGGCAACCTCGCCTTCGCCATTGAGCTCGGCGATGCCTCGGCGCAGTTCGGGGCCGACCTGGATCGTCGCTACGTCGCCCAGCGTGACCGGAACGCCGCCGCTCACCGCGCGCAGCGGGATCGCCCTGAAATCGTCGAGGTCGCCGAGATAACCCGAGGCACGGACCATATATTCGGCTTCGCCCATCTCGACGATCGAGCCGCCCGCTTCCTGGTTGGCGGACTGGATTGCGCTCACGATCTCGGCGTGAGTCACGCCGAGCGAGGCCATCCGGTAAGGCTCGAGCACGACCTGGTATTGCTTGACCATTCCTCCGACGCTGGCGACCTCGGCAATGCCGGGGATTGTCTTGAGCTCGTAGCGCAGGAACCAGTCCTGCAGGCTGCGCAGTCCGGCAAGGTCGTGTCCGCCGCTGCGATCGATCAGCGCATATTCGTAGATCCACCCTACCCCGGTGGCATCGGGGCCGAGCGTGCTCGTCACGCCATCGGGCAGGCGGACCTGCACCTGGTTGAGATATTCGAGCACACGCGATCGCGCCCAGTAGAGGTCGGTACCGTCCTCGAAGATGATATAGACATAGCTGTCGCCGAACATCGAGTAGCCGCGGACGGTTTTCGCCCCCGGCACCGAAAGCATGGTCGTTGCCAGGGGGTAGGTGACTTGGTCCTCGACGATCCGGGGGGCCTGCCCCGGATAGTTTGACCGGACCACAACCTGCACATCGGACAGATCGGGCAACGCGTCGACCGGCGTCGTGCGCACCGCCCAGAAACCGGCCAGCGTTACCGCGACGGCGGCGAGAACGATAAACAGGCGGTTGGCGATCGAGGCATCAATTATCCGAGCAATCATTGTCCGGCCCTCGTGATAGACTCGATCCGGGGGCCGGCATCCTGCTGGGTGAAGGTGAAGCGCACCCTGTCTCCCGTCTCGAGCCCGCGCATTTGCGCCGCGCTCTTCGTGCGGAAGGTCATGGTCATCGCGGGCCAATCGAGCCGGGGCACAGGACCATGCCGCAGCGTCACCGAACCATTGGCGATCGACTGGATCGTGCCGGTGGCACCGAAGGTCGCTGGTTCGTCCTCGCCGCCGGTGGAAGCGTCATCTGCCTGATCGACCGGACGGACGTCGAGTCCGGTAAGGCTTGCTTCGGAATCGAGCAGGAACTGACCCGATGTCACGACCTGTTCGCCGGCCGACAGACCGGCCAGAACCTCGGTCCTGCCACCCGCTTCGCGGCCGATCCGGACCTCGGCGGGCATGAAACCGCCCTCGTCCTGCTTCACCATCACGATGGTTCGACGTCCGGTCCTGATAACGGCTTCGGACGGCACCAGCAGCGCGCGGCGTGTGTCCGGGGTCAGCGAGACCTGTGCGAACATGCCCGGCTTGAGGCGACCGGATGCATTGGGCAGTTGCGCACGAACGGTGATCGTACGGCTTGCATCCTCCGCGCTCGGCAGGATAGCGACAATGGGTCCGGAGAAGCGTTCCTCGGGGAATGCGGTCAGCGTCGCGCTGACAGGTTGCCCGACGCGTACATTCGCCGCCTGCGTTTCAGGCACCGCGGCTTCGAGCCAGATCGGTGAGAAACCGGTTATCTCGGCGAGCGTCTGTCCGGCCATGACTGTCATTCCCGGACGCACGCCGAGCGATGTGATGGCACCTCCAATCGGCGCGGTAACGGTGATCGTGGACTGCGGACGTCCATTGCGCCCTACCGATGAGATCAGGCCTGGAGGCATGCCCAAAAGGCGCATGCGTTCGCGCATGGCCTGCGCAAGTTCTTCATCACCGCTGTTCAGGACGGCCAGATACTCCTGCTGCGCTCCGCCCCATTCGGGAACCAGGATATCCGCGAGCGGCGCGCCCCGTCCAACGACATCGTCGGGCGCGCGGCCGTAGGTTCTTTGTACATAGCCTCCGGCACGTGGCTGGACGATCGCGACGTCGCGTTCGTTGTAGGCCAGAACGCCTGTGACGGTTATTTCCGGCTCGAGGACGCCGTACTCGGCTTCAGTGGTGCGGATGCCGAAATTCTGCACCAGGCCGGGATCTATCCTGACGCCTGCAGTGGCCTCCTCGCCCGCGCACTTGGGCACCAGCTGCATATCCATGAAGGGCGAATTGCCCGGCTCGTCGAAGTGCTGCCCCGGCACCATCGGGTCGTACCAGTAAAGGACCTCCTCGCATTCGGTCGCACTGCCGCCCGCGTCGCTTGCACCACCCTGGCCTTCGCCGAGCTGCGAGAGACCATAGCCGGCGGCAAGACTGATGAGCGCGACCGTGCCTGCCATCGTCCAGGATTTCTGGCGCGGCGACAGCCTGTCCCACGCGGCTCCCATTGCGGCTCTCATCGGCCATACTCCCCATAGGTCAGTCGCAGGTTCGCGGCGGCTTCGACGGTCGCTTCCTCGCGTTGCAGAATGTCCACCCGCAGCACGGCGAGCGTTTTGATGGCGTCGATGACGTCGAGCAGTTCCGCGCGGCCCGCGGCAAAGCTCGCGCGCTCGAGGTCCACGCGGCTTTCGGCAAGGGGAAGCAATTCGTCGGTCGCGCGCTGCCATTGTCGATAAGCGCTGCGCCATGCCGCGAGATCGGTTTCGAACCGGGCTTCGAGTTCACGCAGCCGATCGGCTCTGGCCGACTGTGCCGCAGCCGCTTCGGCTTCGGCGGCGGCTATACGCGGGTTTTGGCGCCGGTCCGCGAAAATCGGGAGCGTGATCGAACCCATCACCGAGATTGCATCGCCAAAATCGGGATCGCGCCGTCCATAGCTCACATTGACGCCGAAATCCGGACGCCTTTCCGATCGGGCAAGATCGCTTCTCGCTTCCGCTTGGCGGACCTGCGCAAGCGCCACGACGAGCTCCGGATTGCTTTGAAGCATGGCCCGCAAACCTTCGGGATCGAGATCGGCCGAAGGGATGGTTCCGGTCGCGGTGGCGGTCGGCAGAGCGGTATAGCGCGACAGCATGGCCTGAGCGGCCTCTCGGTCGGCCTCGATCCTGGTCCGCATATCCTCGACTTCGAGCACGGCACGGCGTATTTCCAGACTTTCGGCGGGTCTGGCCGAACCGGCGGCGACAGCACTGCGCGCGAGTGGTACGAGCCCCTCGATTTCAGCAAGTGCATCGTCGGCGACGGTCAGAGCCCGTTGGGCATAAGCCAACGAAATCCATGCCATTCCTGCTCCGACGCGTACCCTGTAACGGGTCTGACGCAATTGTGCTGCGGCAAGGTCGATGTCGGCGTCCGCCATTCCGAACCGGGCCCGACGTTTCGCGAGATTGGGAATCTCCTGTTCGATACCGACTTGGATTTGCGTAGGGAGCTGGCGACCCAGCTCGAACGCAGCCGGCCCGCTTACCGGCAGGTTCTGGATGCCCGCGCGAAGGCGCGGATCGGGCAGTTCATCGGCAGCGTCGGCGATCTCGCGCCGGGCGTCCAGTCGCAGCTCGCTTGTGCGAACCTGGGGCTGGTCGCTCGTTGCTGCTCGCAAAGCTTCTTCATAGCCCACCGACTGGGCATTACTCGCCGGCGCGAGGGCCAGCAGGACCGGAATCGCGGTCCAAGTAATTCGTTGCATGATCGTTCATCCGCAAAAGGAGCGCGTCAGACACGCGTTCCGGATCACCGGCCCGCATCGAGCGCAGGTCGTCCATCCAGAGGCAGGAGCGCACAGGCTTATGCCTGCACGCGGGTCATGCCGGAAATTGCGGAGGTGGCGGTTCTGGCCCCAGCCTTGGGGCCGCGAGCGAATTGGAGACTAATCTGCTGAACTGAGAAGCCTGCGCCGGTATTTCACCGACCAGGGTCGAATCACCCCCTGGAACGAGGGGCGGGATGCAGCCGAATGCCACGAGACAATCCAGCCGAAGGTTCTTGCAAGGCACGCCGTCATGATCGTCCATGGAAGCTGCGCCCGCCATCATCTCCATCTCGGCGCAGGCCGGTTTGCCTGCATCGACCGCCTGAGGCAGGGCAGATGCATGCGCTGCCGACTGGACGAACAGCCCGCAGGCGATCAGTAGCAGTCCAAGGGTGCGCAAGACTCGCATAAAAAAAGCGTAAAGCTTTGAAG
>NZ_LWFF01000340.1 GCF_001635685.1 Erythrobacter sp. HI0063
CGCGGCGGCTTCACCACCAAGCTCCACGCAAGGTGCGATGCCAGAGGCTTGCCCCTCGGCTTCGTGCTGACACCGGGGCAAGCGCACGATGTGCAGGGCTTCGCACCGCTGTTCCGCATGATAACTGACCGGATCGAGGCCTTCCTGGCTGATCGGGGATACGATGCCGATGCGATCCGCGAAGAGATTGAGGCGGCGGGCGTCGAGGCGGTGATCCCGGCCAAGGCGGGCCGGCGTAATCCCGCCGCGCATGATCGCGCGAAATACAAGTGGCGCAACCTGATCGAGCGACTGTTCAATAAACTCAAGAACTGGCGACGCGTTGCGACCCGCTACGACAAAACCAAGGAATCCTATCTCGGCTTCGTCGCGCTCGCCTCAGTCAAACTCTGGATACCCTTTGTCCACGAAACCTAATTGGCTGCACAATCTGCCCCATCTTCGGGTGACCGGTTTGGGTTTGATCGAAAATCGCAATATAACTGGGCGATGGAACAGAAACTCACTTCCGCTTCGGGCAATGACTTGGAGCACCTCGCGTCTCAACTGGATCGCACTCTTGTGCTGCTCAGCAACACGGAAGCTCGGCTGGCAGGTCCGATGATCACGCCCGGTGAGACGAGGTTCCGGGACCCTCAAGACGTCCATCACCAGATCACCCTTGGCGCGGTGCTGTTCGCGTATGGATTGAACGCCCACCACGCCCGCGCAATTGATGGTCTTCTCTCGATGACCGGAGAGCAGCTAAAAGCAATTCTGGAGGAAGCGTCCAGCATTGAAGGCGATGACGACGACGACGAGGACGAGACCATGGGGGCCGTTCTTCTGAAGTTGGTGGAAGTGGTACCAGGTCGGCTCGATGAATTCGGCCGGTACGCCGAATGGCGACGCGGTTTCGACGCGTACATGAACCGAACGAAACCCTATCTTGAAGGTATGGCCGCAGAGGATTTGGCGAAGCTGGAAGCCCGACCCGCTTCGAAGAAGCAGATGCACCTGATCCGCATAACCTGCGCGTATCACCGCATTCCGTTTCCAGCAGTGCCCAATCGACGGACGGCCTTTGAATGGCTTCGAGATATCGGAGCCAACACTCGGTACCGGGAGCTCCGGCGATGAAGTTTAAATGGGAGCGACCCGATGGTTCCGTTGTTGAGATCGGTGATCCGGACCTCATCGTCGATGTGTTGAACAATCTGGGGTCGCGGCTCGAAACTGCGAAAGCTGATGGTCGCTTCATGGAAGTAGCCGCCCTGCGATCGAAATACGATGATCAGTACGGCCAGTGGCGATGGTGTATGGCCCACTATTATCGATCACAGCGCCACAGTCTGATGATGCTTATCAAAAAATGGGAAGCTGTTCTCTCGTGGTGGAAGGAGTGTTCCGAAGGCTCAGCCTCAGAGGGCGTATCGGATCTTCAACGATCGCTTCTCGCCGACCTGTCTGACGACCTTCGACCAAAAAATTGGGAAGAGGCGCGGAAAATCCTCGATCGTCACCCGCGTTTCAAGGTCCCGACTTGTGATCTGGAAACGGCTATATGCGGCCTTATCCAAGTTCTAAAATCGGCAGCATCCTGCTATGATGGTGCCGACCGGCTTGCGCATAGTTTCTTCGACAATGTCATCCCAGATCAGGAAGAATTGAACCAATTCGATTCTAAGAAAGTTAAATTCAGTGCTGAAATCGATAGATTTATTGCAGGTCTGTAAATGATGCCGGGCTCAACCGTAACCGAAGAGATTTTATCCGCTACGAAGGGAGGCGTTGTCGGTTCTATGGCGTCTGCGGCTTGCTGGATTTGTCAAAATCAGTGTTACGGGACCTCGCAGCTACACGCTATAAGATTCCACGAAGCCAATTTCGGCGCCCATCCGGGTTTGCCTTCCCCGAAGCGCCCGGCCGGACTTCGCGACATCTGGTTCCCAGAACATCCTGCTGTCGAACAAATGCGTCGGAGACTTCATGGGATGGGTATCCCATCCGAGCCTGATCAGATACCCATGCCGGCTACTCGCGAGCAGATCAGACCATACCTTTCGGCCAGGTATCCGTTTCTCTTCGACTGGGGCCGCGAGATGACAATGGTCTCGCAGTCGCGCCAGTCCTTGCGGATTGAAGACGCCTATCTCCACGTGGCAGGTTGGACGTTCGACGATGTCGAGGCGGTCTATCTGTTTGCCTGGGACAATCACCGTCATGGAGGGAGAGGGAAGCCTTCATTCGAACGCCTCTGGATCCGGGATCTAAATGGCTTTTGCGCGCTCTACTCAGACGATAGCTCGCGCTCGTTTCGCTCAAACGAAGCAATCGAAAAATTGTGCGATCGCGTCAACACATCACCAGCGAACTCTATAGAAGTGGTATGCCATCTTGCAGAGGATCTATTCGAGCTCGAGCGCGGATTGGATTGTCTTGCCGGACTGGACGACCTCCGTGAGACATTGAGGCGGGCACGGCGAGCGCAGCGCATTCGCCTGTTCGCATCGGTAAGTCCACTGCTGGTCTCAATCGCCAGAACCCACCCAGAATTACTGACCCCCGTAGATCATGAGCAGCATGCGGACCTAGCCGCTGGGACTTCGGATACATTGGCCATAGCAAACCGCGGCATCGAATCTGATAAGGATCGGACTGAGGTCCGCTTCGTAGGGTGGGATGACCTTAGGTATGTGCTGCATCTCTTCAGCGAAATGGGTCACCGCAAAGTGGCAATGTTTGGATACCATTCAGACGCTGCTGAGCATGACGAACTGCGCTCCAAGATCTTTCGCTTGGCCATCAATTTCATTGCTCACCACGCTCCTGACCGTGCGGCAAAGCATTTGGCAAAGCGGCTCAGCGAAGAAGGCCGCAAGTCCGCTAGCCGTGAAATGCGTGAGAAAGGAGAGGAGCACTGGTCTGTTTTTGACGGCCTTCGGGATTCCGGCAACGCAGGAAATGGAGACGATCAAGATCAGTCACTGGCAGCCGCACTTGAGTACCATCTCGTGGGTGCCTCGTATGTCAGCGATTTCCGCAGCGAAGGAATGCGACTATCGAAAGCCGGACTTCTCGACCCTACCAATAACCCGGCAGCTCGGGCTTTCTTTTGCCCTGCCGCTTGGCGGGAAAATAAATTATCGGACGCTCTACTAGCTGCCCGCAGTGAATGGAGCGACGAACTGGCTGTCCTCGACCAGCGCTACGTGGCGGAAAAGCGTAAGCGCCTTCTCCGGACATCGGCGTTTTTCGCAAGTCGCTTGAGCGAATGCATCCTAGCGCCGTTCACGCTCCGAGCGTTTGGCGTGAAGCTACCCGATGCTGCCGCAAATCCGGCCAGCGGCAATGAGCTTCCATCTAATAAACGGCCGAAATCATCACTTCATATCGAGAGTGGCGGAGAGAAAGCCCAGAATTCTGCCATTTCCATTCGCGATTTGCGGACCAGGGAGCGCTCCAAACTCCTCCTGAATCACCGGTAAGCCCCGCGTAATTGGTGTGCCTCTCAACAACGGAGGCATACCATGGACATAGAAAATCAGGCCGCACTGGCCTTCGAAGAAAATTGCACGAACGAAAACTTTCAGGAGGCGGTTGACGTATCGAGCCCAGCAGGTGGCGCTCAGGCATCGCCTGACAATTCCGCAATCTCGAGTGAGATCGGACGCAGTGATCCGTCCTACGTTCTCGCGAAAGACATCCAGCTCGACCCCAATCTCCACGAACGCAGAGCCTTCTCGGAAGACGATCTGGCGTTCGCCAATGCCGTCGTTTCACAGTCGCATCTCGTCGTACCTTTCCCGGTTGTCCGACGTGGTAACGGCCTCTTTCTCGTCGATGGGTATGTGCATCTCAGGGCCATCGTTGAGAGCGATCACGATGCGCTCGTCAAGGTAATCGAGGTCAGCGAAAAGGACGCGCTGGCCATCCGGTTCGCGGATACTCGCAAGGGACGAAATCGCGAGCCCATGGTCTCGAGCCGTCAGGCACTAGCCCGGCATCGCTCCGGCGTTTCCCAGGAAGCCATCGCGAAGGAACTGGGCGTCAGCGCTGGCAACGTCTCGCAGATGATCTCGGCGGCCGAAGCCGAGGAGGAACTCTGTGGAGTGGCCGACCTGCTCGTCGATCAGTCCAAGGTTTCGCGAGGCTGGTGGTTCGACGTTCATACCACGCGGGAGCGACTGAAGAAAGCTGACGGCGCCGAGCCCGAAGGAAGCACTCCGAACATGGATCGGTTCAGGAGGGCGATCGAGAAGCTGCTGGAATCTGGGGGCCCGCTCAGCACGGAGCAGGTTCGCGAAGCGCTCAATATCAATGTCAAGCGTGCCGAACCGAAGCGGCGCAACCGTATGCTCGGAAAGCCGGAAAAGCGGCGTGGGCTGAAGGTCCGGCTTAACGTCGATCAAAGCGGCAGGGCGGAAAGGTGATCAACTTCCCGCCCGGTTTTCCGGATGAGGAGTTCGAAGCGGCGCTGGAGGCATTGCTGGCCTTCCTGATGCCCCCCGGCTCGGATGCCGGTCCAGCATCGAAGAACTGACTCGGATCGAGACGGCAGCGACGGATCGGATGCTGGCGATGGCAAGGGATGATAAATCCTCACACGCGCGCACGACCGCGCTGCCGCTCGACAACGCGCATGCAGAAATCGAGTGGCTGGTGCCTCCGCCGGAGGATGCCCTCGCCCGTTTGCTGCTCGAGCTTATCGGCGAGGACGCACTGAAGGAGATATTCCATGAATGATGCCGTTGGATACATTCGTTGTTCCCACATGGACGCGCCTGCGATGACACGCTCGATAGCTTTCCAAGGCGAGAGAATACGGTTGATCGCAGCGATGCGGTTCCTGCGCCTGCATCGCGTCTTCATAGATGTGGAGGCAAACAGTTCGAGCCTGACCGAGCGAGACCGCATGCTGAGCGCCGTCACCTGGGATCAGATTGGTGCGGTCATCGTGGCGACGAAGTGCCGTCTCGCGAGGATCGATAGCGATTACTTTCGTATCCTCGGCAAACTGGAAGCACTTGGTATCGAGTTCATCTGCGCAGACGAGGAAAGGGAAGCGCTGCTCGATCGGCATGGGTAAGATGGCGTGGCATTTCGCTGATTACGAAGAATGAAAAAGCAGAGGAGATAACGTGGGAAATAGGGCTTCACCGGTTCGGCGAAAGGCATACGCTTATGTCCGTGTCAGCACGGCAGAGCAGGCCCAGCATCAGACTTCGCTCCGGCAGCAGAAGGTCGACCTTAAAAAATACTGCATTCAGAACGACATCGATCTCATCGATTTCTTTGTAGAACCGGGACTGTCCGGCTCCGACTGGAAAAGACCGGAATTCAATCGAATGATGCTTCTCGCCACCAGCGATGACCATCCAGTGGAGTGCATTGTCGCCTGTGACATGGCTCGCCTCGCCCGTGACGTGGAATTCACGGTAATTACGCAGGGACAACTCCAGCGCGCTGGGGTGCAGTGCCTGTTCGTCTACCAGAAGTTCGAAGACAGCCATTTCGGCATGTTGCACAAGTTGCTGACCAGCTGGCAGGATCAGGATGCGATCGTAAAGGCATCAATGAACACCCGAAGGGGTCTCCGAGGGACCGCCGAGGAGGGTTTCTGGGTCGGAGGGACCGTTCCGCTCGGCTACGAGTCCCGAACCGTCGAAGTTCGATCAAAGAAAGAGAAGAAGAAGCTTTTCCTGAACGCGTCCGAAGCGGCGATCGTTCGGATGATATTCGACCTCGCGGAGAAAGGTCTGAATGGCATCCCCTTGGGGGGCCGGGCTATCGCCGAATACCTGAATAGACACGGCTTCACCCGCCGAGGGAAGAAATTCTACAATGCGACTGTGGCGGGCATCCTGTCTCGACTCCACTACCTCGGCCGTTTTCCAGGCAACAAGTTTGACGAATTCGGCAATCTCCTGCCGGAGGAGGAATGGACTTGGGTGGACTGTCCGCAGCTAATTACTCAGGAACAATTCGACCGCGTTGCAGCGCTCAGAGAAGAGCGGGCACCGCGAAATACCCCTCCGCGGGTAGTAAGCGGTCCGACACTTCTTATCGGGTTAGCGGAATGCGAAGCCTGCGGTTCGGGAATGACGATCAGGACAGGAAAGGGCGGCCGATATCGCTACTATTCCTGCAACTCGAAAGTTAACCGGGGGGCATCGGCGTGCGATTGTCCCAATGTACGGGCTGAGAAACTTGACGAACTCGTTCTGGGCGAAGTCGCTGACAGGGTATTCGGGGAAGAGCATCTCGAACCGTTGCTCACGAAGGTGCTCGACACTTCTGATGAGAGCCGTCAGCGCAAGCTACAAGAATTGGAACAGTGCGAAGCGAAGTTAGCAGACGCCCGTCGCCGTCTTTCCAATCTGCACGACGCGATTGAAACTGGAGCAGTCTCTCCCCGCGATCCGGACATAACGGCCAGGCTGAAGCAACGACGTGCAGAGATCGATGGCCTTAATACGACGGTGACGACGCTAAATCAGCAACTCGAACGTGGGCCTACTGAAATCACCCCAGCCGCGGTTCAAAGATTTGGCAACATCGTTCGCCGAGAGCTGAAGCACGGCCCGATCGAGGCGCGCCAGCAGATTGCTCGTGCCTTTATTGAGAAGATTCGAATTGGCTCGAAGGTCGAAATCTCAGGGCAGACGGACGCCTTGGCGCACGGCGCTGCGTCGGTGGCCAGATCAACGGGCGAGGTGCCCATCTTTGACCGGAAATGGTGCCCAGAAGAGGACTCGAACCTCCACGCCCTTGCGAGCGCCGCCACCTGAAGACGGTGCGTCTACCAATTCCGCCATCTGGGCACGTTTGAGAACTGCCGGTCATCGTGGTCCGGCGTCCTGGTAGGCGCGCGCCACTAGCTGGCCTTGGGAGGGCTTGTCAACGCTAATCGGATCGCCCCCCAATGTGCGAGGGGATGAAGATTTCGCCGTACGATCTGCCTTCGGGAATTGCGAAACCGCGACGGGTGCGGCACGTTGCATCGCTATGATCACCAAAACACCGCGTCTCGCGCTTTCCGCCCTTATGTCCGCCCTCCCACTCCTTGCCCTTGCGGCCTGTGCGGAACCGATTCCCGAACAATCGCGCGCCGATGAAATACCGCTCGCAGAAGTGA
>NZ_LWFF01000341.1 GCF_001635685.1 Erythrobacter sp. HI0063
GCATCCCATGCTTTCCAGCGTCAGGCAGTCTTCGGCCGTTTCGATTCCTTCGGCGATGCATTCCAGATCAAGCGTTTCGCACAGGCCCATGATCGCGGTCACGATCTTTTTGACGCCCGGCTCGTCCAGCTTGCACACGAAGCTGCGATCGATCTTGATCTTGTCGATGGGGAGCCGGCTTAGATAGCTCAGGCTCGAATAGCCGGTGCCGAAATCGTCGAGCGCGATCGAGATCCCCATTCCCTGCAGACGGTGGATATGGGCAATCGCAGTATCGTATTCGCGCATCAGTGCGGTTTCCGTAATCTCAAACGTGATGCGATCGGGAGCGACACCATGACGTTCGATGGCCGCAATCAGCCCATCGATAGTGCTCGACCTCCCGATGTCGAAGGTCGAAAGATTGAATGACAGGCCGACGTCTTCGGGCAGCTTCCCCATGCTCGCCAGCGCTTTTTCGAACAGCGTCGTAGTGATGCTCTTCATGAGGTTCAGGCGCTCGCCCGCATCGATGAAGCGTGTCGCATCTACGCGGCCGATCTGAGCGTTGTTCCATCTGGCCAGAGCCTCGACGCCGCGCACCTTCGCGGTGGTCAGATCGAGGATCGGCTGCAGCGCGATGTCCAGCTCGTCCGCAAGGTCGGCGCCCAGCAGGGCCGCCTCAAGTTCGCTGTCGGTGCGCAGGCGCGTTTCGAGATCCAGCGTGAAGAAGGCAAAGGTGCCGCGCCGATCCGCCTTCACGTCGTACAGCGCATAGTCCGCGCGATCGAACACCGAATTCGCGGTCGCTCCGGAATAGGGGAAGGTCGCAAATCCGATGGAACATCCCACCGACAGGCGATGGCCGTCGATCTGGAACGGTCGATTGAGCAAGGCGATGACGCGTTCCCCGATCGCCTTCGCAGCGGTTTCGTCGTCTTCGATCAGGAGACCGAATTCGTCGCCGCCAAGGCGAGCCACCAGCAAGCTGTCGCTGCGCAACGATCGCAGGCGTTGGCCGACCGCGACGAGCAATTTATCGCCTGCGGTGTGGCCGTAAATGTCGTTGACCTGCTTGAAGCGATCGAGATCCAGCACTCCGACCACACACTCCCGCTCTGCCTCGGCAGAGCGCGCGATCCGGTCTTGCAGATCGCTCAGAAACAGTCGCCGGTTGGGAAGACCCGTCAGCACATCCGTCATGGCGAGGCTGGCATTCTCGCTCGCCAGGCTTTCCGCCTCGCGGCGGCGCATCGCCAGTTCGGCCCGCGATGTGATCAGCTCGGTAAAGTCCTCATGCGCATTGAGCGAGACGCGGATCATCAAGGTGGTGACCATGGCCGCGATCAGGGCGATCAGCAGGAAGATCTCGCTCCCGACGAATGCCTGATAGATCATATAGGGCACCATCGTCGTCAGATGCACCAGCAGCGCGGCCTGCGGCAGATGCATCAGGCAGAAGATGCAGCCGATCGCGGTCATGATCAGACAGATCGTCACGCCCGCGCGCTGGAGGGGACCGCCGGACGCATCGAGCAGAAACGCATAGCCAAGATAGGAGAGACAGATCGGGAGAACCGCCAGAGTGGTCCGGCGCAGAAGCGCCTTGGCGTCCGACACGCTGATTTCGGACGGGTCGGGAAGAAACCACAGCCACCACACCATGCGGGTGGTGCAGACAGCCACGAACAGTCCGGAAACCAGTCCGACAATCAGGCGAGGCGCGCTGTCCGCCGTGAGATACACGCTCGCCGCCGCGATGATGACGAGCAGCAGATACAGCAACGGCACCTGACGCTTGAGATTGGCGTATTGGCCGATCAGGGCGTCCGGATCGTCCGAAAAAGCCCAGCTTTTCGGCTTGAGCCAACGCGCATCGGCCCATCCCCTGCGCGCGATTGGCGCGTTTGAACGCTCTGTCTGTCGTGACATTGGCTGTCGTGACACTACCTGTCGTGACACTGGGAATAAGCCTCCGGTTCGCGACCCCGGAACCTCCAGTTTATAGCAGGTTTACGAACAAGGACTTAAATCCGAGGCGACACCCAGGCAAGGGCTGTCCACCCGCCCCCGCCATAAGCAGTTGGCGCGACGTGGCTTTCTTCAAGCTGAGGTCAGAGCCATCCGGACACGGCCGAAATCATCCCGACGGGCCGAACGCGACCGCGTCCGGACGCCTATTGCGCCGACATGTCGGCATGCCCACGCTTCGGGATCGCGAGATAGGAGACGAATGCCGCACACATCACGCCGGCCGCTATCGCCAGAGCGAGATCGTAGGATTGCGTGGCGTCGTAAAGCGTGCCGAAGCCTACGATGCCGAGAGCCGTTCCCAACAGCGAAATCGTCAACAGCAGACCGAACAGGAGGCCGAAGGAATCGCGCGGAAATTGCTGGGCGACGAAGAAGCCGATCGCATCGACTTCCATACCCTGCATCAGCCCCACGAAAACCATCGCAGCGATCGTCATCCAGGCGGGCGCGCCCGAGAGGAACATCAGGCAACCGGCAGCCGCGATCAAAGTGACGCTCGCTGCGATATAGCGGGCATCGCCGCGGTCGAACAGCCAGCCGATGCCCACCCGCCCGACCAGCACGACGATAGCGTAGAGAGAGATCAGCGGCGCCGTGTCCGTCACGCCGTTGAAGAGCAGTAGCGGTTCCAACTGCGTCAAAACGCCGGATGTCGGGACATTCGTGCAGAACACCGAAACGGCAAGAGCGACAAAGGCGCGCGAGCGGATGATCGACCAGATGCGCCGCTTCGAAGCCGGATCGCTTTCTTTTGCCATCGGTTCGGGCACGATCGGCTGATCCTTGTCCGTGCGGTCCTTCATGAAGACCAGGATCACCGGCGCGCCGACACCTATCGCCAGCGCGGCAAGCGTCAGATAACCGCCCATGATGCCATGCGATGCCAGCATATAGGCGATGAGCGGCGTAAACAGCAGCGCTCCGATGGATGCACCCGCCGCCATGATGCCCAGCGCCTGTCCCTTCGCCCGGTCGAACCACCCGGTGATGACGCGCGAAAACGTCAACGCAGTCGCACCGGGGGCCACGACGCCCAGAAGGGCCGACAACACGACGAATTGCCAGTACGGCCCAGTGACCTGCGACAGGGCGGCGAAGACCAGACCGATCGCAATGGTGCAGATCCCGGCGACGATCCGCGCGCCGTAGCGGTCCGCCAAGCGTCCGATCAGCGGCGCCGACAAGGATCCGAGCAGGCCGAGCGCTGCCCCGGCGGAAATCTCGCCACGGGTCCAGCCGAACGTTTCGGACGCGGGCACGACGAAAAGGCTGGAAGTGTAGAAATAAAGCCCGGCCCCCACGCCGATGCCGACATGGCCGCTCGCCACGATGTGCCAGCCGCGCTGCCATTCCTGCCGGGTCGAAAGAGCGGTCAGGGCCGTCACTCGGGCCGTTCGCTGCGGAAATCGATGGCACGTTCGCGGATCCAGTCCGCAACCGTGTCCGGCTGTGTCACGGGGATCATATGCCCGCCCCCGATCAGTGTCAGATCGGCTTCGGGCACGGCTGCGACGAAAGCCTCGCCCTGCGCTTCCGGGTCGAGCACCGGATCGTCGCGACCGAACAGGACCGATACCGGCATCTCCAGCGACGGATAGCGCGCGACCATACCGGGCAGATCGGCAGGCGCGGCGTTCAAATCGGCGCTTGCCGCCTGGAAATTGCCCGGGCGGGCCAGCAAGGCCCCGCCGCCACGGGTCGCGAAATCGCCGGGGACCGGTTCGGGGGCAAACGCCGCTTGCGCGCCCTTCTCGCCGCGCAGCATCATCATCGGGGTAGCCAGAGTCCACGCCACGGCGAGCCGTGCTGTGGGCGAGGCAATGGCGAGCCCGTCGAACGCCTCCGACACTTCGTCCATCGGGTGCGTGAGCGGAGCCAGCAGAGCGAGACCGCCGACCTGGTCGGGCCGATCGAGCGCGAGAGCGAGCGCGACCGCGCCGCCCAGCGAATGGCCGACCACGAGCGGGCGGTCGAGGCCCAGCGTCTGCAAGGCATCGCCGATATGCGCCGCCTGGCTGCGGATCGTGGCGCTGTCGATCGGGTCGGAATAACCAGAACCCGGCCGGTCGATCAGGATCACACGATGATCGCTCGCCAGCTTGTCGAGCAACGCATAGGAGAAATTGCGCATCTGTCCGGCCAGGCCGTGGATCATCACGATCGTCGGGCCGGATCCGACGTCGCGATAATGAACGCGCTTGCCGTTGACGCGGACGAAGCGGCCATCGGCCGGAACCGCTGCCTGCGCCCGCGAACGCGACAGCGCGGCAAACCCCACGAGAGCAGCGCCCCCTACCAAGCCCGCCAGCGCGGCACCGCCGCCGATCCGAGCCGCCAGGGCAAGCGCCCCCGCAGCGCCGCCGGAGGACGCGCCGCGTTTGGCCCCGCGCCGTGCGATCAGTGCGGCAGCCGAGGCTCCGATGCCGGAAGCTGCGGCCACGGCCACCGGTTTGCGATTGGATGTGGGGGCCACCGCATCATCCAGCACCTGCCCGGCTTCGATGAAATGCATCGTGCCGTCGGCGACAGGCGAGAGTTTGTGCGAGGCCAGGTCGAGCGCGTAATTCTGGTGCACTTTCCACGGTGCTTCCGATCCCTGTTTGGGCAGTACATTGGCGGCGCGCTGGACATAGCCCGAGCTGAAATCGAGCATCGGTTCGGGCTCGATCCCCGCATGGGCGCGGCGCGGCAGGCAGGCCACCTTGTCGTGCGCGTCGAGGTAATTGATCAACCGGCAGGCATGGCGCGCTGACAGGTCGCATTTCAGCGTCCAGCTGGCATTCGTATATCCGAAGGCGAGCGCCATGTTCGGCACGCCTTCCAGCATCATGCCCTTATAGACCAGCCGGTCGGCAGGATCGACGCGATCGCCGTCCACGTAAAGCTCGACGCCGCCCACCATGGTGAGCGTGAGCCCGGTGGCGGTGACGATGATGTCAGCGGGCAATTCCCTGCCCGAAGTCAATGCGATGCCCTCGGGCGTGAAACGCTCGATCGTATCGGTGACGATTTCGGCATCACCATTGCGGATGGTGTCGAACAGATCGGCATCGGGCACCAGGCAGATGCGCTGGTCCCACGGATTGTAGGACGGCTCGAAATCGCGCTCCACAGGGTAGCCCTCGGGAAGCTGTTCGCGCACGCCATCGAGGATGGCGGCCTTGACCTTGGCAGGCTTGCGCCGCGCATAACCGTATGTCGCGATGCCGAGACCGACGCTCTTCCACTTGGTAATGCCGTCGGCGAGCGCCTTGGGCAGATGTTCGTGCGTCCAGCGGGAAATCGCATCTTCCGACGGACGGGCGACAATATAGGTCGGCGAGCGCTGGAGCATGGTAACCTTCGCGGCGGTGCGAGCCATCGCCGGCACCAGCGTTACCGCCGTCGCACCGCTGCCGATCACGACCACGCGCTTGTCGGCATAATCCAGATCTTCCGGCCATTGCTGCGGATGGACGATCTCGCCCCCGAAACTCTCCGCGCCCTCGAAATGCGGCGTGTGGCCGCCTGCGTAATCGTAATAGCCGCTGCCCATATAGAGGAACGAGCAGGCGACATGACGCTTCTCGCCATTTTCCTCGATCTCCAGCACCCACTCGGCATTTTGAGTGGACCAGCGCGCCGCCACCACCTTGCAACCGAAGCGGATGTGCCGATCGATACCGAATTTCTGCGCGGTATCGACGATGTAATCGCGGATCGCCTCGCCATCGGCGATGGCGCGATCGCTCGGCCAGGGGTGGAAAGGGAAGCCCAGCGTATACATGTCCGAATCCGAACGGATGCCCGGATAGCGGAACAGATCCCAGGTGCCGCCGATCGCATCGCGCGCTTCGAGGATCGCGTAGCTCTTGCCGGGGCATTCGGTGGAAACGCGGTAGCCCGCATCGATACCGGAAAGCCCAGCGCCCACGATCAGGACATCGAAACGCTCCGAGATGTCGGCAGAAGAAGGGGTTTGACGTGTTTCGGCGGCACTGGCCATTTTAGCGTTCCATCGGCAAGAGGAAGTCGGATCGCTCCGATCTGGAAATAGGTGTTATCACTTGGCGAAGGCGACGACAAGCGCAACCGGGCAAGGCCGTACTTATGGCGGGCAATCGTCCGGCGAGCGACGGGCCGAACGGCAGGAGCGGCTGATCAGGGCGGCCGTCGATACCTATGGCGAACAGGGTTATCGCCGTACCACGGTGGCGGACGTCTGCCGGGCGGCCGGCCTCACTCCGCGCTATTTCTACGAATCCTTCGCCAACAGCGAGGCGCTGTTGATCGCGGCTTACGAAGCGGTGACCCGGATTGCCCTGGAAACCGTGCAGGCGGCAGCATCCGGGTTGGGCGAAACCGAGCGCGAAGCGCGCCTGGAAGCGATGCTGCGGGGATATTACACCTTGCTACGCGAAAAGCCCGCAGCCGCTCGCGTGTTCGTAACGGAAATGTCGGGCATCAGCGCCGCGGTGGATGCGGCTTTCGAACGGGGGCTTGCAGAATTCGCTCGAGTGCTGGCTCTGACTCTCGATCCCGACGGGCGCAAGACAGGCGCGAACGTGCTGCGCGAAACGGGCGCGATGCACGGGCTGCTCGCGATCGCCCGGACCTGGATCGCTCACGGTTGCAACGAGCCGGTCGCCGAGGTGGTGGCAATCGCCAAGCCGTTTTGCCGGATACTGGTCTCGCAGGACGCCTGACCGGTTTCGGACAGGCCGAGCCACAGCTTGTCTCGCGCGATCGGGTGAACCGCATGGCTCTTCGACCGTTGCCTGATCGAACGGACATTATCGAGGAGACCATCCGTGAACGACGAACGCATCTGACAATTCGAGCGCGAATTGTGGCTGGGAGGCGGCGACGTTTACCGGGAAAAGGTGTCGCAGGACTGCGTGATGGGCCTGCCGCAGCAGCCGTTCCTGTTCGACCACGAAGCTGCCACCAGGGCGGTCGAAAGCACGCCGGTTTGGAGCGAGGTCGAATTCGCCGACACGCGCGTGACGCGGCACGACGAAGGCTTGATCGTCATCGGTTACCGCGCGCATGCGAAGCGCGAGGGGAGCGATTATCATGCGGTCTGCACCAGCACGCTCCAGCGCCTCGAGCATGAGAACTGGGTGGTGATCCAGCATCAGCAGACGCCTTTCGGTGTCGAGGTGAAGGATCCCGACGCGGCCTGACTTTACGCTGCCGGACGCGAAAAACCCCACCGGTCGCGAAACCGGCGGGGTTTTTCATGCTCTATTGCGAGGCGGTTCAGGCGTTCGCCTTGTTCCCCAGCCCGGCAGGAATGCGTGCGCCTTCCTTGAGATAGATGCGGTTATCGTCGATCTTTTCGACATCATCGACCGGGATCATGTGGTGGATGCTGTCGGCGCTGTCCGACTTGGTCAGCTTGATGTTGTCGCCTTCGACATCGTCGACCGTGCCGACGTGCTGGCCCTTCGAATCGGCGATTTCCATGTGTTCCTTGATGCGGATCTTCTCGAACATAAATTACCCTTTGGTATAAGTTGCTTATACCTGAACAACGGGTCGCCTCGCGGACCGTTCCTCGGTTCGTCGCCGCCCAGCCACGGCCTGGTGACAATCGAGCGGAACCCGGGCGTCGGCTCCCGAGTCAGCATTCCGGGCCAAAGAAAACGCCCCACCGGGGTCGGCGGGGCGTCGGGGTGCGGGCTGGCCCGCAAAGGGGAACGGGCCGGACCCGTCCTGCCCCAAACGTGTTCGGCGATCAGTCGCCCGAGATCGGGCGATTGCCGTCCGCCTTGGCGCGCGCTGCCGGATCGGCGGAGGTTTCGCCTACCGCGTTGCCGCCGCCCTTGGTGCCGTTCTTGGCCCCGTCGGTCGCGATGTCCTGTTCCATCTGGCCTTCGCGGTCCTTGCTGTTGCCGTAGGCGACCTGCGACTTGTTTTCCTCGGGGCCATCCTTCGAATCGCCCTTCGACGCATCCGCCTGTTGTTCCTGCTGGCGCGCTTCGCCTTCGCGGTGGCCGGTGCGGTCGGGCTCGCCCGGGGCGCGCTCGTTCGAAAGCGTCACGTCGCGGCTGTCCTTGGGCTCGTATCGTCCTTCATAGGTGCTCATTGGAAAAATTCCTTTCACCCGGTCAACGCCCGCGCCACCCACAGCGTTCCGCGCAATGCAACCCCGCCGGTCGCAAATTCTCCCCGGCTTATCCCCGCCGAATCACCAGATAGCGGGTTCGAAAATGCGCCCGGATGCTCTATATGTTCTGGTTCACACGAAGACCCGGAGACACAAGATGTCGTTGCTCGAAGCCCGCAAGACCTACAAGCCGTTCGAATACCCCTGGGCTTACGAGTTCTGGAAACGTCAGCAGCAGATCCACTGGATGCCGGAAGAAGTGCCGCTGGGCGAGGATTGCCGCGACTGGGCGCAGAACCTCACCGATCACGAGCGCAATCTGCTCACGCAGATTTTCCGATTCTTCACCCAGGCCGATGTCGAGGTGCAGGATTGCTACCACGAGAAATACGGCCGCGTGTTCAAGCCGACGGAAGTGAAGATGATGCTCGCCGCCTTCTCCAATATGGAGACGGTGCATATCGCCGCCTATTCCCACCTTCTCGACACGATCGGCATGCCGGAAAGCGAATACGGCATGTTCCTCGAGTACGAGGAGATGAAGGACAAGCACGATTACCTGCAGGAATTCGGCGTCGACAATGACGAGGATATCGCCCGCACGCTGGCGATGTTCGGCGGCTTTACCGAAGGGCTGCAGCTGTTCGCCAGCTTCGCCATGCTGATGAACTTCCCGCGCTTCAACAAGATGAAGGGGATGGGCCAGATCGTGAGCTGGTCGGTGCGCGACGAATCGCTGCACTGCGAAGGCATCACCCGCCTGTTCCACGCCTTCTGCGCCGAGCGCGACTGCCTGACCAAGGCGGTGAAGGAAGACATCATGGACATGTGCCAGAAGACGGTCCGCCTGGAAGACGCCTTCATCGACCTCGCCTTCGAACAGGGCCCGGTGACGGGGATGACCGCGAAAGAGATCAAGCGCTACATCCGCTACATCGCCGACTGGCGGCTGGGCCAGCTGGGCCTCCAGCCGATCTACATGGTGGAAGACCACCCCCTCCCCTGGCTCGCCCCGCTGCTGAACGGCGTGGAGCACGCCAATTTCTTCGAAACCCGCGCAACCGAATATTCCAAGGGCGCGACCAAGGGGAACTGGCAGGACGTCTGGTCGAGCTTCGACAAGCGCAACAAGGCCCGGCCCGCCAACGAGGAAGCGGATGCGGACGATCAGGGCCCGGGTCTGTTCGGGGACGTCGAGGCGGCGGAGTAATTCTAGGCCGGGGCTTGGTTCAGGTAATCTGGCGCTGCGCAGCTCCAGGGTGCCCTGGCCCATTCCCCGCCCGTACTGGCGCAAAGGCAGAAACCGTAATCTCTTCCATAGCTTGAGTGAGTGCGAGCCGGGTATTTTCCCACTCGCACCAACCAAGGACTACACCATGGATCAGAAGAACCAGAAGCCCGCCCAGAACCAACAGGGCGATAAGGGCAAGTCCGACCACGATGCGCAGCAGCGCCAGCAGAACGAAGGCGGTGCAAGCCAGAAGGGTGACGACAAGTCGTCTGAGACCCCGCGTCAGCCCAAGTAAGCGCTGAACCCAATGCGCCGCCCGTTACGGCGCCAAGCGACGGCCGCCCCTTCGGGGGCGGCCGTTGTCGTCGTGGGCATAGGCGTGCAGCGGCGCGTGCATCATCGCCGCACGGTTGCGCTTGATAGCGGCACGCAGACCAACCACTTGCGAAAACGAATTCGACCCTGAGAGGATTTCACATGCGAACCGAAGCCGAAGTCGCCGCCATGCCGTGCCCCGTCTGTGCCGTCCCGCTCGCCATGAGCGATCGGCAGGGGGTCGAGATCGATTACTGCCCGCAATGCCGCGGCGTGTGGCTCGACCGCGGCGAGCTCGACAAGATCATTGAGCGTAGCGGCCCGCAAATGGGCGGGGGCCAGTCCGGCGGTCACGCCCGCCCGGCACCCAGCTACGCCCAGCATGGCGGCCACGGCCATTCGGGCTATGGCCATGGTTACGGCAAGCCGCAAAAGCGCAAGAAGAGCTTCCTCGAAGAATTGTTCGACTGACCTGGTGGCGAACGGCTCGGACCGCTTGCGAGATCTGCTAATTCCTTATTTTTTCGGAACTTTCCGGTAGCCCATGGGCTCTAGCTGTGTCGACACTATCCGTCGGCGCGACAGACAGGGACCAACATGGCAGAAATTCCGGTAGAGAAGAAATCCAACCTGTCCTGGCTTTGGTGGCTGTTGCTGCTGGCCGGGATTATCGCCCTTCTCTGGGCGATCTTCGACAATGACGATGACACGCCCGACGTGCTCGAAGAAGATACCGCCATCGTCGCAAACGACGCCGCGACCGACGTCGAAACCGTCGATCCAGTCGACACCGGCATGGCGGCTGACGCGACCGGTACCGTCGTGACCTTGGACGCGCTGTCCTCGCTCGGCGATCGCATCGGCGACGATGTCAATCTCGACACCGTTCCGGTGAATCGCGTGATCGGCGACATGGGCTTCACCGTGGGCGAAGGCGCCAACGAAACGCTCATCCGCTTCGACCAAGTGCAGACGCCCGAAACGGCTCGTGAAGGCCTGATCGACGTCAATCCCGGCTCGACCGTGTCGCTCGCCGGCAACGTTCAGGCGCTCGACCTTTCGAACATGCCGCAGTCGATCCAGGCCGATCTGGAAGGCGGCAACGACGCCTATATCCGCGCCGCGCGGGTGAATGTGCAAAATGGGGGAGTAAACCCGCGATGAAACATGATGACCGCTTCAACGAATTGACCGGCCTGTCCGATTGGCAGCTGGAAAACGAAGATCAGGACATAAGGGGCTATCCCGTGCGCTCGCGCACCGGCGAGAGCTACGGCAAGATCGAGGATATGCTGGTGGACAAAGATGGCGAACGCGTCGTCGCCGTCCGCATGGACGATGGTCGCCTGGTCGGTGTCGAACATCTCGACATCCACGACGATTCGGTGACGTATCGCGATACCGGACCGGCGGCGGACACCCGCTACACGCGAGTTCGCGCACGCAGCGTCTGATCGATCACGCGCTACACTACGACAAAGGGCCTCCGGAGCGATCCGGGGCCCTTTTCGTGTGGGGCGTCTTGAGAAGCCCTGCGCAGGATCCCGGCAAGCAGATCGATGAAAGCATTTTCCTACATCGTGCGAATCTGCTTCATCCTGTGCGATGCAGCGTACTTCTCCCGATCCTGTCGAAACCGGCGATGGAGCCGCGGCCCGCACCCGCCGCCGCCTGCCCGCCTTCCATCCCCTGCCCTGCGCCCGGCATGACGGGTGGACGGCGGCGCGGCAGGCGGATTTCATCGGGATGCTGGTCGAAACGCGCTCGGTCGCGAAGGCGGCGCGCGCGGTCGCGATGGGGCGGGAAAGCGCCTATCGCCTGCGCCGTCGGGCCGGGGCGGCGGGCTTCGCCGCCGCGTGGGACACGGCGCTGGGGGTGGCGCATGATGCCGTGGACCTGGCGAGTACGAAAGCCACAGGGCTCGCGCCGTATGAGCGGATGAAGCGCGGGCTGGTCCAGGTGTTGATGCATCGCGGGCGCTATCGGGGAAGTACTTGTAAACCGGACATAAACGCCCTGCTCCAGCATCACGCGGCGATGGAGCGCGCGGCGCGGATGCTCGACGAAAGCGGGAGGGCGCAGGCTGGCTTAGGGCCCGCCGATCGTGTCAACGCCCGGCATCCGGCATGACGGCGCCGCGCGGCCCCGCCGCCTCACCAACCCCAGGCAGGCGGCGGCGCGGCAACCGGGCGGGCCGCGTCGAACGCGACGCGGAACAGCCGGGTCGGATCGTTGCGGCGCGTCAATTGATAGGCGAAGCGCGCATCGGGCTCGCCCGCCGGATCGACCTCGACGCGCCAGACATTGGTGAGCGAGAGGTCCAGCCCCTCCCGCTCGAACAGCGCGATCGAATAGGGATCGACCGGGAAATCCTGCGCGCCCGGCATCCCCTGGCCCGAATTATCGCCGCCATAGTGCGTCACCGCATCCACACTCCCATCGGCATGGCGGTGGTCGTGCTTCAGCCGCAGCCCGTCGGCAGTGCGGCTGACCAGCCAGGTGCGGCTGCGGTCCCACCCGTCGGCCTCGTCCGCATCCTCGATATGGAAGGCGATCGCGATGCGGGTGGGCGTACACTCGGCCCAGTGGGCCAGCATCCGCTTGCCGCGAAACGCTTCGTCGCGCGCATCCTCGGTGGCGAGCGAACCGGCATAGGCGTTGCCGCAATGGCTCTCCAGAGCGTCCCAGAACGCCTGCTGCGCGGTGGGCAGCGGCGGCGCGGAAGGCGCCTCGGCAGTAGCGACACAGGCCGACAGGGGGAGGAGTGCGAAGAGAAGAGCGGCACGGTTCATGGGGGCGAGTCTAGGGCCGACGAAACGGGAGGGGAAGACGGATCGTGGAACGCCCGCCGCGCCCGGTCATTATTCCTGAAAGCGACCAAACAGGAGATTTTCGCACCATGTCCGATCCCGTTCCCGATACCAATCCGTCCAGCCGCTGGTTCTGGGTCGGCCTCATCGTCCTCCTGGCGGTCGCCTCGATCATCTTCTTCCTGAACGCCGACGGGGACGAGGAAATCGAAACGATCCCCGACAGCGCGATCACCACGCAGGAAGAACGGTTGAACACCGACCTCACCTCCGACACCGCCGAAGGGCTGGAGCAGGTGCGCGGCGCCGATGCCGAGAATGTCCAGGCGGTCGAAAGCACGACCGAAACACAGACCGGCGCGACCGATCTGACCGAACCGCCCACCGAATAAAGCGGAGCCCTTTCCGGGCGATCCATCCCACGCTAAGCGCCTGCCTTCACCCACCACGAAGGCAGGCGTTTTCGCATGAGCGGCACCATTCCCGATCCCGACGATCTCCATACCAAGGCGGCGACGCTGATCGAGGCGCTGCCTTATTTCCAGCGCTATGCCGGGCGCACCTTCGTGGTGAAATATGGCGGCCACGCCATGGGCGATGAACAGGCGGCGCGCGAATTCGCGAGCGACATCGTGCTGTTGAAAGCGGTCGGCATCAATCCGGTGGTGGTCCACGGCGGCGGCCCGCAGATCGGCGCGATGCTGAAGAAGCTCGGCGTGGAAAGCACCTTCGTCGATGGCCTGCGCGTCACCGACAAGGCGACGGCCGAGATCGCCGAAATGGTCCTGTCGGGAGCGATCAACAAACAACTCGTCGGATGGATCGCGCGCGCCGGAGGCAAGGCGATCGGCCTGTCGGGCAAGGACGGAAATCTCGTCACCGCGACCAAGCTGGAACGCACGGCGAAGGATCCCGACAGCAATATCGAACAGGCGCTCGACCTGGGCTTCGTGGGCGAGCCGACGCTGGTCGACACCGCCGTGATCGACACTGCCATTGCGGCAGGCATGATCCCGGTGGTCGCGCCCATCGGCAGCGGGGCGGACGGGCACACCTACAACATTAACGCCGACACTATGGCCGGCGCACTCGCCGCAGCACTGGGCGCGGCGCGACTGTTCCTGCTGACGGATGTCGCAGGCGTGCTCGACAAGCAGGGCGACCTCCTCACCGATCTCGACCCTGCCGACATCGCCCGGCTGCGCGAGGACGGGACGATCGGCGGCGGCATGATCCCGAAGCTGGAAACCTGCGTCCACGCGGTGGAGGGCGGTTGCGATGCCGCCGTGGTCCTCGACGGGAGAGTGGCGCATGCCATGCTGCTCGAATTCTTTACCGAACAGGGCGCGGGCACGCTGATCCGCGCAGGGGTGGAAGAGGTCGGCGCCGCGCCCCGCTAGGCCTTCCCTACACGGCTTCGCGCCTGTAAGCGGAGCCTCACGAAACTGCACCAAACCCAACGGACGGGACCGGCATGCAAGCGCTTTACACCATCTACGAAATCGTCGCGATGCTCACCAATGTGCTGGTGATGCTGATCATCATCCAGTTCATCATCGGGCTGCTGTTCGCCTTCAATGTGGTGAACAGCTCGAACGAATTTCTTTCGGGCGTCTATATGGCGATCAACCGCCTGCTCGATCCGGTGCTGCGCCCGATCCGCAATATCCTGCCCAGCACCGGGGCGATCGATTTCTCGCCGCTGGTCCTCATCATCCTGTTGCAGGTCGTGCTGATCGTCCTCGACGGTGTGATCAAGAGCGTCTGATGGCTGCGGACCGGATCGACGGAAAGGCTTTCGCCGAAAAGCTGCGCGCGCGCGTCGGCGAACAGGCGGCGAAGTTCGAACAGGCAGCAGGGCGCAAGGCCGGGCTGGCCGTGGTGCTCGTGGGCGAGGATCCTGCCAGCCAGGTCTATGTGCGCAGCAAGGGCAAGGCGGTTCTGGCCGCCAATATGAACGGCTTCGAACATCGTTTGGCCGAAGATACGTCGCAGGAAGATCTGCTCGCGCTTGTCGAAGCGCTCAATGCGGACGATGCCGTCGACGGCATCCTCGTCCAGCTGCCCCTGCCCGCCCATCTCGACGATCAGGCGGTGATCGCCGCGATCGATCCGGACAAGGATGTGGACGGGTTCCATATCGCCAATGCCGGTCGCCTCGCCGTGGGCCAGACGGGCTTCGTGCCCTGCACCCCGCTCGGCTGCATGATGCTGCTGGCCGATCGGCTGGGCGATCTGTCGGGAATGGAAGCAGTCGTGATCGGACGCTCCAACATCGTGGGCAAGCCGATGGCGCAGCTCCTGCTGGATGCGAACGCCACTGTCACCATCGCGCACAGCCGGACGAAGGATCTGGCGGGCGTGGTGCGCCGCGCCGATATCGTGGTCGCCGCGGTGGGCCGTGCCGAGATGGTCAAGGCCGACTGGCTGAAGCCGGGCGCAACGGTGATCGATGTCGGCATCAATCGCCTGCCTGCGGGCGAAGGTGAGGAGCGCGGGCGGCTGGTCGGCGATGTCGACTATGGCCCGGCAAGCGAGGTCGCCTCCGCGATCACGCCCGTGCCCGGCGGCGTCGGCCCGATGACCATTGCCGTCCTGCTGCGCAACACGCTGGTCGCAGCCTACAATCATGCCGGGCTCGACCAGCCGGAAGGCCTCTGAGGCGATGCGCGCCCTCGCGACATTCTCTCTTCTCGCGGGCTGCTTCGCGCTTGCCGCCTGTGCGGCGGGGCCGCGCGTTCCCCGCTATACCGAGCGGTTCGAGCGAGAGGTCAGGACCACCGCCAATCCCGGCAGCGTGGCCGCGCGTGACATCGCCTTTGCGCGGGCCGCGCGCGACGACGGTGGACCGAGCGCCTTCGATGAATTCGCCGCAGCGGATGCCGTGATCCACGATGCGGAGGGGCCGATCGATGTAGCGGCCTACTTCGCTCGCCGATCCGCATCCATGCCGCCCCGGCAATGGACGCCGCAGGCGGTCTGGTCGAGCTGCGACGGACAGACCGCGATCTCGCAAGGGAAATACGCCGATCCGGACGGGCAATGGGGCTATTACGCCACCGTGTGGGAGCGGCAGCGCGATTACGATTATGCCTTCGCCTACCACATCGCAGCGCCCGATGCGGCCCTGACCGCGCGCGAGAATGCCGAGCGCGATGCGCGGCCCACCGGCGACGATGTGATCGTGGTGCGCGCGATTCCGATGATTACCGGAGAGGTCGCCGATTGTCCCGGTGAAGACGCCTTGCCCTCGCCCCTGCCCGCCCCCGCCATGGAGGAAGGTAGCCGGATCGGCGGCGAGAGGTCGAAGGACGGCACGCTTGCCTGGCGCTGGGTCCAGGGGGCGGACGGGCGCCGCAGCTTCGTCGCCAGCCATTGGCAGGGCGGGAGCTGGAAGCAGGCGACTCGCTTCGAAATAACCGCCGATGGTCGCTACGAGCGGGACAACTGATATGGCCGAACTGTTTCTCTCCGCTTTCGTCACGCTGTTCGTCGTGATCGATCCCCCCGGCTGCGCGCCGATCTATGCGGGCCTCACCAAGGGTGCGAGCGCGGTGCAGCGGCGCAACATGGCGGTACGCGCCTGCCTGATTGCGACCGCGATCCTGCTGGTGTTCGCTCTGTTCGGCGTCGATCTTCTGGCCGCGCTCCATATCGAGCTCGACAGCTTCCGCATCGCCGGCGGGCTGATGCTGTTCTGGATCGCGTGGGAAATGGTGTTCGAAAAGCGCACCCAGCGGCGCGAGGAACGGGCCGAGAAGCTCGCCGCGCAGCATGCCAATACCCCCGAAGTGGAGGACGTCTCGGTCTTCCCCATGGCCATGCCGATGCTGGCCGGGCCGGGTGCGATCGCGGCGATCATGCTGCTGATGCAGGAAGCGCCGGGCCTCGAAGGCTCTCTGGTGGTGCTGGGCGCGCTGTTGACCGTGCTGGTCATCACCGCGCTCGCCCTGATTGCGGCGGGGCCGCTGATGCGGCTGTTCGGCGACCGGGTGGAAGCGGTGGTGACGCGCTTGCTGGGCGTCTTGCTGGCGGCGCTCGCCGCGCAATATGTGATCGACGGTCTGCGCGGCTCGTTCGGGCTCTAGAGCCCTATTGAAGCGTGACGCGATCGTCCCCGCCGTCGCGCAGGGCGAAGAACTGCATCAGCTGCACCAGCAATTCGCATCGCTCGCCAAGGCTGTCCGCCTCCAGCAACGCCTGCTTGGCCGCAACATCGAAGGGCGCGATCTGCGACACGCCGTTGATGAGCGACTGATCGTCGAGGCGATCGACCGAATCCCAGTCGACGCTGTATCCCTGCATATCGGCGAAACGACGCGCTTCGAATTCGAAGCCGGCGCGCTCGACGCTGGAAAGCACCTCGTCCTCGTCATCCTCGATCGCTTCGGCTTCGATCTGGCGGAACGCGGTGGTGACGTCGAGCTCGCGGATCATCCGGAACCGCGCCTCGCCTTCCAGGACGAGGTTGTAGCGCCCATCGTCGAGCGCTTCGACCTCGCCGATCCGGCCGATACAGCCGACCTCGTATAGCGGCGAATCATCGCCGCCGCGCATCGGCTGGATCATCGCGATCCGCCGGTCGCGGGCCAAAGCGTCGCTCGCCATGGCGCGATAGCGCGGCTCGAAGACGTGGAGCGGCAATTGCAGGCCGGGGAACAGGATCGCTCCGGGCAAAGGGAAGATGGATAGCCTCAAGCTGCGCCGCCTATCCGAACAGGATTCGCGACAGTCGCCGCCTTGTGGCGACGACCCATGGATCTTCGAGGCCGACCGCTTCGAAGATTTGCAACAGCTTGGCGCGCGCGGCCCCGTCGTTCCAGGCATTGTCCGCCTCGATCATGGCGAGCAGCTCGTCCGCCGCATCGTCGCGCCGACCGGCCGCGAAAGCCGCCTCGGCATAGGCCAGCCGATCGTCCATCGCGCCACCCTGCGCCTTGTCCTTCAGCGCGGTCAGCTCGCCCTCGTCGGGAGCGTTGGCAGCCAGATCGAGCGCGCTCTGCGCCGCTTCCAATTGCGGATCGTCGACCAGCGCCGGGTTGGTCCGCGCGGCGGCGAGAGCGGCCTTGGCGTCATCGATCCGCCCCGCTTCGACCAGCGCACGTACAAGCCCGGCCTGTGCCGCGCCCTCGTCGGGTTTCATGTCGACCACCTGCATGAAGATGGCCGCCGCGCGTTCCGCGTCGCCTTCGGCCAGCACCTGTTCGCCCATAGCGATGAATTGCGCGACATCGGGCTGGCCGTTCGCCTGTTCGCCCGCCGCACCCGGTTCGACGGGCAGCTGACTCAGCAGCTGGTCGAGCGTCTGCTTCAATTGCGATTCGCTGCGTGCATTGGTCAGGTCGGCGACCGGCTGGCCCTGGAACATGGCGTAGACGGTGGGAATGGAACGGACCTGGAACTGGCTGGCGATGAACTGCTCTTCATCGACATTCACCTTGGCAAGGACCACGCCCTTGTCCGCATAATCGGCCGCCACCTTTTCCAGCACCGGCGTAAGCGCCTTGCACGGCCCGCACCATTCCGCCCAGAAATCGAGCACGACGAGCTTCGTCATCGACGGCTCGACGACCTCGGTGCGGAAGCGGTCCACCGCCTTCTGTTCGTCGAGATTGAGACCCATGCTCGCCACTGCGGTAATCCTTTCCTGCGCGTTCGTTCGCTGTATTCGGCCCCATGTGGGGCGTTTCGAGCCGTTGTGAAGGGCGGGACGCCTCGGGGCAAGGGCCGCGAGGGGGCCAGGCGGGCGCGCGAGGACGAGTGTATGGTGCGCTTCGTTGCTCGCCACGCATTTTTGCCTTGCACGGTCCGAAACCCGCTGCTAATCGCGCGCCTCCCCACGGTGATGGGCCCCAAGGGCACGCACCGGGAACGTCAGTGAGCGGGCGTAGCTCAGGGGTAGAGCACAACCTTGCCAAGGTTGGGGTCGGGCGTTCGAATCGCCTCGCCCGCTCCATTTTTCTTAAGAATATTGATCCACTTAAGCGGATCGCAATCATGCGAATTCCGCTTCCCCGCCTTGTCGGTCACTTCGGGGAAGCATGGGGGAAGCAGAAATCGGAGTTTCGTAGCGCATTCTGGCGTCTGCATTGCGACATTGTGAACCTCATGATTCCAAGGCGCAAGGGTCGGATTAGGGTATGTTCAGCTTGCAGTGTGAAGGTTGAACGTGTGCAATCCGATTGCCCAATTAGCACGCCATTTGAAACGGCGGGTGAGGGGCCGGGAGTAGTC
>NZ_LWFF01000342.1 GCF_001635685.1 Erythrobacter sp. HI0063
GATCAATCGCCCCCCGCGTGACGGATACATGGCGTTCGTCCGCTCGCCGGACGGGATCTCGATCGAACTGCTGCAGAAGGGCGAACCCAAGGCTCCGGCCGAACCCTGGGCCTCCATGCCCAACACGGGCGAATGGTGATGGCGAAATTGTTCGATCCGATTGAGGTTGGCGGGCTGCGGCTCGCCAACCGCATCGTCATCGCGCCGATGTGCCAGTATTCGGCAGTCGACGGCGCGATGACCGACTGGCACCGGATGCATCTCGGCCAGTTGGCGCTCTCGGGCGCGGGCGCGCTGACGATAGAGGCGACGGCGGTCAGCCCGGAAGGGCGCATCACCTACGGTGACGTCGGCCTGTACGATGACCGTACCGAAGCGGCGATGCGAAGCGTGCTCGAAAGTGTGCGCCGTTGGTCGGACATGCCGCTAATCATCCAGCTGGCCCATGCCGGGCGCAAGGCGAGCTGCGCCAAGCCGTGGCACGGCGGAACGCAGATCGCTTCCGATTCGGAGAATGGCTGGCAGACCGTGGCACCCAGCGCCATTCCCTTCGCTCCGGACGACCATCCCCCTGTCGAACTGGACAAGTCAGGGCTTGCCCGCATCCGGGAGGCGTTCGCGGATGCCGCGCGGCGCGCCGGCAGGCTCGGCATCGAAGCCATCCAGATCCACGCCGCGCATGGCTATCTGCTCCACGAGTTTCTTTCGCCGATCTCCAACCGGCGCGGCGACGACTACGGCGGCAGCTTCGACAACCGGATGCGGTTCCCGCTCGAAGTGTTCGATGCCGTGCGCGAAGTGTTTCCGGCCGACCGCCCGGTGACCGTCCGCGTTTCCGGGACCGACTGGGTTGAAGGCGGCTGGACAGCGGAGGAAACCGCATTGTTTGCACAGGAGCTGGAGCGGCGCGGTTGTTCGGCAATCCACGTTTCCAGCGGCGGGCTCGACCCGCGCCAGCAGATCCCGGTCGGTCCCGGCTATCAGGTGCCGCTGGCCCGGACGGTCAAGGACGCGGTCGCCATGCCTGTCGTGGCGGTCGGAATGATCACCGATCCGCACCAGGCGGAGCGCATCCTCGAAGACGGGCAGGCCGACGCCATCGCGATAGCCCGCGCTGCGCTGTGGGATCCGCGCTGGCCCTGGCACGCCGCTGCGGCGCTTGGCGCATCGGTAAAGGCGCCCCCGCAATATCTCCGGTCCGAGCCCCACGAAGCGGGCCGCATCCTCAAGGAAATGATCCCATGAAAATCTCCGTCAAACTGCTTCTGGCCGCTGGCGCTGCCCTCTCGCTTGCTGCCTGCTCGACGACCCGCGAGGGTGCATCCGCGCCCCAGATCGAACAGGTCGCGACCTTCGATGGCGCGATGCCGACTGGCGTGACCGTCGCCCCCAACGGGCGCATCTTCGTCAACTTCCCGCAATGGGGCGACAACGCGCCGTTCACGGTTGCCGAGCTGGTCGACGGCAAGGCGGTGCCTTATCCCGACGCCGCGACCAACCGGCCCGATCCGGCCGACCCGGCGGGGCACTTCATCTCGGTGCAGAGCGTGGTGGCCGATGGCGCCAACCGCCTCTGGGTGCTCGACACGGCCGCGCCTAAATTCTCTCAGCCGCAGGCCGGCGGGGCAAAGCTGGTGGCGATCGATCTTGCGACCAACCGGGTGGTGAAGACGATCGTCCTGCCGCCCAGCGTGGTGCTGCCCACGACCTACCTCAACGACGTGCGCTTTGATCTGCGTCAGGGCGCCGAGGGCGTCGCCTACATCACCGACAGCAGCAACGCCGGTGTCGGCGGCATCATCGTCGTCGATATCGCCAGCGGACGTGCGATCCGGCGCCTGTCGAACCATGTGACGACCAACCCGGAGCCCGGCTTCACCCCGGTTGTCGACGGTGTGGTGCTGATGAACCGTCCCGCTGGTGGACCCGTGACGCCGCTAGCAATCGCGAGCGACGCAATCGGGCTTAGCGCCGACGGCAGCTTGCTCTACTACGGGCCACTATCGGGTCGCACGCTGCACGCGGTCCCCACGGCCATGCTGCGTGACCCCGCGGTGTCCGAGGAGGAACTGGCCCGCGCGGTACGCAGCCTGGGGCGCAAAGGCGCCTCGGACGGGATTGCCGAAGACGACCGGGGCCGCGTGTTCGCCGGCGATTACGAGAACAACGCGATCCGCGTGCTCGACCAGGGCCGCTGGACGACGGTAGTCAGCGACCCCCGCATCAGCTGGCCCGACACACTGTCGATCGGCACCGACGGCTATCTCTACTTTACTGCCAACCAGCTCCACCGCCAGCCCGGCTTTCACGGCGGACGGGATTTACGCCGCAAGCCTTACGAGCTGCTCCGCATCCGGGTGGGCGCCGGGCCCGTCCTCTTGCGCTCACAGTGATCCCATCAGGCCGGGCAGGCTCGCGCGGGGCCGCGATCCGGCAAAAAATCAACAACTGACTTGAAGGAATGCAATCATGACAAAGGGTATCGAAGGCAAGGTCGTTCTCATTACCGGCGGCAGCAGCGGCATCGGCGCGGAAACTGCGCGTCTTCTCGCGGAACGCGGCGCGAAGGTGGCGATCGCCGCGCGTCGCAAGGACAGGCTCGACGAGGTCGTCGCTGACATCGCCGCAAACGGTGGCACGGCACGTAGCTACGCGCTGGACGTGACCGACAAATCGGCGGTCCAGTCCGTCGTCGCCGCAATCATTGCCGACTTCGGCCGCCTCGACGTGCTGATCAACAATGCCGGGCTGATGCCGATCCGTCCGATGGCCGAGGTCAACACCGACGAGTGGGACCAGATGATCGACGTCAATCTGAAGGGTACGCTCTACGGCATCGCGGCGGCCCTTCCCGGTTTTCTCGAGCAGGGCAGCGGTCACATCATCAACCTGAGCTCGGTTGCGGGTATCAAGGTCTTCGCACCGGGCGGCACGGTCTACTCCGGCACCAAGTTTGCCGTCAGCGCGATCAGCGAAGGCTTGCGCCACGAGGTGGGGGAAAAGGTCCGGGTCACGTCAATCGAGCCTGGAGCTGTCGAAAGCGATTTGAAGTTCACGACATCAGGCACGGCTGCCGAAACGGTGCTCGACTTCTATAAGCAGGCCATCCCGACGGCATCGGTGGCGCGTGCTATCGCGTTCGCTGTCGAACAACCTGATGACGTCGACATCAACGCGATCGTCATCCGGCCGACCGCACAGGAGTTCTGATTTCGACGAGGAGGCGGGGCCGCGTGTGCTCCGCCTCATAAGGAACGTTCCAGCCCGCCCTACCGTTACTTTGCCGAGTAATATCTGTCCGTTTCACTTGAGGAGTCATTTATGCCCAAACTTGCCCTGTATGTGCCACTTAAGGCCAAGCCTGGAAAAGAGCGCGATGTCGCCGATTTTCTGACCTCGGCATTGCCGCTCGTTCAAGCTGAGGCGGGCACTCTGACCTGGTATGCGATCGAGGAAGGTCCCGGTGCGTACGCGATCTTCGATACCTTCGACACAGAGGAGGATCGGCAGGCCCATCTTGACGGTAAGGTCGCTGCCGCACTGATGGACAAGGCGGACGAACTGTTTTCCGAACCGCCGCAGATTCACAAGTTCACCCTGCTGGCCGCGAAATAGCGAAGCGGTCGGCACTCTAGTGCGTCGCTCTTATCGCCCGCGTGGGGAGGACCCGCGCGTGGAGGCGTGCGTGAAGCGGTTTTCCCCGAACTGGCGAAGGATACACACCATGCTTACCGCCCTGAGCTCGACCTGAACGACGCGCGGACAATCGTCAATGCGGGGATCGCGGAGGCCGAGCGGATCGGCAACCCGATGAACATCGCGGTGGTCGATGCAGGCGGCTGCCTGCTAGCGTTCGCGCGAATGGACGATGCGTGGCGCGGCAGCGTCGACATCGCGATCGACAAGGCGTGGACGGCGCGTGCGTTCGACGTCGAGACCAAGGCGCTGGCGAAGCTCGCCCAGCCGGGCGCCGACTTCTATGGCATCCATGCCTCCAACGATGGCAAGGTGATGATCTTCGCCGGGGGCGTGCCCATCAAGGAGGGCGAGACGGTGATCGGCGCGGTGGGCGTGTTAGGCGGCAACGGCAAGCAGGACCAGGGCGTGGCCGAGGCGGCGGCGCAGGCGTTGGCGGACGGCTGATCCTTGGAGCGCGGTGACGGCCCAGCCGGCGGCGGGCTCGGGCGCCTTCAAGCATTTCGACAAGCGTGATGCTGGTTGGACGAAGGTCGTGCTCAAGGCGGGCACCTGACCTTGGTCTTCGACGGAATAGGAGATAAATTATGACTTTAGAAGGCAAATCAGTTGCCATTCTGATCGCACCCCGCGGGACGGAAGAACCAGAATTCTCGAAGCCCAAGCAAGCTGTCGAGGACGCTGGTGGCAAAGTGACCGTGGTCAGTTTTGAACCGGGCAAGGCTCGCACAGTCAATGGCGATCTTGACGAGGGCGGCAGCTATACTATCGACAAGACGTTTTCCGATGTCAAAGCCGACGATTTCGACGGACTTGTCGTGCCCGGAGGGACCGTCGGTGCCGACAAGCTGCGCGGCAGCGACGAGGCAATCGGTTTCATCCGGGCATTCTTCGATCAGAAAAAATCTGTCGCGGCTATATGCCATGCACCCTGGACATTGATCGAGGCGGACGTGCTCAAGGGTCGCACCTTGACGTCCTACCCGACGCTGAAGGTCGATATCGAGAACGCCGGCGGTACATGGACCGATGAGGAAGTCGTGGTCGACAACGGGCTTGTTACCAGCCGCGATCCCGATGATTTGCCCGCCTTCTGTGCCAAACTCGTCGAGGAAATCGCAGCAGGGAATTAAGACGGGGCGTTTCGACGAACCACGTGAGGGCCATCTCCATGGATAAGGTCTGCACAAAGCAAGCGTGGCGGATGGCCAGCGATTGGCCGTCCGCCACGCCGCGTATCACACGAACATGGCCCACCTCACGGGCAATCGAACCCTGAGCCGCGTCAATCCGCGGTGACACCTCGCCGGCTCTCGCATCCAGAATCGACCCATTCCAGCGTGGGTTTGAGGTGCACCTGATCGACGTGCCTTCGACCAGATTTACGACCTACAGCGCCGACTTGAGATAGCGGGCGGTGAGGCTGCCTTCCGCTTCCGCAACGACGTCAGGGACGCCGCTGGCAACGATACGGCCCCCATCTTCCCCGGCCCCCGGTCCAAGGTCGATGATCCAGTCCACCTGTGTGATGGCGCGCATGTCATGTTCGACGACCACGACGGTATTGCCGGCGTCTACGAGGCCCTGCAGGTGTTGCATCAGCCGGTCGCTGTCGGAGGGATGAAGCCCCGAAGTTGGCTCGTCGAGGATGTAGATGGTGTTGCCGCGTTGAGCGCGTTGCAGTTCAGTCGCCAGCTTGATGCGCTGCGCCTCCCCCCCAGACAGCTCGGTCGCCGGCTGACCGAGCCTCAGATAGCCAAGACCGATCTCTCGCAACACATCGAGGGAGCGCATCACAGATGCCTCGCCAGCGAAGAAATCGCACGCATCGTCGACCGTCAGTTCGAGCACCTGGGCGATATTGCGCCCGTTCCATTCGACTTCGAGCGTTTGCGGGTTGTAGCGAGAGCCATGACAGGTCGAGCACGGGGCAAAAACGCTCGGCAGGAACAGCAGCTCCACCATGACGTATCCCTCGCCCTCGCACACAGGGCAGCGGCCTTGCGCAACGTTGAACGAGAACCTTCCCGGGCTGTAGTGCCGCCGGCGGGCGAGCGGCGTATCAGCGAAGATCCGTCGCACATGGTCGAACATGCCGCTGTAGGTGGCCAGGTTCGAGCGCGGCGTGCGACCGATCGGTTTCTGATCGACCCGCACCAGCCTGCGAACATGCTCCATGCCTGCGACAATGCGTCCTTCAGTGTCGTTCTGCGCAACATCGAGCAGCGGATCGATAGCCTCCTCCTCGGCCACGGGGGAGCCGCCGAGGTGTTCCGTGACGAGCTCGGGCAGCGCCTGACTGACAAGACTGGATTTGCCCGATCCCGAGACGCCGGTGACAGCGGTGAAGCAGCCGATGGGAAACTTTACGTCGAGACCATGGAGATTGTTCCGCCTGATCCCTTCCAGGCGTAGCCATGCCTTGGGATCGCGCGGTGTGCGCTCACTGCGGAGCGGCTCTGCGAACAGGTAGCGGCGGGTGATCGAAGTCTCGACGTCGGCAAGCCCCTCTATCGGCCCGCTGTAGAGGACTTCACCGCCCTTTTCCCCGGCTCCTGGCCCGACATCGACAAGCCATTCCGCGCGGCGGATCACGTCGAGATCATGTTCGACGACGAACAGGGAGTTACCCGCCGCCTTGAGACGCTCGAGGATGGTGAGCAAGGCTTCGCCATCTGCCGGGTGCAACCCTGCCGAAGGCTCGTCAAGCACATAGACCACGCCGAAAAGCTGTGACGACAATTGCGTGGCAAGCCGCAAGCGCTGCAGCTCTCCGGAGGAGAGCGTCGGCGTGCTGCGGTCGAGCGAAATGTAGCCAAGGCCAAGATCGATCAGCGGATCCAGCCGCTCGATCAATTCGCAGGCAAGGCGTTGGGCGGCGACCCGCTTCTCGTCGGAGAGATTGGGCGTGCGGCGTACGTCGGGCGCAGCCTTGTGCGCCGAACCTCCTGCCGCGACTCGCCGTTCGACCGCCGCATCGCGGGCCGCCTTGCCGAGGACATGGCCCTTCGGGACCGCCGCGGCGCCCCCGTATTCGCCATGCGCGACGGGCGTGAGCAAATCCCGGAGTTTCAACACCGTCAGGTCGCCGAGCTCGGCAATGTCAAGGCCCGCGAACTTCACGGACAGGGCTTCGCGCTTCAGGCGCTTGCCGTCGCAGGTCGGGCAATCGCGGCCGATGATATATTGCGAGACGCGCTTCTTCATCAGCGCGCTTTTAGTGTTGGCGAAGGTTTCCAGCACATAACGGCGCGCGCCGGTGAAGGTGCCCTGGTAGCTCGGCTCCATGCCGCGCTTGAGCGCCGTCCGGGTCTGTGCGGGCGTCAGGCCCGCATAGACCGGCACCGTCGGTGCCTCTTCAGTGAAGAGGATCCAGTCGCGATCCTTTTTCGGCAGGTCGCGCCACGGCGTATCGACGTCATAGCCGAGCGAAACGAGGATATCGCGCAGGTTCTGGCCATGCCAGGCGGTCGGCCAGGCGGCGATCGCCCGGTCGCGAATGGTGAGGCTGTCGTCAGGAACCATGGTCTCTTCGGTCGCGTCATAGACGCGCCCGATGCCGTGACAGGTCGGGCAGGCGCCGGCGACCGTGTTGGGGGAGAAATCCTCCGCATAGAGCATGGGTTGATGGCGCGGATATTCGCCGACGCGGGAATAAAGCATCCGCACCAGGCTGGAGATCGTCGTCACGCTGCCGACCGAGGATCGCGCGTTGGCCGAGCCGCGCTGCTGCTGCAACGCGACCGCAGGCGGCAAACCGTCGATCGCGTCGACCTCCGGCACGCCGGCCTGGTCGATCAGGCGACGGGCATAG
>NZ_LWFF01000343.1 GCF_001635685.1 Erythrobacter sp. HI0063
CCGCAGTGCAGGGCACTTTCAAGCTCGGCATCCAGTTCGTGAACTGGGGCAATCTGGGCGACAGCTACATCCACCCCTTCGGCAATTACGGATACGAGGTGGACGGCGTGTCCTTCCACCATCTGTGGCAGCGCAACCGCATGCGCGGGGACAAGCGCCCGATCCAGGTCTTCAACCTCGAAACGATGGCCGCTCATTTCGGCAAGTTCGCGCGCACCGAAGACTATAAGCGCGACGACATGCCGCCGATGAATTACGCCTATCACATCGATGCGGGCGCCTATGCGCGTTTCCTGCGCGCCTATGCCGAAAAGCGCGGCGTCGTACGGCGCGAGGGGCGGGTGGCCGAGGTGCGGCGCGACGGGGAAAGCGGCGATGTCGCGGCTCTGGTGCTGGAAGACGGCAGCACGATCGCAGGCGACCTGTTCGTGGATTGCAGCGGGTTTCGCGGGCTCCTGATCGAACAGGCGCTGGAGACCGGGTACGAGGAATGGACGCATTGGCTGCCCTGCGACCGGGCGGTGGCCTTGCCGTGCAAGCGCGACGACGGATCGCCCCCGCCGCCCTTCACCCGCGCCACCGCACATCGGGCGGGCTGGCAATGGCAGGTCCCGCTGCAGCACCGCAACGGCAACGGCCACGTCTATGCGAGCGCCCATATGGAAGGCGCCGAGGCGCACGATATCCTGGTCGCCAACATGGCGGGCAAGCCGACCGCCGATCCCAATTTCCTGCGCTTCGTCACCGGGCGCCGCCGCAAGTTCTGGAACCACAACGTCGTGGCGCTGGGCCTAGCGGCAGGCTTCATGGAACCGCTCGAATCGACCTCGATCCACCTCATAAACACCGGGATCAACAAGCTGGTCGCGCTGCTGTCGCTGGACGGCATTACCGAAACGCAGCGCAGCGCCTTCAATCGTTTGACCAACAAGGAATACGAGCGAATCCGGGATTTCCTTATCCTGCATTATCACGCCACCGCGCGCGACGATTCCGAATTCTGGAATTACTGCCGCACGATGAGCGTGCCGGACAGCCTGACAGAGAAGATGGAGCTGTTCCGCGCCAACGGCCAGATCTTCCGCGAGGACGATGAATTGTTCACCGAAACCAGCTGGGCGGCGGTGATGATGGGGCAGGGCATCGCGATGGGCGGTCACAATGTGATGGCGCACGGCATCGCCGATCAGGGCGTGGCGAAGGAGGTCGACGGAATCGAACAATCGATCCGCTTCCTCGTCGAGCATATGCCCGGCCATGGCGAATATCTGCAACGCTATTGCCCGGCGCCGCCCGCGTGACGCCCGTTACGGCGATGCTGCCAGCGCGCGATTGCGATGGACTTGCCGGCAAGGTCGCAATACCGCCAATGAAACCGGTTACGCAGGCGTAGAACCTGCGGGATATCAGAAGAGGAAACAGACGATGGCACTTGCCCCCGACATCGCGTCGAGCACCGACCCCACTCCGATCGATACCGACACGCCGCCTGTCGAGGCGCCGGGCCTGCAATATTTCGTCTTCGGCCTGTTCTTCATCTTCGGCGGGATCACCTCGCTCAACGATGTGATCATTCCCAAGCTGAAAGAGCTGTTCACGCTCAACTACACCCAGGCCATGCTGGTGCAGTTCTGCTTCTTCACCGCCTATCTCCTGATCGGCATTCCGGGGGCCAAGCTGGTCAAGCGGCTGGGCTATATGCGCGGTGCGGTGGCGGGGCTCGTCACCATGATGGTGGGGTGTCTGATGTTCATTCCCGCCAGCCAGACCGCGACATACTGGGTGTTTCTGCTGGCGCTGTTCGTGCTCGCAAGCGGCGTTGTGATCGTGCAGGTGGTCGCCAATCCGCTGATCTCGCTGCTCGGCCCGCAAAAGACCGCGCATAGCCGCCTGACCTTTGCGCAGGCGTTCAATTCGCTGGGCACCACGATCTTCCCGCTCGTCGGCTCGGTCGTGATTCTCGGCAGCCTCGCCACCATCACCGCCGATCAATTGTCGGGCGCCGAACTCCAGGCCTACAGGCAAGCGGAGAGCGAGGCGATCTGGCAGGGCTATCTCGGCGTCGCTGTCCTGATCGGGCTCGTCGCGCTGGCCGTGTGGATGTTCCGCAACCGGCTGCAGGGCGAAAAGCACGAAGCGTCCTCGGGCCTTGCCGGTCTCGACCTTCTTAAGCGCAAGCGGTTCGGTTTCGGCGCGCTGTGCATTTTCCTCTATGTCGGGGCCGAGGTCTCGATCGGATCGATCATCATCAACTACCTCGCTCTGGAGCGCGTCCTCGGTCAGCCCGAAAGCGTCATCGGCTGGATGATCGGCCTGTATTGGGGCGGCGCGATGGTGGGCCGGTTTATCGGATCGGCGGTCCTGCGGATTTTCTCGCCGGGCAAGATCCTCGCCTTCAATGCCACCGGCGCGATCCTGCTCATCGTCATCAGCGCCGTCACCAGCGGAACCTTGGCCGGTTACACGCTGCTCGCAGTCGGCCTGATGAATTCGATCATGTTCCCGACCATCTTCTCGCTCGCCTGCGAGAAACTGGGCCCCCGCGCGGCGGACGGATCGGGGATCATCAACGTGGCGATCTTCGGCGGCGCGGTCGTGCCGCTGGCCTTCGGCGCGCTGGCGGATCTTTCGGGCAGCCTTGCCTTCGCGCTGATCCTTCCGGCGATCTGCTACGCGATCATCGCCAGCTTCGGCCTGTTCGCACGGCGACCTGCCTGACCGATACGGTATCCGGGCGGTTTCACGATAATTACGTCCCGCCCGGATCGCCCGATTACCGCACCTTAATCAATTGTCGGTAACGGCCGACATTATGCAAGACTGCACTCTGGCTAGAGCGGAAAAGATAGAGGCTGCCTGGGATGCGTTGACGCAGACCAATCTGTGCGCGCAATTCGGGCTCAATGGTACGATCGTCTGGGCGAACCGCCTCTTTCTCGACGCGATGGGGTATGAACTCGCGGAAATCGCCGGGCGGCACCACAGTCTGTTTTGCAACGAAGACTACGCGGCGTCCGAAGACTATCGCGCCTTCTGGCGAAACCTTGCCGATGGCAAGCCCGATCAGGGGACGTATCGCCGTACGGCCAGGGATGGTTCGATCGTCCGCCTGCGCGCGAATTACAATCCGGTTCGCAGTACCGATGGCACGGTGACCGGTGTGCTGAAAATCGCCACCGACATAACGGCAGAGACGCTCCGCCAATCGCATTTCCAGGCCCTTTCGGACGCTGTGCGCCACTCGCATGCGGTCGTCGAATTCGGTCTCGATGGCGAGATACTGGAAGCCAATGCGATCTTTCTGGACCTGTTCGGCTATCGCCATGACCAGCTGATCGGCCGGCATCACCGGATGCTATGCACGGCGGGTCATTCGCAGAGCGAGGATTATCGCCGGTTCTGGGATCGGTTGAGGGGTGGAAACCATGCTTCGGGGCGGTTCTGCCGCGTCGATCGCAGCGGTCGGGAGATCTGGATCCAGGCGACCTATAATCCGGTGATGGACCTGGAGGGCAAGCCTTTTCGCGTCGTGAAGCTCGCCACCGATATCACGCGCGAGGTCGAGCTGGAAAACGCCGCCCACTCCCAGCTCGCCGACAGCGAATCACTGCGCGAAAAACTCGGGGACCGGAGCGCGGAGCTTGAACGGATGCTGGGCGAGGTCCAGCGCATCGTCACCACGATTTCCGGCATCGCCACCCAGACCCAGATGCTGGCCCTCAACGCCACGATCGAAGCGGCGCGGGCGGGCGATCACGGTGCGGGTTTCTCGGTCGTCGCGCGCGAAGTGAAAGAATTGGCGAACGCGGCGCGCCGCTCGACCGATCAGGCGGAGCAGATGCTGAAGACCCGCGCCGCCTGAAAAGCCTTACGGGTGCGGCGCGAGCCCGATTTCGACTCCGGTCTTGTCCGTCAATGCGAACTTGTCGACCAGATCGGCGCTGGCCCGATTGAGGCCGACGACCTGAACGCTGCGGCCGTTGCGGCGCATCCGTTCCACCACCTTGTCGAGCGCGCCGACCGCGCTGATGTCCCAGAAATGCGCTTTCGACACGTCGATCACAACATGGTCGGCGGGATCGTCCTGCGTGCTTTCCGGGCCGAGTGCCGCCTCGAACCGTTCCACGCTGGCGTAGAAGATCTGGCCCTTGGCGGTGTAGGTCGCGATGTCGCCTTCCGGTCCGCTGGTTCGGGTCCGCACGACTTCGAACAGGGTCATCACCTTCTGGGTGAAGAAGGCGCCCGACAACAGCACGCCCGCCGCCACGCCGAGGGCGAGGTTATGCGTCGCCACGACCACGCCGACCGTCGTCAGCATGACGATGCTCGACTGCCAGGGATGCTTGGCGAGGTTGGGAATCGAATTCCAGCTGAAGGTTCCGATCGAGACCATGATCATGATCGCCACCAGCGCAGGCATCGGCACCTGGCCGACCAGACCGCCGAGCAGGAACAGCATGATGAGAAGCGAAAGACCGGCGACGAAGGTGGACAGGCGCCCGCGCCCGCCGCTCGTCACATTGATGACCGACTGGCCGATCATCGCGCAGCCGCCCATGCCACCGAACAGGGCGGCGACCACATTGGCCACGCCTTGCCCTGCGCTTTCGCGGCGCTTGTTCGATCCGGTATGCGTCATGTCATCGACGATCTGGGCGGTCAGCAGCGATTCGAGGAGGCCGACCGCCGCCATCGTCAGCGAATAGGGCGCGATGATCTGAAACGTTTCCCAGGTCAGCGGCACATCGGGGAGGACGAAATAGGGCAGGCCTTCGGGCAGCTCGCCCATATCGGCCACCGTGTTGACCGGCGTGTCCAGCCAGATGGCCAAGGCGGTCAGCACCACGATCGCGACCAGCGGGCTGGGGATGGCGGTAGTGAGGCGCGGGAAGAGGTAGATGATCGCCAATGCGGCGGCGACCATGATCCAGGCCTCCATGCCGACGCCGGGATTGCCGGGGAGCAGTTGCGGCAATTGCGCCATGAAGATCAGGATCGCGAGCGCGTTGACGAAGCCGGTGATGACGCTGCGGCTGACGAACTGCATCAACAGGTCAAGCCGCAGCAGCGCGGCGATGCCCTGGAACACGCCCATCAGGATCGTCGCGGCGAAGAGATATTCGACTCCGTATTCCCGCACCAGCGGGATCACCACCACGGCCACCGCCGCGGTCGCCGCGCTGATCATGCCGGGCCGCCCGCCGGTAAACGCGATCACCATCGCGATCGCGACCGAAGCATAAAGTCCAACGCGCGGATCGACGCCCGCAATGATCGAGAAGCCGATCGCTTCGGGAATAAGCGCCAGCGCCACGACGATCCCGGCAAGGATGTCGGCGCGGATGTTCGAAAGCCAGTCGCGCTTGATTGCGCTGGTGTTGAGCATGGTCTGTCCGTGGGTCTGGGCCGCGGCGAAAACGCGCGGCAAGAATGAGCGGCCCCTATGGCCGATGCTGCATTGCAACACAACCCGATGCGCGGCGGATGCGAGGCCGTTGCAACCCCGATGCATGCCGTTTGCCGATAATCGTCTGACCTTGGCAGATAGGTGCGGCCCCACGGTTGCTCTCGCGCGGCTGGCCGCTACGGTCCGTGCCCATGAACCAATGGGGAAGGGGTTTTCCAATCATGTATCGTACCATCCTTGCCGCAGGCGCCGCCGCCATCGCGCTCGCCACCGGTGCAACGGCACCGGTGCTGGCGCAGGAAGCAACGCTGTCCGCGCCGGAAATCGCCTTCACCGAATGGACGCTCGACAACGGTCTGCGCGTCATCGCGCTGCCGGACGACAGCACCGGGCAGGTCACCACCTCGCTCTGGTACGAAGTCGGATCGAAGCATGATCCCGAAGGCCGCAGCGGCTTCGCCCACCTCTTCGAACACATTCTCAGCCGCAAGACCGAGAACATGTTCTACAACCAGATATACGGCCTCACCGCCGATGTCGGCGGCACGCGCAACGCTTCGACCGGGGCCGATCGCACCAATTATTACGAGACCGTTCCGGCAGCCTATCTCGAAACCATGCTGTGGACGCACCGCGAACGCATGTTCAAGCCGGTGGTCGACCAGGAAGTTTTCGACCGCGAGCGCGACGTGGTGAAGGAGGAATTGCGCCAGCGCGTCCTCGCGCCGCCCTATGGCCGGTTCCAGCGCTTCGTGATCGCGGAAAACGCCTATGACGTTCTGCCCCAGCGGCGTCCGGGGATCGGTTCGATCGAGGATCTGGACAGCGCCACGCTCGACGATGCGCGCGCCTTCCACCAGGCCTATTACGGTCCGGACACCGCGACGCTGATCGTGGCGGGCAATTTCGATATGAACAATCTGCGCGCGCTGGTGGACGACTATTTCGCCGACATTCCGCGCCGCGCCGATCCGGTCGATCTGACGATTTCCGCACGCGAGCCCCAGCGCACCCAGCCGCGCAGCTTCGTCGCCACCGCGCCCAACGTGCCTCTGCCGGTCGCGGGCACCTTGTGGAAGGCGCCCGGCTCGGGCGAGGCGGACAGCGCCGCGCTCGACGTTCTGGCCGCCGTGATGGCGCGCGGACAGAACAGCCGCCTCTACGATGCGCTGGTGCGCAGCGGCCAGGCGGTCGATGCGTCCTTCTTCTATTCCGAAAGCGAGGAGGGCGGCTTCCTCGCCAGCTTCGCGATCACCAATCCGCAGGCCGACGTCGATGCGGTGGAAGCCGTGCTGGAAGCCGAACTCGATCGTGTCCGGTCCGAACCGATCACCGCCGCCGAATTGGCCGAAGCGAAGAGCGAGCTGTTCTCCGATTCACTTCGCCGCCGCGAAACGGCGCGCGGGCGGGCATTCGAACTGGGCGAAGCGCTGGTATCGACCGGCAATCCCCGCGCCGCCGACGCGCGGCTGGAAGCGATCGGGCGCGTGACCGTAGAAGACGTCCAGCGCGTTGCGGCGAAATGGCTCGACCCGCAGGCGCGCGTCGATATGCGCTATGTCGCGGGCGAGGAAAATCCGGCAGCCTATGCCAATCCGGTGCCGATGCCGACCTTCCGCAGCCTGCCCGCCGCGACGGGCGAGCCGTTGTCGGTTCTCCCCGAAGGCCAGAGGCAGGACCCTCCCGGCCCCGGTACTGTGCCGAGCGTCGAGCGCCCAGCAATCGTCGAGCGCGATCTGGCGAACGGCGTCTCGGTCGTCGCGGCGCAGACGGGCGATGTGCCGATCGCGACGATGACAGTGCTCGTCCCCGGCGGATCGATCAGCGATCCGCGCATGAAGGCGGGCCTTGCCAATATGGCGGCCAGCATCGCCGATCAGGGCACGGCGGAGATGAGCGCGCAGGAGATCGCGCAGAAGCTCGAATCATTGGGCGCCAGCTTCGGCGCGACGGCGGGGTCGGAAGGATCGTTCTTCAGCCTGACCGCGCCGGTCGCCAATATGGCGGCGGCGGGCGAGGTTCTCGCCTCAGTGATCAAGGGCGCGACCTATCCCGAGGATGCGTTCGAACGCGAGCGCAAGCGGGCGATCGATGGGCTGGCGGTCAGTCTGAAGGATCCGGGCGCGCTCGCCAGCATGGTCGCGCGGCCCGTCCTCTATGGCGATGCACCGTACGGGACGCTGCCGGGCGGGACGCAGGCAAGCCTCGCTTCGCTGACGCGCGAGGATCTGGTCCGGCACCGCGAGACCTATTGGCATCCCGCCCGCACCAAGGTGATCGTCAGCGGTGGGATCGCGCCGGAGCAGGCTGTCGCTCTCACCAACGCGCTGTTCGGGGACTGGCAGGTGGCCAGCGCGCCGCCGGCCGAAATCGCTGAGCCGACCGGCGCGGGCGAGCCCGTCCGCACGATCGTGATCGACATGCCCGATGCGGGGCAGGCGGCGGTCTATGCCGGGATGCGCGCGCCCTCGCGCACCGATAGCGACTATTACGCTCTCGAAATCGCGAATGCGATTCTGGGCGGCGGATCGAGCGGGCGCCTCTTCGAAGAGGTCCGGACCAAGCGTTCGATCAGCTATGGCGCGGGCAGCGGGCTCATCACCGATCGGCTGGTGGCGTCTTCCCAGACTCAGAATTCGACCGCGGACGAGGTGGTGCAGGTCTTTCTCGACGAATTCGACCGGCTGGGTAACGAAGCGGTGGCCGACGATCTGTTGAATCGCCGTCGGCTCTATCTGGGCGGCAATTATGCGCGCAGCCTGGAAACGTCGGGCGGGTTCAACGCTATCGTCGCCAATCTGATGCTGGACGGCCTCGAGCCTGCCGAAGCGGCGCGCTATGCCGAACGCCTGCAGGCGGTGTCGCCGGAAGCGGCGGCCAAGGCGGCGGGCGATTATATCACCGCCGATGGCGCGACCATTATCGTGGTCGGGAATGCGAGCGAATTTCTCGACGATCTGCGCGCGATCCGGCCCGATGTCGAAGTGATCCCGGCGGCCTCGCTCGACCTGTCGAGCGCGGATATGGGACTGGAGTGATCCTTTAGAAAGGGGAGGGGGCCTCAGGCCTCCTCCTGCTCCCCCGCCTGACGCGCCCACATTTCGGCGTAGAGGCCATCCGCGCGCAGGAGTTCGGAATGCGTGCCGCGCTCGGCAAGGCGGCCGTGCTCCAGCACCAGGATCGCATCGGCATCGGCAATGGTCGACAGGCGGTGCGCTATCGCCAGCGTGGTGCGATGTTCCGATACGCGGTCCAGCGTCGCCAGAATGCCCTGCTCGGTCCGCGAATCGAGCGCGCTCGTCGCTTCGTCCAATAGAAGGATCGGCGGATCTTTAAGGAGCGTGCGTGCGATGGCGACGCGCTGCTTCTCGCCGCCCGACAGTTTCAAGCCGCGCTCGCCCACTTCGGTATCGAATCCTTCGGGGAGGGATTGGATGAAGGGCAGGATCGCGGCATCGCGTGCTGCCTGCTCGACTTCGTCGGCGCTCGCGCCCTCGCGACCATAGGCGATGTTGTAGCCCACCGTGTCGTTGAACAGCACGCTGTCTTGCGGGACGATGCCGATCGCGGCGCGCAGGCTCTTCTGCCGGACCTCGGAAATATCCTGCCCGTCGATCAGGATGCGTCCGCTCCAGGGATCGTAGAAACGGAACAGCAGCCGCGCGATCGTGCTCTTGCCTGCGCCCGATGGCCCAACGATGGCGGTGTGGCTGCCTGCCGGGACCTCGAAGCTCAGATCGTGGAGGATCGTGCGTTCGGGCTCGTAGCCGAAGCGGACATTCTCGAAAGCGAGCGTCGGGCGGCGCACCACCAGCGCGGGCGCGCCGGGTCTGTCCGCAACCTCGACTGCCGTGTCCATCAGATTGAACATCTGCGCCATGTCGACCATGCCCTGCCGGATCGTGCGATAGACGAAGCCGAGCAGATCGAGCGGGCGGAATAACTGCATCAGATAGGTGTTCACGAAAACGAGATCGCCGACTGTCAGGTTGCCCCGGCTCCACCCCCACACGGTATAGGCCATCGCGCCCGCCATCAGCAGGTTGGTGATCAGCGCCTGCGCGATATTGAGCATGCCGAGCGAAGCGTCGGACTTGATAGCCGCTTCGGAATAGGCGCGGGCCGACTGGGCGTAGCGTTCTTCCTCGCGGTGTTCGGCGCCGAAATATTTGACCGTCTCGTAATTCAGCAGCGAATCCACCGCGCGCGACAGGGCTGTGCCGTCGAGATCGTTCATCTCGCGCCGCAGATGCGTACGCCATTCGGTGATGCGCTGTGTGACGACGATATAGGCGACCACTGTCAGCGCCGTTGCCGCCACGAGCCCCCAGCCGAAATTGAGATAGAAGATGACGCCCACGGCAACCAATTCGATGATTGTCGGCGCGATGTTGAAGAGCAGGAAATAGAGCATGGAATCGATGCTCTTCGTCCCGCGCTCGATGATCTTGGTAACCTCGCCCGTGCGGCGCGACAGGTGGAAGCGTAGCGACAGGCTGTGGAGCCGGCGGAACACGTCTTCGGCCAGATGCCGCGTCGCCTCCTGGCCCACGCGTTCGAACACGATGTTCCTGAGATTGTCGAAGGCCGTGCCCGCAAAGCGCCCCAGCCCGTAGGCAAGCACCAGCGCCATGGCGAGCATTGCGGCCTCGCCTACCTCGCCCGTCATCGCATCGACCGCACGCTTGTAAGCGAAGGGTAGGGCCAGCGTGACCGCCTTGGTCAGCAGGACCAAGACAAGGGCGATGACGATCCGGCGCCGCAGACCCGAATTCTCGCTCGGCCACAGATAGGGCAGGAACCGCTTGAGGACCGCCCAGCTTTCGGCGTCGATCGGTTTTGAATTTACGGCAGTATCAGGAGGCACGGAAAGCAACATGGGAAGCGTGGACACATCCGGCAATGCGCAAGGCAGGAACCTGCGGACTGTCGGGGGATTGGCAGCCGGAAAGCCTTTTCTAATCTTGCCGCCCTACACCGTCGCTGCAACGGCCCTGCGCCGGTAGCGGAACACCAGAGCACTCATGCAGACAGCAATTATCGTCCTGGCGCATAATGAAGAGCGGCGTATCGCCGCCTGCCTCGCCAGCCTGCCTCTGGACGATGCCGGTGTCGGCGTGACGGTGGTGGTCAATGGCAGCAGCGATCGGACCGCCGCAATCGTGCGCGATCATGCGGAGCGGGGCGTCCGGCTGGTCGAATACGAACAAGGCGGCAAGGCGCGCAGCTGGAACCGCTTCGTTCTCGGCGAGGCGCCCGAGGCCGATATGTACGTCTTCGTCGATGGCGATGCAGTTTTGGCGCCCGGATCGGTCGTAGCGCTCGGCCAATGCCTGACGCGCAATCCCGAAGCCAACGCCGCCGCCGCACTGCCGCTCAATGGGAGGAGCAAGGCATTCTATCAGCGGTCCATGCGAGCAGAGCAGGGCCTGTTCGGCGATTGTTATGCGTTGAGCGGCGCTTTCGTGCGATCCCTTCGAGACAGCGGCGTGCGCCTGCCGGACGATCTCATCGGCGACGATTCGCTCATCAACGCGCTTGCCAACACCGATATCGGCGCCGATCGCGATTTTCGCTGGGGCGCGGTCGTCCAGTGCCTGGGTGCGGGCTTCTATTGCGAGCCCAATCCGATCACGCCCAAAGGTTTGCGGCGGCAGGCCGGGCGCATGGAGAATTACGCCTTGCGCCATTTCCAGAACCGGATCCTCAGCGACATCATGCGGAACGAAGGCGCGCGCATGATCCCGACGCGGCTGGCAAGCGTCTACAGTCTCTACCTCGATCGCCTGCGCCCGCGGCTCAACCCGATGTGGTTTGGATTCGATCGCCGGGCTCTGGCACGGATAAGGGCCGCCGCCTGATCAGTGCCAGGCTTTCATCGACCAGCGCGCGCCAGCCGAACCACATCACTGCGGCGTAGGTTGCCGCACCGGCCGTTGCGAAGGCGATCAGGCGGAGGAATGCGGGCCAGTCGGGCAGAATCATCCGCAAGCCCGTCACTGCGAGAGCCATGGCAAGGCATCCCACCGCCGCCGGAAAGATCGCCCGCAGGAATTGCATCGCGCCCACGCCCACGATGGGGAGGGTCATGACCAGCGTGGCGATCAGCAATGTCGGCGCTGCTACCCACCAGGCCTGAACCAGCCCGAACGGCCCGCTCGCGATCCCGACGAGGAAGCAGGCCGGGAAAACCACCGCTCCGATCAATCCGCTATAGACGGAGATGCGCGCATGGCCGGTCGCGTTGGTGGCGGGCGCGCACACGATCTGCAGCGCCATGGCGGGCATGACGACCGCAAGCCCTGCCACGATCGGTGCCATGGGCAGCCATTTCTCGCCGAAGACGGTCCCGATCGCTTCGGGCGCGGTCAAGGCAAGCCCGATATAGATGGGGGCCGTGACCAGAGCGACGGCGCGCAGCGTGCGCACGAAATAATCCCCCAGCGGTCGGCCCTGCTTGTGCATTTCCGCATAGACGGGAAAGGCCACGTCGTTGAGCGGGGGCAGGAAACGCCCGGTCACGATCAGGGTGAGGAACAGGGCTTCGGAGTAGAGGCCCAGATCGTAGGGCTCGAAGACGCGACCTGCGATGAAGATGTCGCTCTGGCTCTGGACGATCCACAACAGCTGGACCACCGTCATCGCACCGCCATAGCTCACCATCGCACCCGCGCCGCGGAAATCGAACACTGGCCAGACCAGCAGGCGCGAGGTCGCGGTCAGCACTATGGCCCGCGCGGAAAAAGCGAGGATCGGCGCGTAGACCAACGCCCAGACACCGAAATCCATCCAGGCCAGCGTCAGCGCGCTGACCGCCCCGGTGACGGCGCCCGCCATATTGGCCACTCCCTGCGAGCGGAAGGCGATCTCGCGCGACAGCAGGGCGCTGGGCAAAGCGATGAAGGGCGTGGTCAGGAACAGGACCGCCTGGACGCGGAGCATGTCGGCCACGATCGGCTCGCCATAATAGTCTGCCGCGAGGGGGGCGATCAGGAACTGCGCCACCGCAAGCGTTCCGTTGAGAAGCAGGAGGAGCGCGAAGACCTGTCCGACCTTCCGGCGATCGATTTCCGCTTCCTGCACCAGCGAATTGGCAAAGCCCCACCCGTTCATGAAGGCGAGGGCGGCCAGCACCACCTGGCTCATCGCGAAAAGACCGTAATCGCTCGGTTCGAGCAGGCGCACCACCATAAGGGTGGAAACCCAGGTGATGACCTGCGCTGCGATCTGGCTGCCGTAACGCCAGGCCAGCGCATGGCGGACACGGCCACCGAAGCCGCCTGCATCGTCGTCCGTATATAGACTCCCGTGCGCGCGCGTAGGCGGCGGGCTGTCCGCTTCGTCTTGCGGCGACTGCGACCTGGGATCCGGACCATTCATGGACCTGAGGGGTAAAGCCGAATCGTTACCAAGGCGAGGTGGGGATTCGCGAATCGCCGAATCTTAGCGGGAGATTCGGGCCGCAAATCGGGAATCATCCGATTCTATGGCTTCAGCGGCACCCGATTCACCGATTCACCCGTTCTGAGCCGACCCGATTCACCGAAAAATGGCCGTGAATCGGACCCCGGAATGTCGTTTTTGGCCGGATTCGCTGCCGGGCTCCATTCTGAAGGCCTAATCGATCCGAAAAAATTGGCCCGAAAAACGGGAGAATTCAGCCATTTTTCGACCTAGACGAAACAAAATTGCAAAAAGCCGTTGACCGAATCCCGAACCCCCCCTAGATGGACCTCACCGACGCGGCGCTGGCGGCTTCCACCGCCCACCGCAACGGTCGCCAACATCGAGAGACAGCCGGTCCCCCCGGTGAAAACTGGGGGAACGAAAGCTGTCCCTCATTACATTGTTGAGCGGCTCTTTGACATCGTTGGTTTTTGATGAAGGGACATGTGGGCGACGGCGCCTGGTCCGGGGATTTTAAGGCTCCGGATACCAGTAACCAAGCCGATTGCCACATCCTTCCAGTGCTCCACGCATTGGATGTGATGATGCATGTTCATTCGTATCCATTACGTTTGACAGTGCAGGTATCGGCTCCTTGAAGCTCTTGCTTGTTCGGTTAGCGGCTTAACCGCCGTACCTTACAGGTAAGTGACACAAACTTGAGAGTTTGATCCTGGCTCAGAACGAACGCTGGCGGCATGCCTAACACATGCAAGTCGAACGAGACCTTCGGGTCTAGTGGCGCACGGGTGCGTAACGCGTGGGAACCTGCCCTTAGGTTCGGAATAACAGTTAGAAATGACTGCTAATACCGGATAATGTCTTCGGACCAAAGATTTATCGCCTTTGGATGGGCCCGCGTTGGATTAGATAGTTGGTGGGGTAATGGCCTACCAAGTCGACGATCCATAGCTGGTCTGAGAGGATGATCAGCC
>NZ_LWFF01000344.1 GCF_001635685.1 Erythrobacter sp. HI0063
ATCCGCGATGGCCCGACCGATCACCTGGGCCGAACCATCCAGATATTCCGGGCGGGCGAGAATGGCGGCTGCGCTGCACCGGTTCGCGGGATCGACGAACCATTTGCCCGCCTGCCGCATGGCGCGAATCAGCCCCTCCACCGCCTCCGCGCGTTCCGCAAGGCGCGCTTCCTTGACCGCGAGAACCTTTTCCACGCCCCGCCGCCAGATTTGCGCGGTCGCCAGCACGATCCGCCCCGCGCCGCGATCCACGGCGACCGAGTTCCACGGCTCCCCGACGCAGGATCCGTCGATCTCGCCCGATTCCAACGCATCCGCGGTGAACGGCGGGGCCACGGTGACGATCTCGATATCGACATCCGGGCGGATGCCGCAGGCGGACAGCCAGTAACGCAGCATGTAATTGTGAGAGGAATGGCGATGCACTACGCCGAACCGCAACTTGCGACCATTTGCAGCCGCCATTTGCGCGTGCTTCGCCAGCGCCGCGCCGACAGCGGCAGGATCGCCGAGGACCGGATCGGGACAGACCGCATCCGCCAGTTCGGTCCGCAAGGTGATCGCATTGCCATTGAGACCAAGCACGAATGGCGCGGCGAGCGGCTGTGGCGGTCGTCCGATGCCCATGGTCGTCGCGATGGCCAGCGGCGCAAGCATATGCGCCGCATCCGTATGACCGTAAAGCAGCCGGTCGAGCACGGTCGCCCATGTAACATCGCGCGTGAGGTCGAGGTCCAGCCCCTCCTCCTCCGCAAACCCCAGTTCCCGCGCCAGAATGGGCAGGCAGGCATCGACGAGCGGCAGGAATCCAATGGTCAGTTTTTCGCTCATCGATCCCCTTTCATAAGCTCGTGTGCTGTCACCACAGCCTCCGCGATGGCCGCGATCCGCTTGTTCGAATCCATCGCCTTGCGCCGTAATTCCGCATAGGCTTCGGGTTCGGTCCATCGCCTTTCGGCCATCAGAATGCGCTTGGCCTGGTCGACCTGGTCGCGTTCGTGCAATCGCCCGCGCGCCTCGGCCAACTCCTCTTCGAGACGGGCGAAGGCATGGAACCGTTTGACGGCCAAATCCAGCAAGGGGCGGATGCGCGGCGCGGAAAGCCCGTCGACGACATAGGCCGAGACGCCTGCATCGATCGACGCGGCGATCGCCTCGTCATCGCTTTCATCGACGAATATGGCAATGGGCCGGGCTAGTGCACGGCTGACGGCGAAATATTCCTCCAGCACATCGCGCGCGGGGTTGCCCAGATCCATCAGCACGATGTCCGGCTCGATTTCGGCAATGCGAGACAGCAGCGCCTTGCGTTCGGAAAGGACGAAGATTTCCGAACCTTCGAAGGCGCGCAGGCCCTCCTCGATTATCGTGGCCCGTGCCCGGCTCTCATCGATCACCGCGATCCGCATCGGGTGATTGTGCAGCGCAGCATCGCGTTAGGCAAGCCGCATCGCGGAAAGAAACGATTGTACGTGGCAGCGTGCGTGTTGTCCGAAGCTTTTTCCGCCATTGGCGTGCTCTCGCTTCCCATGAACTAGCGCCTGGGCGAATGGCAGCTCTCCGCTTCGCATCGACCCAAAGCGGACTGCCGCAATCGGCCCACAAGCCGCCAGACCGCTACCAGTGTGAGCTGTCGGTCAGAAAAGCGCCCCAAACCCGGGCATTCAATCTGTTCGCATCGTCACCCACGAGCTGCCATTGGTGCGAGTTCTATTTATGACAACTAGGCGTATAAACGGACCATGCTTACAGGTGGCCGTTATTTCTTGAGGCGGACGCGGTTTGCCCTCGGCAATCCGAGTTTAAAGGTTCCCGGAGTCTTCTCGCCTCGCCATTATGCCATTTGCCGCTTTCCCCAGTTGTTTCGTACCAAGGGACAACAATGGCTTCGCGCCGTAAGTTATCCTGAACCGCAGCGATGAGGGTCAACGCCTAGGCGGTTACCAGCGGCCCACTGCGCCAAGTCGCATGCGTAGTCGTGCCTCAGTAATTTCGGCACTTTTGGCAAGGTGAGGGGTTAGCATCAAGGTAACCCTGGCAGGCAGAGGACCGAAATCAGATGGATCAGACCCTCCCGCACTCAAGATCCTTTAGCAGCCCGCTTCACGCAATCCTTCTGGCCTTTCCTGTCGCGCTTTACCCCGCGGCCCTTGTCACCGACATTACCTACCTCAACACTGCAGTCATTCAATGGACCAACTTCTCATCGTGGTTGATTGCCGGCGCTGATCTGTTCGCCGGTATCGTGCTGGCATGGGCCGTCTTGAGCCTTTTTTTCGGGCGAGCGAGACATATGAGGCGCCGCGGGATTGTCTATCTCGTTGTCGTCGCGGTGATGTTCCTTGCGGGAGTTCTCAACGCATTTCAGCACGCGCGCGATGGCTGGCATTCGGTCGGGACATTGGGACTGGTCTTGTCGATCCTTTGTACCCTTCTCGCCTTCTTCGCGGCTTTCATAGCCTACGGAGATGCGAATATCAGGGGAGACCGCACATGAACCGGGTCGCCGTTCTCGCTTCCGTATTTACGCTCGCTGCCTGTCAGTCGCAAAGCGATCCGGATCTTGACCAGACCGGAGCCCAACCTGATCTTCCGGAGCAACGCGATACCCTGTTGCCGGCAATGGAAATCCCCACGCCTGCAGGGTGGGACGGCGAGCTGCCGACGGTTCCCGAAGGCTTCACCATAACCGCCATCGCCGAGGATCTGAAAATTCCGCGGCAGATGCTGCTATTGCCTAACGGGGACATTCTGGTCGCAGAAGGCTCCGGAGGGAATGCCCCTGCCGTCCGGCCCAAGGATGTTATCGCCGGATTGATCAAGAGCCGTGGCAAAAGCTCCGTTGAGGGAGGCGACCGAATTACCTTGCTGCGCGATGAGGATGGAGATGGACAGACCGATCTGCAAACCACCTTCATCGACGGCCTCGACGCCCCGTATGGCTTGGCCTTCGTCGACGGTACGCTTTATGTGGCCAACCAGGACAATCTGGTCAGCTTTGAATATACGGACGGCGCGACGAGCATCGAAGGACCGGGTACCGAACTGACCAAGCTGCCCGCCGTTATCAACCATCACTGGACCAAGGCCATGACAGCCAGTCCCGATGGCTCGATGCTGTATGTCGGCATCGGCTCCAACAGCAATGTCGGCGAACGTGGCATGGACGTGGAGGAAGACCGTGCCGTGGTCTGGGAAATCGACCGCGAAACGGGCGCGAGCCGAATCTTTGCATCCGGTCTCCGAAATCCCACCGCCCTTTCCTTCAATCCCTGGACCGAGCAACTGTGGGCAGTGGTCAATGAACGCGACGAACTTGGCCCTCAACTGGTGCCCGACTACCTGACCTCCGTGCGGGAAGGCGCCTTTTACGGCTGGCCTTACAGCTACTTCGGTCAGAACATCGATCCGCGAATTCGCCCCCAGCGACCGGATCTTGTCGCGCAGGCGATCGTGCCGGACTATGCGCTGGGCTCGCACGTGGCGGCCTTGGGTCTGGATTTTTCGAGCGAGGGCGGGCTCGGAGGACCCTTTGCAGAAGGGGCGTTCGTGGGTCAGCACGGCAGTTGGAACCGCAGCGACCCATCAGGCTACAAGGTCGTCTTCGTACCGTTCAGAAATGGACGACCGTCAGGTGAGCCGGTCGATCTGGCCACCGGATTTCTGAAGGACGGTCACGCGCGCGGACGCCCTGTGGGCGTTCTGTTCGACGAGCCGCGCCGCGCGCTGTTGATCGCAGACGATGTCTCAAACACGGTCTGGCGTATTTCACGACAAGACGGGCCTAACGCTTCGGAAGAACAGTAGGTCGCTCACGACTTCGTACTGTGGCACAGGCCCAGACTCGTCAAACGCAGCTGGAAACCACCACGATCGGCGCACCGGTGACTACGGTAGCACCCAGGCCGATCCACCCGATCGCAATGCCAATCCGTTCCATCTGCGTATCCTTCCGTCGCACAAGCCACCGCAGTAGAATGCAGTGAGTTCCGATCAGGGAAATCCAGACGGCAAGCAACAACAACTTTGCCCAGGACAGGCCGAATGTCCCCGACCCGGTCCATCCCGATGAGCAGCCGAGGCCATGAAGGGCGTAGAGGGTGCTGAAAGCCACGGCCCACAGAACAAGGCCCGAAACCATGCGGACCAAAGCTGTCACAGCGCAGCGCCCGACAGGGCGAGGAGCCAGGCTACGATAATCGCCACGCCCGCCCCATAATCGCTCCACACGGCTGCGATGCGGCATTCATGGGGACGCCGGGCGCTAACGTGGCCGCTGGCGATCCGGCCCCTGATGAACAGCTGCGCCAAGGCGCCAACTGCAGCGGAGAAGACGGCATAGCACGTCAATGTCCAGGCTACGGCAGCGAAGGAATGCTCGGCTGGGCCCGGCAGGTGACGAATGGCGCCCAGGAGAAGGCCGGCAATCGCCAGCGCCAAGCCACACGCTGCTAACACCGCGCCGGGCTTCGCCCGCCTGAAGTTGCGCAGTCCGGCCCGCGCTCCACCAGAGGCGAGCAGCGCCCCTGCGGTCACCAGAACGGGTTCAAGGAAATAAGCGTCGAATTCTCCCGGCGGCGGCCAATTGGGCGCGACGACCCACAGGAAGAAATAACCGAAGATCAGCGAGGCGAATAATGTCCCACTTGCTGCAACGGCCAGTACGCTGCCCCAGTAGCCGACACTACCGCGCACATCAAAACTGGTAGGCAGACAAAGCCCTTGGCCAGCATTGACCGGACCAGCATCGTTCACCGTTCCGGTCGTGGCGGCCCACCGCCAAACCATGACTGCGGTGGCGACAACGAACACCGGTGCAAGCCAGTAGAGGCTCAGCAGCATCGACAGGAAGAAACCTCCGATTACCAGAGCGGTATGCAAGGGTATCAGGCTAGGACCGGGCAGGATGGCAACGTGTTCGGGCGCGCCGCTTGCGATATCGACTGCCAGCGTCTCGCGTCGCTGATCGACCGCGCGGGCCAGCAAGCCTTTCCCGCCGGCGAGGCGTGCACCCAGATTGCGATCCTGCGTCAGCGGTTCGCGGCTGTCGACTGTCGGAAGACTGGCGAAGTTGTATTGCGTGGGCGGAGTGGGCATCGCCCATTCCAGCGTTTCGGCCTCCCAAGGATCGCGCCGCGTGCGCTTTCCGAGCCGATGTTGCAGCGCGATGTCGATCGCAAACAGGCCGAAGCCGAATGCCTGCATGAACCCGCCGACTGAGGATATCAGGTTAAGTGTGGTCCACCCCGCCTCAACGGGATAGGTGTAAACTCGGCGAGGCATCCCAAGCAGGCCAGTCAGGTGCATGTGCAGGAAGGTAAGGTTGAAGCCTATAAAAATCAGCCAGAACGCCGCAATGCCCACTCTCATCACGCGTGTGCGACCGGTGGCATGGGGCATCCAGTAGTAGGCTGCAGCCAGCATCGGGAAGACGAAGCCTCCGACCAAAACGTAATGCAGGTGGGCCGTCACGAAAGCAGTATCGTGGGCTTGCTGGTCAAATGGCACGATCGCCAGCATAACCCCGGTTAGTCCGCCGAGCACGAAAACCACGAAGAAGCCGAGAATGTAATACATCGGCAATGTGAATTTCGGCCGGCCCGCCCAGATCGTCCCGATCCAGGCGAAGACCTGTACGGCCGTGGGTATTGCCACAAGAACCGAAGCTGCGGAGAAGAACCCAAGCGCCATGTGCGGAATGCCCGTGGTGAACATGTGATGTACCCACAACCCGAAGCTGAGGAAAGCGAGCGCCATCACCGCGGTGACAATCGCGCCGTATCCGATCAGCGGGGTGCGCGCCATGACCGGGATCATGGTGGACAGGGCACCCGCAGCAGGCAGAAAGATGATGTAGACCTCCGGATGCCCGAACAGCCAGAAGAGGTGCTGCCACAGAAGTGGCGAACCGCCGAACTCGGGCTGGAAGAACGGCCAGCCGAAAGCGCGTTCCAATTCCAGCAGGATGGAACCAAGGATCAGCGGCGGAAACCCGAAGATCATCATTCCCGCAGTCGCCAGCAGATACCACGCCATGATCGGCATCCTGGTCAGCGACATGTTCGCGGCACGGAACTTGAGGATCGTAACCACGATCTCGATCGCCGCGCATATCGCGGAGATCTCGACGAAGGTAATTCCCAGCAGCCAGACGTCGGAATTTACGCCCGGGGTGAATTCGCGGCCCGAAAGCGGCGGGTAGAGGAACCACCCCGCGTCGGGTGCCACCCCGCCCAGCAGGGCCAGGATCATGATCGTTCCTCCGAAGAGGTAGCACCACCAGCCCAACGCGGTCAGGCGGGGGTAGGCGAGATCGCGCGCACCCAAGATTTTTGGTAGCAGGTAGATTGCCAGGCCTTCCAGCATGGGGATGGCGAAGAGGAACATCATGATGCTGCCATGCATCGTGAAGATCTGGCCATAGACTTCCGGCCCTGCGAAGGCGCTTTGCGGAGTGGCGAGCTGGGCACGGATCAACATGGCGAGCACGCCGCCGATGCCGAAGAACACGGCAGCAGTGATGATGAACCGCTTGCCGAGATCAGTGTGGCTAACGCTGCTGAATACACCGCGCCACCCGGTCTCGTTTTTCCAGATGCGGGTCAGGTCGCGGTGGAGTTCAAGCGCCTTCATCGTGCCGCCCCCATCAAGTTGTTCGCGTTTTCGGCCTCGTAGGCCTCCACCACAAAGCGATGGCTTGCATGGCCGACGCCGCAATATTCTGCACAGACTGCTTCATAGGTGCCTGACGCATCCGCCTGGATCCGCAGACGGTTAACCTGGCCTGGGATCGCATCCATCTTGCCCGCCAGTCGCGGAATCCAGAGGCTGTGGATCACATCGGTCGCCCTGATATCGAGATCGACCGGTCGCCCGGTGGGGATGCGCAAGACGTCTTCCGAACAGCTCCCATCCTCGTAACAGAACTCCCAGCCGTAATTATAGGCCGTAACCTCGATAGTCTCCGCGGCCGGCCCGGTTGGCAGATTGCGCTCGCCCACCCACAGTGCGAAACCGAGCAGGACCATCAGCACGGTTACCGGCATGGCAAGACCCAGCCAGCCGATCCATACACTCTTGTTGCCAGGTTTTTCCCGATCTGCCACGCCCCGCCGGAGCAGCCCCACCAACAGCAGCGCGAAGACGAGCGTCGCCAGCAGGATCGAGCCACCGAGCATACACCACCACAGGTCCGCAACGCGCGCGGCGGACGGCCCGGCGGGATCGATGGTGGACAAAGCACCTTCGCAAGCCGCAAGAGTGGATGCAAGAAAGACCATAACCATTGAGCGAACCCAGCTTCGCGAAGGATGACGCCAATGACAGATACGGCCCATGAAAATATTGCCGAGAGGGAACTGGTCGAGGCGAATCCCGAAGATTTGGTCGATCCGGTCGAACAACAGCCCGATTTTCACAGACTCGAATCGCGTATCGCACTGGCCGGACATCCCATCCACGCGATGCTCGTCGCTTTCCCTATTGCGCTGACAACCTGCGTGCTGGGGGCGGATATCTTCTACTGGTGGACCGGCGATCTCTTCTGGGCCCGCGCCGGTCTCTGGGCGGCGGGAATGGCTTTCCTGTTCGGCGTTCTGGCGGGCGGTGCGGGGACGGTCGAATTGCTGAGCGTGCCCGGCATCCGCCAACGCGCGGCAAGCTGGACGCACTTCATCATAGCGGTGATGCTGCTGTCCATTCTCGGAATGAACTGGGGCTATCGACTGCTGGGGTACGAAGAGGCGGTGCTTCCCTTCGGCATCATGTTTTCTGCCTTCGCCGTGGCCTTTACCGGGTTCACCGGCTGGCACGGGGGCAAGCTCGTGTTCGAATATCAAATCGGGGTTTCTTCCACCGGGAGTTCGTGACCTAGTGGCTCGTTCAGCCATTCGGGCGCAAAATTGGATAGTGCGGGCTTGCCCAGCACGAGGAACAGTATGGTGACCATCGCGACCGCGATCGGCACCAGCGTGGGGATAGCGCTGCGCGGTTCAAATCGGCCACGACGTTCACTCATCAGCACGACCAGATGCCCGACCCAGGCGTGGAGCGCGACCAGCACACCGACCATGAACAGCTTCACAAACATCCACAGGGTGAACACGCCTGCGAGAAAGATCAAAACGGTGCCTGCGGAGATGGCGATGATCGCCGCCGGGGTAACCAGATACGAATAGGCGCGATGTGTCAGCAACCGCAGTTGGCTGTAGCTGGCTTGCCCTTCGCCGATCTCGTGCTTACTGAGCATCAATGGCAGGCCGAGAAGCCCGGCACACCAAACAACGAGAGCAGCGATATGCAGCGCCTTGACGAGGGAAAGGATCACGAACGAACGCTCATTGTCATTTGGCTTGGAGTTCACGCAAGACGTTGATGGAGTTCGTCGAATTTCCTGTTGCATTCTGCCGCCGCCAGGCGCGGCGTGCAATCCACAAGCCACCGATGGCGAACGGCGCCATTCCGCCGACCCACATTACCAGCCCGGCCAATTGCTGGTCCGCCAGACCCGTCAGCCCCCAGGACGGCGCGGACAGAGCGTGGGTTACATACAATGGCTGCGAGGCGAAGGTGAGCAGGGCACCCAGGCACCCCATCTGTACCATTCCGCCCAACAATCCGCCGACCGCGCCCATCACGCCAGCCCGCTGGATTGCCAGCCAGAATGCGAATGACGTCGCGAAGATTGTGATTTGCATACCCCAGTACAGCGCCATGTTCGCCAGGGCCGCATTGTATAGCGCAGGCACATGCCACGCCCACAGCGCTGCCGTCATTGCGAGCGTAGTCAAGCTGACTGGCAGGTGTACTCGGAACAGGGGGCCAGACGATCGCGCCGCAAGCGCAAAAGCAAGCGCAGCGGCAATCAAGAGCAGGTGATGTATCGAACGGGCCGAGAATAGCGCCACGCTGGCCGCACACAGGGGTGAAACGAATGCCAGCGTGAGCAGCGAGACACCGACTGCCGCCATCCGGTTTCTTGCCCTCAGAGCCCATACCCACGCAACGGCTAGAATAGCGACGAGGGGTGGATCGAAATTCCAGTGTGAGGCGATTTCAGCCAGCGCCGGAGGACTTCCGCAATAACTGCCGGCAAACATTTGCAATCAACTTTCCCCGAATGACCTGACCTTTGGCGACAGCCTTTAGTTGCCGCATTTTCTGCCAGCAGCAGAACATAGCGGCCAGCAATGCGGTTTGAAAACGGTGAAACGCAACAATTGATCCGATGGATGTAGGCGTGGGAATATCAAAATTGGGTTATAAACGGATAGCGGTGTTTGGCGGAAGCGGGGCGACCGGTCGCGAAGTAGTCAGGCATGCCCTGCGTGCTGGGCTGGAGGTAGTTTCGGTCGACCAGACTCTGCCTGACGAAGCTGCTAGGGTCGAGGGAGTATCCTATCACAAGGCAGATGTCCTGAAGGGCGGTATAACTCAGGCGATGGCAGGGTGCGATGCGGTGATCTCGGCATTGGGCGTCGCCTTCTCGCCGAGCAACGCGCTGTCTCCTCCCCCGCTCTATATAGAAGGAACTGGCAATATCCTCGGCGGGATGGAGCGCGCTGGGATCAAGCGAATTGCGGTGATCTCAGCCGCTTTTGTGATCGATCAGCCCAACCTTCCGAATTGGTTCAAGCTCACCGTCGTTCCGGCGCTCCACAATATCCTGGAACAGATGAGAGAGATGGGGACCCTCCTGGAGGGGCGCCTAGATCTCAGGTGGACCATCGTGCGACCCGCATGGCTGTTGCACAAGCCCGCCGCCGACGATTTGCTCGTCGAGGAGGAGTTTTTGCCCGACAGAGCGTTTCGCTGTCGGATAGGAGATCTCGCTGCCTTCCCTGTCGAATGCGTGCAACATGATCGGCACGTTCACGCCAAGCCCGCAGTGGGTGCGCCCGAAGAGGAAGAGTTCGAAAGCCCGCTCGCTCTGGGCGATGAATTCGCCGGCCGGTGAACGGAGCCAAAATCACTTCATGCGAAATCTTTCGCAGTCTCCGCTGGATAGGAACCATCTTTTCCCAGACTTCAGCACTTGGAGGTTAGAACTCCCGCTGCTCCTCGATCTCGTAATCCTCCAAGGCACCCCCCTTCCTCCGAGTGAAGCAGCTCGACCGCGCGGTCGGCGGCGTCGTAATAACGGTGCAGGATGAGGTGGGCACCAGAGTTGCGAAGTTCCTCGTTGTCTTCAATCCGGTGGGTCGCGACCGCAATCTTGCCCACTTCCGTCAGCGCCTGGAGGAAGGCGTGGCGGCTGTCATGATGCGTAACGCCAGTGTTCGGATCAGGGATCGCCGAGATGATCCAGTTCGCGCTTCGTATCGGCAAGCTGAACTCACCGCCGACGGCCGCGCGACGTTACTAGGTTTCGTGGACAAAGCTTGACTGTGGACTCGGACCTTGATTCAAGGCTGGCTTTTGGAGGCAGCCTTGGGCGAGCGGATTGGCGTTACGGACGAAGAGTGGGAAGTGATCGGGCCGCTGCTGCCACCTGAGCGGGGTCGTGGCTGCCGTCCGGCGCAGGACAACCGCCCCTATTTCGAAGGCATGATGTGGATCGCGCGGACCGGAGCGCAGTGGCGTCACCTGCCGGATGAGTATGGCAAGTGGAACAGCGTTTTCCGGCGCTATCGACGATGGGTTACGACCGGCGTGTTCGATGCCATGCTGGAGACGCTGGCGGAACTGGCGGGGCGCGACACAGCCGCCGACATGATCGATAGCACCGTGGTCCGGGCACATCATTGTGCCGTCGGCATAAAAAG
>NZ_LWFF01000345.1 GCF_001635685.1 Erythrobacter sp. HI0063
TCGATGTGGAAGAGCCCCCGCCCCCGCCTTCGCAGGCTCGTAGCGTGTCGCCGGATACCGCAGCTCGGTGGGCTGCTCGGATCCAGTCCGACTATCCCTCCAGCGCCCTGCGGCGTGACGAGTCCGGAACGGTCACCATGCGGATCACCGTTGGTGCCAACGGCCGTGTGGAGGCTTGTTCGGTAACGGGGAGCTCGGGGTCGAGCGCACTCGACGACGCGGCCTGCCGTGGGATGCAACGTTACGCCCGGTACAATCCCGCGCTGAACGCTGCCGGTAATCCGATTTCCGCGACAACCACGCAATCCATTCGCTACGTCCTGCCCGATTGATGCGGCGTCGCTAAAGCAATAACGATTTTCAAGAGGACCACTCGCTATGATTACTCAACTTCTTGCCGTCGCGGGCGAAGCCGCTCCGCAGAACCAGTTCGGCTTCATGGAAGCCATGGAACAGGGCGGTGTCATCGCCTGGGCCATCTTCACCGTGCTGGTGATCATGTCGGTCGGTTCGTTCTACATCCTGTTCACCAAGCTGTTCGAACAGCGCAAGATCATGAGCCAATACGACAGCGTGCGCTCGCAGTTCTGGCGTGCCAACACGCTCGACGAAGGGGCCAAGAAGCTCGATTCGAACAGCGCATGGCGCCAGCTGGTGGACGATGCGGTGAAGGCTCGCGAAACCCACACCAAGATGGGCGACAACCTCGAGGCGCATGACTGGCTGCATGGCTCGCTCGCGCGTTCGGAAGCGTCGATCAACGCGCGCCTCGCCGGTGGCCTTCCCTTCCTCGCCACTGTCGGCGCGACTGCACCATTCGTCGGCCTGCTGGGTACGGTTATCGGTATCTACCGCGCCCTGATCAACATCGGCCTCGCCGGTTCGGCCTCGATCGACAAGGTCGCCGGTCCCGTCGGTGAAGCGCTCATCATGACCGCCATCGGCCTGCTGGTCGCGGTTCCGGCCGTGCTTGCCTACAACTGGCTGCAGAGCCGCAACAAGCGCATCGCCGAGCGTCTGTCGGGCTTCTCGACCGATCTTCTCGCGAACATCAGCTCGAACGGTGCGGTGCGTCCTGCGGTGATGACGTCGACGTCGACCCAGGCTTCGGCCAAGGCCACCAAGACGGCTCCGGCGGCGGCGAAGCCCACCACGGCGACGACCTCGACCACCACGACCACCCGGAAGTAATCCGGCTCGGCGGGCCGGTGCGATCCTTTCAGGCTTGCCTCGGCCCGCCCCGGTCCTGCGGACCGGAACGCATTCGGGTTCTTGCGGAACCCACGAAACAACGGAACGGATAGGATAAACCATGGCGGTTGCAGTAGGCGGCGGTGTCGAGACCCCGATGTCGGACATCAACACCACCCCCCTCGTGGACGTGATGCTGGTGCTTCTGATCATCTTCCTGATCGCGGTTCCGGTCGCGATCCAGACGATCGAGAAGCTTCGCCTCCCGATCTTCGAATCGGTGGAATCGAAGGACAAGGTCGAGAACCTGCTTCTCACGGTCAGCACGACCGATGCGAGCGGCCTCAGCGCCGGCGAGCCCGGCTATGCCGGCGCCTCGCGCGACGGGCAGTGCCGCGTCTATTTCAACAACATCACCCCGGTGACCTCGCAGGAACTGTACGACCAGGCCTTCGAACGTCTCGACGCGATCGTCCAGCGTGCGGGCGGTGCCGAGCAGATCCGTCAGGATCCGGACCTCATCCCGCAGGTGCATATCCGCGGTGACGTGAACGCACCGTGGTCCTGCGTGGCGGGTGCGATCTACAACGTCCAGGCGGCGGGTTATCCCACGGTGGGCTTCATTTCGAACCCGGTCGATCCGAACGGCTGATCTGCCGGTTCGAGCCCAGGTTTCGCGTTTCAAAGAGTTTCAGGAGTAACCCATCATGGCAATGTCAGGCGGTAAGGACGATGGCGCCCCGATGATCGAGATGAACATGACGCCGTTGATCGACGTCCTGCTCGTGCTCCTCATCATGTTCATCATCACCATCCCGGTCGCCACCCACGCGGTGAATATCGACCTGCCCCAGCCCAACCCGAATCCTCCGCCCGAGGATCAGATCGACCCGATCAAGAACAAGATCGTTCTGACTCAGACCGACGAGATCCTGTGGAACGGGGACACGCTCAACGAAGCGGAGCTGGTGCGTAATCTCAATCTGACCCGCGACATCGTGCCCGAGCCCGAATTGCAGTTCGAGCCCGAAGCCCTCGCGAGCTATGAATTGTCGGCTCGCGTCCTCAACGTCATCAAGGCGAGCGGCGTCACCAAGTTCGGCTTCGTCGGAAACGAGCGTTACCGCACGTTCGGCAGCACGACCGCACAGTAAGCGGACATACCAAGACTTCACGAGAGGGCGGCTTCGGCCGCCCTTTTTGTTGTCCACCGGAAATGCTTCGCGAAGCATCGTGCGCTCCGACCAAAGCCCGCGGTGCGCGGCTCATGTGTACCGCTCCGTCCACGCCAGCTGTCTCGCGCCATCGCGTTGAAAAGATCGGTCTCAATCGCTGACGACACCCCGCGGATGGCCGCTGCCGAAGCCCGGTTCTCGGGCAAAATTTGCCTCGATTGCCCCCGCCCTTGTGTTATGTTATTACGTGGCGAACAAACAGGGGAAAATAACGATGGCTATGGCGCTTTCCGCATCCGACACCCAACCCATGGGCGAGATGAACACCACACCCCTGATCGATGTCATGCTGGTGCTTCTCATCATGTTCATCATGGTGATCCCCGCCGCCACACACTCGGTCGAACTCGACCTCCCTGCCCCTTGTACGGATTGTCCGCTTCCCAATCTCGAGCCAACGCGGAACAAGATCGTCATCGACGGAAGCGACCGCGTGCTCTGGAATGGCGAGGCGATCGATCAGCGCCAGCTATCGACGCTGTTGGTCCTGTCCCGCGATCTCCCGATCGAGCCCGAGCTGCAATTCGAACCCGCAGCCAATGCCAGCTACGCCGCGTCGTCCCGCACGCTAGCGACGATCAAGGCCAGCGGCGTGACCAAATTCGGCTTCGTCGGGAATGAGCGCTACCGCCAATTCTAGGCTCGCTCCAATTTGGGTCGAGGCCGGATAACAATGGAGAGCGCTGCACCGCTTAATCCGGACCGTCGGAAAAATCCTCGACCCGCATAGCTTCGCCAGCCAGGCTCTCGGCCTCGAGCAGCAATTCGTCGTCCACCGCCCCTTGCGGCGTAGCCTCGCGTCCGATCATGACCATAACCGGCACGGCCAGCGGGCTGACCCGATCGAGTTCGACATGCACCATTTGCTCGCCCGCGCGATCGAGCAGATCGCCTAGGCGCCCGACATCGGTCATCCGCGTCCGCGCATCGGCCCAGGCGGCTTCCAGCAACACATGGTCGGGCTCGTATTTGCGCAGCACGTCGTAGATCAGGTCGGTCGAGAAAGTAACTTGCTTGCCCGTCTTGCGCTTGCCCGGATGCTGCCGCTCAACCAAGCCGCCGATCACCGCCACCTCGCGAAAAGCGCGGCGCAGCAAGTGCGAATTCTGCACCCATTCGATAAATTCGTCCTGCAGGATATCGGGGGAGAGGAGCGGCGCGGGATCCTTCACCGGCTTCAGGCCCCAGACGGCCAGCGAATAATCGTTGGCGACGAAGCCACCGGGCAATAGCCCGCGATCCTCCATGCGCCGCGTGATCAGCATGCCCAGGCTCTGGTTCGCGTTCCAGCCTTCGAAAGTGTAATAGACGGTGTATTCGCGCCCGCCGCGCGGGAAACTTTCGACCAGCAATTGCCCCGGCCCCGGCATTTGCGAACGCCAGTCCTGCACTTCCAACCATTCGCGGACATCGTCGGGAAAGCGCGCCCACCCGGCACGGTCGACAAGCATGCCGCGCACTCGGTCGGCCAGATGGGTGGTCAGGGGCAGGCGCTGCCCCCCATAGGAAGGGATCATGGCCGAGGATTTTGCCGCTCGCACCAGAATCTCCATCTCCTGCAGCTTCACCACCTCCAGACTCATGCCCGCAAAGGCGAACGTGTCGCCGGGAGAGAGCGATGCGGCGAAACGCTCCTCCACCTTGCCGAGCGAACGCCCGCCCCGGTTCGAGCCCGCCGTGATCCGCACGTCGAGCATTTCGGAATCGATGATGATCCCGGCATTCAGGCGATGGCGCGCGGCCTGTTCGGGATGCGCCAGCCGCCATATGCCGCCCCCCTCGCCGTCATCTTCGCGCACGATGCGCTTGAATTTATCATAGGCACGCAGCGAGTACCCGCCCGTCGCGACGAATTCCAGCACGCGGTCCCAGGCCGTCTCGTCCACCCAGGCATAGGAAAGGCTGGTGCGTATCTCCGCCAGCAGCGCAGCCTCGCCAAAGGGCTCCGCGCAGGCGCAGGCCATGACATGCTGGGCCAGCACGTCGAGCCCGCCGGGGCGGAACTCCTCCCCATCGCGCTGCCCTTCGTCGACCGCTTCCTTGGCTGCGGTCGCTTCCAGAAATTCGAAGCGGTTGCCGGGCACCAGCAAAGCTCGGCTACGCTGGTCGAGCCGATGATTGGCGCGACCGATCCGCTGCAGCAGGCGCGACGAGCCCTTGGGTGCGCCCATCTGGACGACCAGGTCGATATCCCCCCAATCGACGCCCAGGTCGAGGCTGGCAGTGGCGACAAGCGCGCGCAATTCGCCCCGCGCCATCGCGCCTTCGACCTTGCGGCGCGCTTCCTTGCCCAGCGATCCGTGGTGGATCCCGATCGGCAGCGTGTCCTCATTCATGTCCCACAGGTTCTGGAAGATATATTCGGCCAGAAAGCGCGTGTTGGTGAAGATCAGCGTGGTGCGGTTGGCCTTGATCGCTTCGTAAAGCTGCGGGATCGCCCAAGTGGCGGCGTGGCCGCCCCAGGGCACGCGCTCTTCGTCGGGCAGGAGAATTTCGACTTCGGCGGGCGCGCCAACCTCGCCCTCCACCATCGCGACCGCTTCGATCTCGCTCTCGTCCCCGGTTTTGAGCGGGGCAAGCCATTCGCGAAACCCTTGCGGGTTCGCCAGCGTGGCCGAAAGCGCGGCGCGCTGCATATCGGGCGCGATGGCCTGAAGGCGCGAGAGGGCCAGCGCCAGCAAGTCGCCGCGCTTGCCGGTCGCGAAGGCATGCACTTCGTCGATCACGACGCGCTTCAACCCGGCGAACATGGCGAAACTGTCGGGATAGCTCAGCAGCAGCGAGAGGCTTTCGGGCGTGGTCAGCAGCACATGCGGCGGTTTGGTACGCTGGCGCTTTTTGCGATCGGACGGCGTATCGCCGCTACGCGTCTCGACGCGGATGGGCAGGCCCATCTCCTCGATCGGCGCGATGAGATTGCGCTGCACGTCATGCGCCAGCGCCTTGAGCGGGGAGACGTAGAGTGTGTGCAGCCCGCCGGGCGGCTCCGTCTCTCCCAGCCGTGAGGGGCAGAAGGCGGCCAGCGTCGGCAGAAATCCCGCCAGCGTCTTGCCCGCCCCCGTGTCCGCGACGAGCAAGGCGTGGCGGCCCGCATCGCTCGCCGCAAGCATTTCGGCCTGGTGGCGCCGCACGCGCCAGCCGCGGCCAGCGAACCAAGCTTCGATCTCAGGCGGTATCGGGGGCGTGCTCACCAAGAGATAGCGCGGGATGGGGCGCGGTGTTCCGCCCGTGTCCCATCCGGCGCGAAGTTCAATGCCAATACTACTCCACTTCGGGCTCCTCGCCCTCTCCGTGCGGTATCACCATATCGCCCAGCGCATCCGGTTCCACGCCCAGCAGATCGGCCATGCGCGCGCGCTGAGCCGCCGACAGGTCCGCATAGTCCCGCTCCGCCGGGAGGCTTTCCAGCGCCGCCTCCATCGAAGTTTCCATCTCGGTGAACGAGCCCACCATTTCCGGGAGGGCCTCCATCGTGGCGCCCATGACCTGAGGGTCCGCGAACAGGGCCATGGACTGGCGCGCGAATTCGCTCCCGGTCGGGGTCGCGAAGAAGCTGGAGATATCGGCAAGCTGCGCTTCGTCGAACCGGACCGCATAGGCCTTTGCCAATCCCGCGCGTACGGGGGGCTCCACCGCGGCGAACGCGCCGCCCATATTCGCGATGAGCGCGTCCACCATGGTGTCGGCCCGCCGGTCCCACGCGGGATCGAGCATGGTCAGAAGCTCTCTCTTCTCCGCATCGCCCAATTCCGCGATGGCCGCTTCGTCGAGCGTAAGCCTGCTGGCGAGGATGAAGTCGGGCTCGGAAAACATGGCCATCATCGGACGCATGGTCTTTTCCATCATGTCGCGCATCATTTCGCCATAGAAGCCCTCGGGCATCATCGTCGCCACGATGGCGGTGGCGGCGGGGAGGCGCGCTTCCTGGTCGGCAGTTAGCGGTTCGGCCTGGAACATCCCGCTCATCATCGCGAGCACGGCGGCTTCGTCCATGGCCCCGCCCGCTTCGGCAGGCTCCAGAGCGACCTCGCCCTCGACCTTCCCAATCTCGATATCCTGCGCCGCCAAGGGCGCGGACAGGCCGAGCGAAAGCGTGCCCAGGGCCAGCGAAAATGCAGTCTTCTTCATGATATGTCCCCCTCTCTTTTACCTCAGTGCCCGACGCTCTCGCCGCGCTCCAGCCCCGACAGGGACAGCTGTTCGTCGATCTGCGCCATCAGGCGGGCGAGCCCTTCTTCGCTGTCGCTTTCCGCACGTGCGACGAGGACGTCCTGCGTGTTGGATGCGCGCAGCAGCCACCAGCCGTCCGGCGTCGAGACCCGCACCCCATCGGTCCCGTCGACGTCGGCGTCGCTGCCCGCAAGCCGCTCCTCGACCTCGCGGATCGCAGCGAATTTGCGGCTTTCATCGACCTGGAAACGCAGTTCGGGTGTGTTGACCATGGCGGGCATGCCCCCGCGCAGATCGGTCACCGACCGGCCAAGCCGCGCGCTCGCCGCGATCAGGCGCACGCCGGCATAGAGCGCATCGTCATACCCGTAATAGTCATCGGCGAAGAATACATGTCCGCTCATCTCGCCTGCCAGCGGAGCGCCCGTTTCCTTCATCTTGGACTTGATCAGCGAATGGCCGGTCTTCCACATCAGCGGATTGCCCCCGCACCGCGCCACATGATCGAACAGGGCGCGGCTCGCCTTTACATCGGCGATGACCGTGGCGCCCTGCCGGTTTTTCAAAGCGTCCTCCGCATAGATCATCAGCAATTGATCGCCCCAAACCACCCGGCCTTCACCATCGATCGCGCCGATCCGGTCGCCGTCGCCGTCGAAAGCCACTCCGAAATCGAGGTTCTTCTCGGCGACGAGCGTGCGCAGATCCGCCAGATTCGCCTCGACCGTAGGATCGGGATGATGATTGGGAAAAGTGCCGTCGACATCGGTGAAAAGAAGGTGGTGCTCGCCCGGCAGCTTCGCGGCGAGCATTTCGAGCGCGGGTCCGGCAGCGCCATTGCCCGCGTCCCAGCCGACCTTGAGATCCGCGAGCGCAGCAGGGTCGACATCGCCAAGGCCCATCAACAGGCGCTCGACATACTCGCTCAGAATCTCGCGGCTCTCGACGCTGCCCGCGCCTTCGTCCCAGTCGCCCGTCGCGGCCATTTCGCCCAGTTTCTGGATATCCGCGCCGAAAAACGGACGGCCCTGAAAGACCATCTTGAAGCCGTTGTAATTGGCGGGATTGTGGCTGCCGGTTATCTGAATGCCGCCATCCACATCCTCGCTTGAGGCTTCGGCGTAATAGAGCATCGGCGTCGCGCCGAGGCCGATCGTCACGACATCGCAGCCGCTCGCCGTCAGCCCCTCGATCAGCGCGTGCTCGAGCATGGGTGAGCTGACCCGCCCGTCATAGCCGACCGCGACCTTGCTGCCGCCCGCGCGCCGCAGCAGCGTCGCAAAACCGCGCCCGATGGCACGGGCGTCGTCCGCACCCAGCGTTTCGCCGATAATGCCGCGAATGTCATATTCGCGCAGGACTGTGGAATCGAATTGGTGTGTCATTCACGAGGCTCCGATGGATCGGTTCCGATCTGGTTCAAAAGAAGGTCGCGCGCGGCGTTGATTTCGGCAAGGCGCGCCGTACTGCCGCCGCGATCGGGATGAGTCTGCGCGGCAAGGCGGCGATGCGCCTCGCGTATCGTGCGCGCATCGGCGTCGGTCGCCACGCCCAACATGCGGCGCGCCCACGTCAGCTCTTTGGTCCGCGTCGGAGCAGTGCGTAGATACTCCCACGGCCATTTACCAAACAGCCAGCGGGAGGCGATCGCCAGCAGGGCGGCGATCACCAGCCAGCGGATCATGCCGCCTTGTCCTCCAGGCCGATGCCGGGAAGGCGCAGGCTGGCGATGAGACCGCGCAGTTCCTGCCGCGCGACGAGGTGGCTGGTGCCGAGATCGCCGAGATGCCCCTTGTCGAGCAGGGTCAGGCCCGAGGGGAAAAGCTCG
>NZ_LWFF01000346.1 GCF_001635685.1 Erythrobacter sp. HI0063
GGCGGCTGTGTCGCGCCCCGCCAGTTCCGCCAGCGTCTCCAGCATGGCATCGAACACGCCGGTCGTAACCCATCGTCGATAGCGCCGGAAAACGCTGTTCCACTTGCCATACTCATCCGGCAGGTGACGCCACTGCGCTCCGGTCCGCGCGATCCACATCATGCCTTCGAAATAGGGGCGGTTGTCCTGCGCCGGACGGCAGCCACGACCCCGCTCAGGTGGCAGCAGCGGCCCGATCACTTCCCACTCTTCGTCCGTAACGCCAATCCGCTCGCCCAAGGCTGCCTCCAAAAGCCAGCCTTGAATCAAGGTCCGAGTCCACAGTCAAGCTTTGTCCACGAAACCTAGAACAGTGGGATCCCTCAACGAAGGTCTCCTGGCTGGTGGCGGGCGACGCGGTCAAAAGCTACAGATCGCGGCGTTCGGCGTCCTTCGCCTTCGGGCCTGGCGGCGATGCCGAAGCCTTCGACTTCCTGCCATCGACTTTCGGCGATTTCGGCACCGTAGTTCGGTCCGTTTCATCGGTCGTGCTCCAGGAGGGCGCAAAAGACGAGCGCGAGGAGGATGACCGCGACTACGATGCCGATCCGCGCGGACTGCCGCACCTGTACGCCGATGAGGCGGAGGGCATCACCTATCTCGATATCGGCCGCAGTTCGCCCGACGATATTCGTCTGAATCTGGGCGACATGAAGAAACCGCTCGAAGCGTTGAACCTCTGCATGGCCAATCTGGTCGAACATTGGGGCTTCGACGTGGATCGTCAGCGCGAGGTCGTTCGCCCTCCCAATTTCCTCAACCCGAAAAACGTCGTCGATCAGATCCTGCGCAGCTATCCATTGAAAGCGCTTAGTAGCGGTGCGCAAGCCGATTTCCATCTCCGCCTTACCGTTGGCGAGAATGGCAGCGTCGAAAAATGCGCCCTGATCAATCAGACCATAGCGGACAATTTCGACATGAGCCGCCATCCCTGTACAATCTTCAGCCGAAGCGCGCGGTTCGCCCCCGCCACCGATGCCACCGGGACGGCCGTGCCCAGCTATTATGTCACGCGAATCCTCTATCGCATGCCGGGCTGAGGGCGATGCAACGTAAAACGAAAGCTCATGTCATGCGGTCATGCTTCCTGACGCTGCTCTGCGTCGCTCCTCTTGTCGGCACGCCCGCTTCGGCGCAGGAAAGTTTGTCGCTCGCCCCGTCGAGCAAGTGGGTGCTCGAATACGAGAAGGAACGGTGCCGCATCGGGCGCTTCTTCGGCGAAGGCGATGAGCGGACGGTGCTGTTCTTCGAACAATATGCACCCGATTCGCAGCTGCGCTGGATCGTCGCCGGCAAACCGTTGAAGAACTTGCGGAAGAATTCCGAAGCCTCGTGGCGCTACGGCTCGACGGGGGAATGGACGCAGGTTTCGGTCCGTGGGATGTCTCTGGACGGGTATGGCACCGCGCTGACCAGCGATGGCGAAATCGCGGAGGAACGGACCGACCGCCCCCAGCCCGCAGTGGAAGATCGCGCACGCAAGCTCGGGCTCCCGAGCCTCGATCCCGAGCGGGTGGACGGCCTCACCTCGCTCGAAATCGACGCGCCCCGCATTGGCACAATCGCGCTTGAGACCGGCGCGCTCGCTCCGCTTTTCCGGTCGATGAATGCGTGCATGAACGATCTCGTCACCTCCTGGGGTGTCGATCTCGATCGGCATGCGAAACGGGCGGTCGGCCCGCGCCTCACGAACCTGCCGCTGATCGAGCGCATCCTGATCGACCAGTATCCGGATCGGGCGCTTCGCAACGGGGAACAGGCCGATCTGCATCTGCGGGTCATGGTGGATGCAAATGGCGCGGTCACGAATTGCGTGGTCACCAACATGACGGTGGCCCAAAGCTTCGGCGACGCGGCCTGCACGGACATACGGCAGCGCGCGATCTTCGAACCGGCGATCGACGAGGAAGGGCAGCCCATGGCGTCGTTCTACACGACCCGGCTGCGCTACACGATGCGTTCGGGGCCGATGTATACGTGGCCAGGCTGAGACAGACGGCCAAAATCGGTCAGAACAGCCCGCTCACCAGATGGATCGTCACGCCCACCAGCCCGCCGACCAGCGTGCCGTTGATGCGGATGAACTGAAGGTCGCGGCCGACGGCGCCTTCTACGCGATCGGTCAAAGTGCGCGCGTCCCAGCGGCGCACGGTTTCCGACACCAGCTGGACGATCTGATCGCCATAGCGCGTGGCGATGCCCACCGCCGTCCTGCGGGCGAAGCGATTGATCTGCTGCTGCAAACGCGGATCGTCGCGTAGGGCGGCGCCCAGCTCGCCCAGAGTCTGCCCGATATAGCCGCCGCTGCCGCCCGAAGAACGGATGCTGTCGATCAGGCGGGCCCGCACCCGCTCCCACACACCCTGCCACCATTCGCCCACTGCCGGATTGTTGATGAGCTCGGTTTTCATCCGCTCGACTCGTGCCTGCATTTCGGGATCGTGGCGCAGGCCGTGGGCCAGATCCTGCAGGCCTTCCTCGATCTTGTCGCGCAGCGGATGATCGGGATCGACCAGCACTTCGGCCAGAAGCTTGTAGAGGCCGTCGATCACCGAGGTCGCCAGTCTTTCGTCGAGACCGGTGAAGCGCAGCACTGCGTTGGCGCGTTTCGACACCATGTCGCGCACCAATTCCTCATTGTCTTCGAGGACCAGACCCGCCCAGCGAATGATCTTGTCGATCACGAGCTTGTGGCGTCCATCGGCGATCATGGCGTCGAGCATGCCGCCGATCAGCGGCGCGATGTCGAGCTTCTCAAGCTGGGCGGCGAGGCCAGCACGCACCTGCGTGCCCAGGCGTTCGGGATCGAGCGATTCGAGCACTTCCACGAAGAGTTCGCTCGCGCCCGCCCGGATGCGCGAATCGCGGCTCGACGTCGGATCGGACAGATAGCTGCCCACTGCGCCCGCCAGATTCATCGCGCCCATGCGGCGCGCCACGACCTGCGCAGTAAGGAAGTTTTCGCGCAGGAAGCCCGCCATCGTATCGGCGATGCGATCCTTGTTTTCGGGAATGATGGCAGTGTGCGGTATCGGCAGGCCGAGCGGATGGCGGAACAGGGCCGTCACGGCGAACCAGTCTGCAAGGCCGCCCACCATCGCCGCTTCCGAAAAGGCATGGACGAAGCCCCAGGCGGGATGCGCATCGAGATAACGGCCCGACAGCACGAACACGAACGCCATCAGGATAAGCAGCCCAGTCGCGGTCCAGCGCATCCTGCGCGCGCGGTCTTGCGTCACGATCTCGCCGCGCACCACGCGTCGCAGGCCTGAAGGCCCCGTTCGCCCGCCATTGGGGTCACTCGGCAGGAGCAGTCTCCGCCTCGGTTCCGCCGTCTCGCTGATCGTCACCGGGACGATAGGTCAGGAAGCGATTGCGCATCCACGGGCCGAGCCGGCGCTCGATTCCGTCAGCGAGGCTGAAGCCTGCGGGCACGATCAGCAGCGTCAGGAGCGTCGACATAATCAGCCCTCCGATCACCATCGTGCCCATCGGCGCGCGCGATGCTCCGTCGCCAGAGCCGATATAGCCCGACAGCGAAACCGGAACCATGCCCGCCGTCATGGCGACGGTAGTCATCACGATCGGCTGGGCACGCTTATGGCCCGCATCCATGATCGCTTCGAACTTGCGCTGTCCCGCAGCCATCGCTTCGATGGCGAAATCGATCAGCAGGATCGAGTTCTTGGACACGATCCCGAGCAAGAGCAGCGTGCCGATATAGACCGGCATGGATTGCGGCTGGCCGGTAATCCAGACGAGGAAGATGCCGCCCAGCGGTGCCAGCAAGAGCGAGGTCATATTGACCAGCGGGCTCATCACGCGCTTGTAGAGCAGGACCAGCACCGCGAAGACGAGGAAGAACCCGGCCACGATGGCGACGATGAGGCTGCTGATCATCTCTTGCTGCCACTGGTCCTCGCCCACCACGTCGCGGATCACGCCTTGGGGCAGATCCTGAAGGATCGGCAATTCGTCGATCAGTTTCTGCGCATCGCCCTTGATCACGCCCTGGCCGAGATCGGCCCCCACCAGCACGCGGCGATTCTGGTTGTAGCGCTGGATCGTCGTCGGCCCCGAACCGAAGCTGATATCCGCCACGCGCGCCAGCGGCACGCTGCCGCCATTGCGGGTCTGGACGGGCAGATTCTCGATCGTGGTCAGCGATTCGCGCGACTGTTCGGGCAGTTTGACGCGGATCGGAATCTGGCGATCGGACAGCGAGAAGCGCGCCGCGTTCTGCTCGATCTCGCCCAGCGTCGCGATGCGGATCGTCTGGCTGATCGCGGCAGTCGTAACGCCCAGCTCGGCGGCGAGATCGGGGCGCGGCTCGATGATCAGTTCGGGCCGGTTGATATCGGCATTGATACGCGGCGCGACTAGGAGGTCGATCCCCTTCATCTGCTCGACCAGCGTCGCCGCCGTTTGTTCGAGCAGTTCGGGATCGGAGCCCGCCAGCATCACCGTTATGTCGCGCCCGCTGCCGAAACCGCCCGATTGCGAGGCAAAGCGGACGCGCGCATCTGGGATCTGTGCCAAGGTCGGCGCGAGATCGCGTTCGAATTCGACCGACTTCTTCTCGCGATCTTCCTTCAGCGTGATGTAAATCGTCGCCTGGCCTTCGCGCACGCGTTCCAGCGCGATCTCTACCTCGGGCTGTTCGTAAAGCAGTTTTGCGACCCGATCGGCCACGCGCTCGGTCGTCTCCAGCGTGGTGCCGGGCACCATCTCGATTTCGATCCGGCTGTTGTCGCTATCGGTCAGCGGCTGGAATTGCGATGGCGTTATGACGAACAAGAGCCCGGTCAGCAAAAGCGCTACGAAGCCCACGCCCAGCATCCACACACGGTGATCGTGCAGCCGCGCCCAGAGGCGGCGCATCATGAATTTCGACCAGGCGAGAAAACCGGTGCTGGCGCTGCTGAGCGATCCCAATACGGACCCGATTAGCGCCGTCGCCAATAATCCCACGAAGAACGCCAGCGGCACGGCGATCAGCAGCGACAGCATGCCGAACATGAAGTTCAGCACCATGTCCCCGCCGTCCGCCATGAAGAAGGTCGTGATCACGAACCAGGCCGCTGCCAGCGCGGCGACGATCGACAGCGCGTAATAGGCAGGCTGCGCGGCGACATCGGCATAGGTTGCCCGCATCCGCTTGGCCTTGTCATGGTCGAGCGACCAGTTGAGCACGCGCATATAGCGGTCCATCATCGCGCCCTCGCCATGTTCGGCATGGCCGTGCGCTTTCAGGAAATAGGCCGCAAGCATCGGCGTGATCATACGCGCGACCGCGAGCGACATCAGCACCGCGATGACGACGGTGATGCCGAAATTCTTGAAGAACTGGCCTGGAATACCCGGCATCAGGCCGACGGGGAGGAACACCGCGACGATGCAGAAGCTGGTCGCCACCACGGGCAGGCCGATTTCGTCCGCGGCGTCGATACTGGCCTGATAGGCGCTCTTGCCCATGCGCATGTGGCGTACGATGTTCTCGATCTCGACAATGGCATCGTCGACCAGAACGCCCGCCACCAGGCCCAGGGCGAGCAAGGAAAGCGTGTTCAGATTGAATCCGAGGAGATCCATGAACCAGAAGGTCGGGATCGCGGACAGCGGGATCGCCACGGCGGAAATCGCCGTCGCCCGCCAGTCGCGCAGGAAGAAGAACACGACGACCACGGCCAGGATCGCGCCTTCGATCATCGCCCGCATCGAGCTGGTATATTGTTCTTCGGTGTATTCGACCGTGTTGAACAGCGGGATGAAGCGGATGCCGGGATTTTCCGCTTCGATCGCGGCGATTTCCTCTTCTGCGGCGGCGAAGACGGTGACGTCGGAGGCGCCCTTGGCGCGGCTCATGCCGAAATTGACGACCTCGCGATCGCGCACCTTGCTGATCGAGGTCCGCTCCGAATACCCGTCGCGCACGGTGGCGACATCGGCCAGACGCACCGACGTGCCGTTGCCGAGCTGAATCTGGCGCTGGCTCAGTTCATAGGCTGTTTCGGTGCTGCCGAGCACGCGAACCGACTGGCGCGTGCCTCCGACCTCGGTGGCGCCGCCCGCCGCATCGATATTGGTCTGGCGCAGGACCTGATTGATCTGGCTCGCTGTGATTCCGTAGGCCTGCATCCGCGGCAGATCGAGAATCACCTCGATCTCGCGATCAACGCCTGCGAAGCGATTGACCTCCGCCATGCCCTCGACCGAGAGCAGGCGCTTGGCGATCGTGTCGTCGATGAACCAGCTCAACTGCTCGATCGTCATATCGTCGGCTTCGACGGCATAGATCGCCAGGAAGCCGCCGGAAATTTCCTGCTTGGTGACGCGCGGTTCCAGAATGCCGTCCGGCAGGCTGCCGCGGATCGTGTCGATCGCATTCGCGACCTCGACCGCCGCGTCATTGGGATCGGTCCCGATTTCGAATTCGACGAAAGTGTTGGAATTGCCCTCGCTCGCCGTGGAATTGAGCGATTTGACTCCGTTGATCGAGCGGATCGCCGATTCGACGCGCTGGGTGATCTGGTTTTCGATTTCCGTCGGCGCGGCGCCCGGCTGCGAGATCGAGACGCTGACCGCGGGAAATTCGACGTCGGGATTATTCACGACGTCCATCTGCGCGAAGCTGAGGATGCCTGCGAGCAGCAGCGCGGTGAACGCCACCAGCGGGATCACGGGATTGCGGATCGACCAGGCGGAGATGTTGCGAAAGTTCATAACGTTACTCGATCGGGCTCGGTCTTGCCGGGCATCAGCGCGCCAGCTGCGGGCGAACGGTCTCGCCCTCGGTCAGGAAGCCGCCGGCGCGCAGCACGATGCGCTCGCGCCCCGTCAGGCCGCTATCGATGACGATTCCCTGCGGCGTGACCATGCCGGTTTCCACCCGGCGAATCTGCGCGGTATCGTCGGAATCGACGACATAGACATACGGGCCTTCGTCGTCGGACAGGACCGCGCTTTCGGGGAGGACCGGCGCGACCACCGTGCCGCTCTGCAATTCGGCGGTGGCGAAGCCGCCGGGGCGAAGGCCCTCGGCATAGGAAAGGGCGATGCGAACCGTGCCCTGACGGTTCTGGGGGTCGATCACGGGCGAAACCTGCCAGACCCGCCCGGTGAAGGAGCGGTCCGATCCTGTAGGTGTCACAGTCGCGGGTGCACCGACACCGATGCTCGCAAGCTGGGTTTCGCCGACGGAAGCCAGCATTTCCATCTCGCCGCCGCGCGCCAGCACGAACAGGGCGCCCGATCCCGCGCCGACCACGGCGCCGGGTTCGACATTGCGGTCCAGCACCAGGCCCGCTGCGGGCGCGACGATGTTCAACCGGTCGTTGCGCGCCTGCAATTCGCCGACCTGCGCTTCGGCCACGCGGAGCCGCGCGACCGCACTATCGCGCGTCGCAGTCAGCCGATCGACATCCGCTTTCGAGACGAAGCCGCGCTCCACCAGCTGAAGCGCGCGGTCGAGATTGGCCTGGGCCAGATTGGCTTCGGATCGTGCGACCTCGATCTGCGCGCGGCCGCTGCGGACCTGCTGATTCTGCACCGAACGGTCGATGGTTGCGAGGACCTGGCCCTGGCGTACCCAGTCGCCCGCTTCGACCGCGACCGAAACCACCCGACCCCCTTCGCCAACCACGCCGACCGGCGTTTCGCGCCGCGCGGCGAGCGTGCCTGTGGCGGTAATCGTCCCTTCAACGGTAGTCTGGCCGGGGGCGATGACAGTGACGGTCGGCAATTGCGAATTGGGATCCGACGGGGGCGCGCTGTCCGCACCGAAGCTGCGCCAGGCGAAAAAGCCCGCAATGGCGACGGCCACGATGAGAAGGACGATGATCAGGCGGCGACGGCTGCTCCGGCTTTCCGCCGTATCGTCCACATCCATCGCATCGGCTTCGCCGGCCTGGGCGGTCGCATACGGTCGGCTGTCGGAGCCCTTGACGGTGGTTTCGTAATTCATCGGATCGCTCGTCCAGCCTCGCTTCAATGGCGGGTGTGTTATACGGATAAGTCAGCCACCGCAAGCCATCGCCGTGGCTTCGGGAGCCGGGCATGCCGCTGCGTTAGTGCACAATGCCGTACTCCTCGCGCGAAGATAGGGCAATGCGATGCTCGACAGGGGGGCCATTCCTTCCTGCCAACGACAAACGCCCGATACGCGACTGGCACGCGAAAAAGGGCGGCGGTCCGCGAAGACCGCCGCCCTTTCATGAGCCGTATGGCGCGGGTGCGATTAGCGCACGCGACCGCGCTGGATCAGATTGACGATCGCAAGCAGCACGATCGCGCCGACAATGGCGATGATGAGGCCGGTCAGCGAGAATTCCTGAACGCTGCCGCCCACACCCAGAAGCGGACCCGCGATCGCGTTGCCGATGACCGAGCCGATGCAGCCGACGACGATATTCCAGAAGATACCCATCGAAGCATCGCGGTTCATCACCATGCTCGCGAGCCAGCCAGCGACGCCGCCGACGATAAGAGCGATAATCCAACCCATAACAATCCTCCTGTTCAAATCCGCCGCCGGATCGCACCACAATGTGCGTCTCGATCATGCGGTGATCCGCGGGGGAGCGCGGAAGTCATGCTTGAACAGGCTTCGAAACGACGAAAGGTTCCCCGAGCTCTCGCTCCGGAAACCTCTCGGACCGCGAAACGGCGGTTTTCGGTCAGTATTTCAATTGGCGTTCGTAGAGATCGCGATAGTGCTGGATCCGGGTTACTCTGAGGCCCTGCATTCCCGAACGATCGACGGCGCGCTGCCAGGAGGCGAATTCTTCCAGCGTGAGGTCATAGCGTTCGAGCACTTCGTCGATCGTCAGCAGGCCGCCATTGACCGCCGCAACCACTTCGGCCTTTCGCCTTACCACCCAGCGCTTGGTCTTGGGCGAGGGAAGATCCGCCAGCGAAAGCGGCTCGCCGAGCGGGCCGATTACCTGTGCGGGGCGGATATCCTGGTTCTGCATCATGTATCGTCTCTATCGCCAAGCGCCGCGTCGTTTGCGACTGCAACCGGTCTACGCCTGCTGAATTTGCCACGGCTTAAAACATCGTGGTTAACGCCCCGTTTGTCGTCACGATCCTTTCGCCCGGTCTCGCCCGCCGCTGGCTCACCGCACGGCGCTTCACCGAGATGGACGCTGAACGCGGTAAAGTTTGCGGGGCGGGGTCGCGACAATTCGCGTCGCAGCTCGCGAGTCGCTTCCAGCCGCGCGACCAGATCGGTCCAGCGCAGATGGCGGAGAACCGACGATTCCTGGGCTTCGTCCAGCCCGGATGGTTTGATGTGCCCCTCGAACATGGCCTCAGTCTATAGGGCCGCGTGGTAAACGATCCGTGAAACCTTTCTCGGTGCCGCGATTTGGCGTGCGGGCGGTTTCGCAAACCGGCTGCGACGTGTAAGGGCCGCCGGATCATGAACGCCCCGGTTTCCTTCCCTTCCCCAGCCCTCGCGCCTGAGCGCGCAGCCGCCCTGTTCGATCTTCCCCGCGCGCCCGCGGACTGCACGATCGTGGTCGCCATGTCGGGCGGAGTCGACAGTTCGGTCGTCGCTGCGCTGGCCGCCGCGAGCGGTGCACGCGTGATCGGCATCACCTTGCAGCTTTACGATTACGGCGCGGCGACGGGTCGCAAGGGCGCATGCTGCGCGGGCGACGATATCGCCGATGCGCGCGCCGTAGCCGACCGACTCGGCATCGCCCATTACGTCCACGACCATGAAAGCGCCTTCCGCGAGGATGTGGTCGAAACCTTTGCCGACGAATATCTCGCCGGGCGCACGCCGGTGCCCTGCATCCGCTGCAATATAGGCCCGAAATTCACCGATCTGTTCGCGATGGCGCGCGAGCTGGGGGCGGATTGCCTCGCCACCGGCCATTACGTGCGCCGCGTGGATAGCGAGGCCGGACCGGAATTGCACCGCGCACACGATCCGGCGCGCGACCAGTCCTATTTCCTCTATGCGACGACCGAGGATCAGCTCGCCTATCTGCGCTTCCCGCTCGGCGGCCTGCCCAAAAGCGAGGTGCGTGAACTGGCCGAGGCGGCAGGCCTGCGCAACGCGGCCAAGCCCGACAGTCAGGATATCTGCTTCGTGCCCGACGGCGATTATGCCAAGATCGTCAAGAAGATGCGCCCCGAAGGCGGCGTGGCGGGCGCGATCGTCCATGCGGAAACCGGCGAGACGCTGGGCGAGCACAGGGGCGTCGTCCATTACACGGTCGGCCAGCGCCGGGGCCTGGAGATCGGCGGCCAGCCCGAACCGCTCTACGTGGTCGGTATCGATGCGGAGCGGCGCGAGGTCCGCGTAGGCCCCAAACGCCTGCTCGCGGTTGGGTCCGCGCGGATCGTCGAGACGAATCGCATCGGCCCGCTGCCGACGGAGCACTTGACCGCCAAGGTCCGCAGTCTCGCCAAGCCGGTTCCGGTAATGCTCGAAGGCCCGCTGGGCGACGACGCGGCGGTCACGATCCGCTTCGCCAATCCAGAATACGGCGTTGCACCGGGCCAGGCCGCCGTCCTCTATCACGGTGAGCGCGTAGTCGGCGGCGGCTGGATCGATTCGACCGAGCCTGCATGAGCCGACGCGGCGCGCCGCGCGGCAAACCCATGCCGCCGCTTGCGCTGATCCTGCTAGCAGCTTTCATCGCGATACCCTTCGTCCTCTATTTCGTCCCCAATCGCTGGTGGTACGGCGAGTTCGGCCCGCCGCCGCGTTTGGTTGTGGAAATGCTTGTGCCGGGCGTGACGGCGGATGCGCCCCCGACAGTCGGGATGCGCCTGGAGCCTTCGGGATTCGGCACCGTCACCGACGCACCGAGAGTCTTGGCGGAACGTGCCCCTCCCGGCAGCATGATCGGACAGACCTCAGGCGATACCATCGCTCCCGACGTCGCGCGCTTCTTGCGCGGCGTACCTCGGGAGCGGTGGGAGAATGTCCCCGAAAAGCGGATTACGGTCTGTACCCTCGAAGGACCGCCATCCTATTCCGGCCGTATCGTGCTGATCGACGGCTGCCTGCGCTTTCAGGACGCAAGATCCGATCGGCCCGGCCCTTTGGTCCTCGGCATCCCCAGCGTCCACCGCGATCGCGCAGGCTATCTTGCCGTGGGGATGCGCAATGGTGGCGAGGAGTACGAAATGAGGGTCGGCGAACCGGAAGGCGTATATCTCGGCGTCGGCTGCTCCAGGGATCGGCCCGTTCAGGCCCCGCCTGAGATCGCTCGATCATGCGGAGTCGCCACGATGCGCCGCTTACAGACGATAAAGCGCAGGCCGATCTGTTCGGCGGAAGATCGAGCGCAAATCGAGCAATATCGAAGGGAAAGCGGCTTAACCGCGGAACTGAATGAAGCCGCAAAGCGTGCCTGCCGGGAACAAAGAACGCCCGAACGCCTCTGCCCCCTCCGATGCCGCCAATACCTCCGCCGCCGAATCTGTCCGACTGCCGCCTCGAACCGCCTCAGTCCTCCCAGGGGTCCAGCACGCAGCCATAGCCTTCCTTATATCGTGCGGTCGCGCTGGCCATCAGGGGGACGCTGGCCGTGACGCTGCGCGCCTCTTCGTCCTCGCTCAGCGAGATCATCTCCATCCCATCGAGCTTGTCCTTCTCGCAATCCTCAAGGCTGCGGCCTGCGACCTGGCGGCACGAGCAGGCGACGCGCGCGGCATAGGCGGTGCCGGCTTCGGCATTGCCGCTGAAACTGTCGCGCACATACCACCACCCCAGCGCCAGCAGCACGAGCGCTGCCAGAGCGATCCACGGCCAGGCGCGGCGCTTCTGCGTCATGCGGGATTTAGGCGTTGCCAAGCGGGAAATCTCCGTGCGAGTGACGCCGCATGTTCGTGCGGCCCAAGCCCCTTATCGCCTCCCTCGCCCTTGCCACAACCCTCGCCTTCGGCCTGACCGGGTGCGGCCATGCGGAGCCGGTGGGCGAGCCGCCGTTGAGCGAGGAAGCGCTTGGCGCGATCAAGGAAAATCCCGGCGCGCCGACTCGTCAGCTTGCCCGGCAGGTGGACGATCTGTTCACGATGGAGGGGTTGGGGGAAACGCGCGCCGTCGTCCTGATGCATGGCGGCGAAATCGCGGCCGAACGCTATGCGCCGGGTTACGACGCGGACACGCGCTTCGTCAGCTGGTCGATGGCGAAGACCATCACGGCGGTGATGATCGGGATGCTGGTGGCGGACGGGCGGTTGCGACTGGACGAGCCCGCCCCCGTTCCCGGCTGGCAGCGCCCCGGCGATCCGCGCAGCGAGATCACGCTGCGGCACTTGCTCCAGATGCGTTCGGGCCTTGATCATACCGAGGCGGGCCCGGTTCCGAACGAATCGAGCGAAGTCCGGATGCTCTTCCTCGACGGGCGCGACGATATGGCCGGCTGGGCGGAGGAACAGCCGCTCGAGGCCGAGCCGGGCAGCAAGTTCGAGTATTCGAGCAACACCACCGTCATCCTCGCCGATATTGCGGCGCGGGCGCTGACCGATAGCGAGGATCCCGATATCCGCCGCCGGGCAGTGGCGACCTATCTCCAGGCGCGGCTGTTCGAACCGCTGGCGATGACATCCATCGTGCCCGAATTCGACGCAGCGGGCACGCTGATCGGTGGAAGCCTGATGCATGCGACCGCGCGCGATTATGCCCGGTTCGGCGATTTCCTGCGCAACAAGGGCTCCTATCGCGGCACCCAGCTGGTCCCGCGCGCCTGGGTGGAAAAGATGGTGACGCCCAGTCCGGAGAGTCCTCAATACGGTTTCCAGACCTGGCTCAATCGCCCGGTGAAAGGCATGACCGGGGCCGAACACCCGCTCTTCCCCGACCGCGCGCCGCATTCGCTGTTCGCGATGATCGGCCATATGGGCCAATATGTCCTGATCTCGCCGAGCAAGAAGGTGACGATGGTGCGGCTGGGCCATTCCGACGCACCCCAACGCGAAGCGATGCTGCAACAGGCCGCCGATGTGATCGAGCTGTATCCGGAAAGCTGAGCGTTTCCCGTCAGGGTAGCAGGAAGCCCCCCTCCACCACCGTCACGCACTGGCCGCCCAGAATGGCGCGGTCGCCTTCGCGTCGGCATGTCGCATCGCCTCCGCGTCTTGAAGCCTGGTGCGCGGTGAAGCTGTCGCGTCGCAGCCGCTCGGTCCAGAAATGCGTCAGGCAAGCATGGGCGGACCCGGTGAAGCTGTCTTCATCAACACCGCCGCCAGGCACGAACACCCGGCTGACGACATCGGTCCGCTCGCCCGGTGCAGTGCAGATGAACTGATCGTCGCCCAGGCTTCCAAGCCCGCGCAGATCGGGATCGAGGGCACGGACCTGTTCCTCGCTTTCGAACAGGTATACGCCATATCCTTCGGGATTCAGCGATATTTGCCGAGGCTTCGATCCCAACAGGCCCACTGCTTCGGGCCATTCGCCGGGACTGGATTCGATCAGGGGCAGGCCGAGTTCATAGCCCGAATCGCTGCGCGCCACCTCCAGCACGCCCGCTTTGCGGGTGCGAAACGTGATTCTTTCGCCGCCGTCGCGTGCCAGCAGCACATGGCCGCTCGCCAGCGTGGCGTGACCGCACAGGCGGATCTCCATGGTGGGCGTGAACCAGCGCAGTTCCCAGTCCGCTTCCCCCGTCTCGTCCTTCACGAGGAAGGCGGTCTCGGCGAAATTGTTCTCTTCCGCGATCGCCAGCAGGGTCGCGTCGTCGAGCCATTGGTCGAGCGGCATTACCGCCGCCTGATTGCCGGCGAACGGGCGGTCGGCAAAGGCATCGACATGCCAATAGGGCAGGCGGATCATGGGCGCTTCTCCAGTTTCTCGAATTCATTGGCTTCGACGAGCGTGTTGCCCGGCGCATCGATCTGGCCGCGCGGATCGATATGAATGAACAGTTCGAGGCCGGGAAACGTCTGTTCCAGATCGTTCTCGACGCGCTCCAGCATGTCGTGCGCCTCGCGCACGGTCAGGTCCGGGTCCATCTCGATATGGAATTGCGCGATGTCGATATCGCCCGCAGTGCGCGTTCTGAGATCGTGGAGGCGCGAGAACCCGTCATGGCGCGCGACCACCTCGACCAGGCGGCGGCGTTTGTCCTCGGGCCATTCGGCGTCCATCAGATGCTCAATCGCCTCGCTGCCCGCGCGCCACGCGCTGCGCACCAGCCAGACCGCGATCAGCAGGCCGAATATCGGGTCCGCGCCGTTGAGGCCCAGAAGATCGTCGAGCACCAACGCTGCGATCACGGCGAGGTTCAGCAGCAGGTCCGACTGGTAATGCGCGAAATCGGCGCGGATCGCGACAGACCGGGTGCGCGAGATCACGTAACGTTGCCAGGCGAGCAGTCCGAACGTCGCCAGAATCGCGATGACCGAAACCGCGATGCCTTCCCCCGCCGCCTCGACCTCCTGTCCTCCGAGCAGATGTTCGCCCGCTCTCAGCGCGATACCCGCCGCCGACACCGCGATCAGCATAACCTGAACCATCGCGGCCACCGCTTCCGCCTTGCCGTGACCAAAACGGTGATTGTGATCGGCGGGCTTGCTGGCGAACCAGACCGCGAACAGCGTGATCCCGCTGGCGAGGAGGTCGAGAGTCGAATCGGCGAGGCTGCCGAGCATCGCGGTCGATCCCGTCCGCCAGCTCGCCCACGCCTTGAGCGCCACCAGGATCAGCGCGACCGTGATCGAGGCGATCGCGGCGCTGCGCGTCAGGAGCGCGCGATCGGGTGGCGTACTCTGCCTCACGGATAGAGCAGCGTGTCGGTCCAGCTCGCGTCTGCTCCCGCGCGCTCGAACACGCGACGATCGTGCAGGCGATTGGGCCGGTCGAGCCAGAATTCGATCCGGCGCGGGTTCAGACGAAAACCGGTCCAGTGTGCGGGGCGCGGCACATCGCCTTGTGGATATCGCTCCGCCAGATCCTCGATCCGGTCCAGATACGTCTGGCGATCGGGCAGAGGCCGGGACTGGTCGCTCGCCGCCGAACCGATCTGCGAATCGTGCGCGCGCGAATGGAAATAGGCGTCGGCCTCCTCGGCGTTCACTTCGCTCAACGGGCCTTCGATGCGGATCTGGCGACGCAGGCTTTTCCAGTGGAACAGCAATGCGGCCTGCATGTTGGTCCGGATTTCCCGGCCCTTGCGGCTTTCGGCATTGGTGTAGAAGGTGAAGCCGTCTTCCGAGCGATCCTTCAAAAGCACCATGCGTACCGACGGCGCACCATCGGGCGTCGCGGTGGCCAGCGCCATGGCGTTGGGATCGTTCGGCTCGCTCTCCTGCGCTTCGGCGAACCAGTCTTCGAACAGGGCGAAGGGATCGGTCTGCGGAATGGCACTGCGATCTCTATCCATCGCTCGATCCTTTTGCTGCGATGCCCGGCGCCCTAGCGGCAGCTTGCGCCTGTGAAAAGCTCTGGACGCTTGCCCTTGGGGCCCGCCCCACCTAGCTGACACACCATGGCCGATCCCTATTCCACCCTCGGTGTCGCGCGCACCGCCTCCGAAGCGGAGATCAAGAGCGCCTATCGCAAGCTCGCCAAGGAGCTGCATCCAGACCGCAACAAGGACAATCCGAAAGCGGCGGAACGATTCTCCGAAGTCACCAATGCCTATGATCTCCTGTCCGACAAGGACAAACGCGCCCGCTTCGACCGGGGCGAGATCGATGCCGACGGCAATCCCGCCAATCCGTTTGCGGGTATGGGTGGTGGCGGCATGGGAGGAGGCCGGGGCGGCTTCAATCCCGGCGGCCAGCGCGGTTTCCGCGCGGAAGACTTCCAGGGCTTCGGCGGTGGCGAGGAAGTCGATCTCGGCGACATTTTCGACGGGCTGTTCGGCGGTGGCCGTCAGCGGGGCAATCCGAATATGGGCGGCGGAAATCCGTTCGGGCAAGGACGCCGCGCGCCGCCCCAGCAGAAGGGCGCCGACATCGCCTATCGCCTGCGCGTCCCCTTCGTCGATGCCGCGACCTTGAAGCAGCAGCGGATTACTCTGTCCGATGGCAAGACAATCGATCTGAAGCTGCCGAAGGGCGTCGAAAGCGGCACGCAGATGCGCCTCAAGGGCAAGGGCCAGCAAGGCCCCGGCGGCGCGGGCGATGGATTGGTGACGATCGAGATCGAGAGCCACAAGCTCTACCGCCGCGAAGGCGACGATGTGCGCTTCGACCTGCCGATCACGCTCGATGAAGCGGTGAACGGCGGCAAGGTCCGCGTTCCCACGGTGGATGGCCCGGTGATGATGACGATCAAGCCGGGCACGAGCGGCGGCACCAAGCTGCGCCTAAAGGGCAAGGGCTTTACAAACAAATCCGGCACGCGCGGCGATCAGTTGGTCACGCTCGAAATCCAGCTGCCCGAGGATCTCGGCGAGCTGGCGAGCCGCCTCGAAGGATGGAAGGATACTGGCGACCCACGGGCCGGTCTCGGAGCGTAGGACTTGCCGCCCGGAAAACTTCCGCCCCCCGAGCACCGCGAGGTCCGGTCGCTTTCTCCCGAAGCGCGTCGCCAGCATGCCGAAACCCTGCAGGAACGCGTCGTCGACACAATCGGGCCCGGCACGCGCGCCTGGAATGTCGCCAAGCGTGCCGGGATCGGCACCTTCAACGACGGCTTCATCCATGCAGGCAACCTCGCCTATCTGGCGATGTTCTCGATCTTCCCCTTCTTCATTCTCGGCTCTGCGCTGTTTTCCCTGATCGGGGAGGAAAGCGAGCGGGCGGCAAGCATCAACGCGGTGCTCTATGCCCTCCCCCCGGTGGTCGGAAACGTGATCGAGCCGGTGGCGCGCGACGTGATCGAGGCGCGCAGCGGTTGGCTTCTGTGGTTCGGCGCCCTCGTCGCCCTGTGGACCGTGGGCAGCCTGATCGAGACGATCCGCGATATATTGCGCCGCGCCTATGGCACCGAACTGACCCATGCATTCTGGAAATACCGCTTGTTTTCGAGCGGCGTGATTCTCGGGGCAGTTCTGCTCTTGATGCTGTCGCTGATCGCGCAATTCGTGATCGGCGCGGCCCAGCAAGTCATCGACGCCTATTTCCCCGAACTGGTGGATCTGATCCAGGCGCTGCGCCTCTCGCGCATCGTGCCTGCGTTCGGCCTGTTCGGTTCGCTCTATCTCATTTTCTTCACGCTCACTCCGTCGCGCTATCGCCATCGCCGCTATCCCAAATGGCCCGGCGTCCTGTTCACGACTTTGTGGTGGGTGGCTGTGACGACCCTGCTGCCGATGGTGTTGCGCAGCTTCTTCACATACGATCTCACTTATGGAAGCCTTGCCGGAATCATGGTGGCGCTATTCTTCTTCTGGCTGGTCGGGCTCGGAGTGGTTATCGGAGCCGAATTGAACGCCGCGCTGGCGGAAACGCCCGAGGAAGAGATCAAATCCCTCGGCCATGACGACGATGATCGGCGCGCCGCGCTCGAACGGGACATGGCGGAGGAGCGCGAATTGGAAAAGGACGAAGCATGAGCGGATTGATGGCCGGAAAACGCGGCCTGATCATGGGCCTGGCCAACGACAAATCGCTGGCCTGGGGCATTGCCAAGGAATTGGCTGACCAGGGCGCGGAGATCGCGTTTTCCTATCAGGGCGAAGCGCTGAAGAAGCGCGTCGAACCGCTTGCCGCACAGCTCGGCAGCGATTTCGTCTTCGAATGCGACGTGTCGGACATGGATGCGCTGGACCGTGCCTTCGACAGTCTGAAAGAGCGGTGGGAGACGATCGATTTCGTCGTCCACGCGATCGGCTTTTCAGACAAGAACGAATTGCGCGGCAAATATGTCGACACCAGCCTCGACAATTTCCTGATGACGATGAACATCTCGGCCTACAGCCTCGTCGCGGTGGCCAAACGCGCGGCCGACATGATGCCAGAAGGCGGATCGATCCTGACCCTGACCTATTACGGTGCGGAAAAGGTCATTCCGCATTACAACGTGATGGGCGTCGCCAAGGCTGCGCTGGAAACGAGCGTCCAGTATCTCGCCAACGATTTGGGCCCCAAGAACATCCGCGTCAACGCGATCAGTGCGGGGCCCATCAAGACCCTCGCGGCAAGCGGCATCGGCGATTTCCGCTACATCCTGAAATGGAACGAGCTGAATTCGCCGCTGCGCCGCAATGTCACGATCGAGGACGTCGGTGGCGCCGGTCTGTACCTGCTTTCGCGCCTGTCATCCGGCGTGACGGGCGAAACGCATCATGTCGATGCCGGCTATCATGTGGTGGGCATGAAGCAGGAAGATGCGCCGGATATTGGATTGGTTTGAATTAGGAGTGTTTTTCGTTCATTTACCGCCTCATAGAATGCAGGTAGCGCTTTCGACTTTCCCGTCGAACGGTCTTGGTAAAAACAGTCGTGTCGAATATATCAAAAGTTGAAGCTTACGCGGGGCAGATATTTTCCTCCGCCGTCAGAGATCTTCTCGCGCTTGATCGCTGGAAAAAGCGTGCGCTCGTCTTGTCTGCCGACGCAGTGACCTGTGCGCTTTCTGCGTGGTTCGCCTTTTCGCTAAGGCTTAGCGAATGGATGCCTTGGTCGCCGCCTTTGGTGACTTTTACCGCTGTTACCCTGCTACTTTTTCCGATCATCTTCTTCGCGACCGGCGCATATCGCCACATCTTCCGGTTTGCCGGATCCGGCACCATTCTCCAATTGGCGCATGCGGTCGGCATTCTCGCCATCCCACTGATCCTGATTTTCACCTTCTTCCAGTTCGACGGAATTCCGCGAACTATCGCGATCCTGTTTCCAATCCTGTTTTTTCTCCTGACCGCGATCTCACGGATCATGGCGCGATATGTATTAGTCGAGCTTTTCGGAGCGAATGGTGGGATCGAGGTCAAGCGGTGCCTGATCTACGGGGCCGGGGCATCCGGACAGCAATTGGCTTCCTCCATCAGGCACGATCCGGGCTTCTCTCTGATCGCCTATGCCGACGACGACATTCGTTTGGACCGGCAGCGTCTCGACGGCCTGACCGTCCATCATTCGGAGCGGCTGGCCGCGCTGATCGAACGTCATGCCATCGACACAATCTTTCTCGCCATGCCATCCATTTCTCGGGAACGGCGCAAGGAGATTATCGGGACGCTCACCGGGCTGGACGTCAGCGTTCAATTGTTGCCGAGCGTGGCCGACCTCGTCGATGGAAAGGTGTCGGTTTCGGACCTGCGCGAGATCCGGATCGAAGACTTGCTTGGACGGACCTCGGTAGCGCCCAACGACTTGCTGCTGAGCCGCACCATTCGAGACAAGACGGTCCTCGTAACCGGAGCCGGAGGCTCGATCGGGAGCGAATTGTGCCGCCAGATAGTCCGTGCGCATCCCAAGCGACTGATCCTCGCCGAAGTAAGCGAACACAATCTGTATCTGATCGAGCGCGAGATGACCGGGTTTTCCGGTCTCGATGGGGTATCGGGACCCGAAATCGTCCCGCAGCTCATCAACATGGCCGACCGCCCCCAGGTCGATCGGCTCTTTTCGCGCTGGCGCCCAGACACCGTATTTCACGCCGCAGCTTACAAGCACGTGCCACTGGTGGAAGCCAATGTCGTCAGCGGACTTCGCAACAATATCGATGGCACGCTCAATGCAGGGCTTGCCGCAAAGGCCAATGGCGTCTCGCATTTCGTCCTGATCAGTACCGATAAGGCCGTACGCCCCACCAACGTCATGGGCGCGTCCAAGCGAGTGTGCGAACTCGTCCTTCAGGCGCTTGCCAAAACCCCGGACAAGACACGTTTCGCAATGGTGCGCTTTGGCAATGTGCTCGGATCGAGCGGTTCCGTCGTGCCGCAATTTGAGCGCCAGATCCGTGCCGGGGGGCCTGTCACGCTCACCCATCGCGACATAACCCGCTTCTTCATGACCATTCCGGAAGCGGCGCAGCTCGTCATCCAGGCTGGCGCGATGGCGGAAGGCGGCGAAGTCTTCCTGCTCGATATGGGTGCACCGATCCGCATCTACGATCTGGCGCGCAGCATGATCGAATTGTCGGGCCGTACGGTGCGAGACGAGAACAATCCCGACGGCGACATCGAGATCGTGGAGATCGGGCTGCGCCCCGGAGAGAAGCTTTACGAAGAATTGCTGATCGACAGCGAAAGCCGCCCCACGCGTCATCCGCGGATTATGCATGCGCACGAATACAGCCTGGAAGAAAGCGAGCTGATGCCTATGCTCGACAGGCTGCACGCGTGCTTTCTGGATGGCGACCGGGAGACCGCGCTCTCGATCCTGCGCCGCCTAGTTCCCGAATACGTCTCGGAATCCGGGCTCAATACGGCACAAATCCCGGCGAGTTGAACAAGGCTGGTAGCCCGTCCAGCCGGCATGCCACCGTTAAGCTAGCTCGGCCAAATCCCTCGCGTATCGTAAACGGCGGCCGCTGCGCGTTCCTCGGCCGGGATGGCCTTGAAGACGTCGTGATCCACCAGCACGATCAGCACGCCGCACTCTTCCAGAGCGTCATCGATATCGACCAGGCTGGCACCGCTGCCGTCGAATTCCGTCGGTAATTCGGCGGCAAAGGGTTCCACGATCTGGATGCGCTCGCCGTATTCGCGCGCCAGGTTCGCAGCCACGAAGCGCGCCGGGCTTTCGCGGAAATCGTCGATATTGGCTTTGAAAGCGAGGCCAAGGCACCCGATCTTTGCTTTCGAATGCTCGGCGATGAGCGCCCTTGCCCGGTCGAGCACGTGGTGCATCTTGGCATCGTTCGTCTCGCGCGCCTGGCGGATCAGCTTGGCTTCTTCGGGAGCTCCGTGGACGATGAACCATGGATCGACCGCGATGCAGTGGCCGCCCACGCCCGGCCCCGGCTGAAGGATGTTCACGCGCGGGTGGCGATTGGCGAGGCGGATCACTTCCCACACGTCGAGCCCCTGCCGGTCCGCGATCATCGAGAGTTCGTTGGCGAAGGCGATGTTGACGTCGCGGAAGGCATTTTCGACCAGCTTTGTCATTTCCGCGCTGCGCGCATCGGTGACCACGCATTCGCCCTTCACGAAACGCTTGTAGAAAGCGAGCGCCTTGCGCGCGCACCGCGGCGTGATCCCGCCGATCGAACGGTCGTTATGCGTCAGTTCTTCGAGGATCCTGCCGGGCAGGACACGTTCGGGGCAATAGGCGATCGAAACATCGGGCGTTCCCTCGCAGCGACCGGGCAAAGCGAGATCGGGCCGCTCCTGCGCGATCGCGTCCACCATCTCTTCTGTCGTGCCGACCGGCGAGGTCGATTCCAGAATGACCGTATCTCCCTTCTTCAGGACGCGCGCCAGCTTGCGCGTGGCATCCATCACATAGCTCGTATCCGGCGTGTGTGCTCCGTCCTTGGCGAAGGGTGTCGGCACGGCGACCACGAATACATCAGCCTCCGCCACCTCGGTCGAGGCTTTGAGCATACCGCGCTGGACCACGGCTTGAACCAGACCGTCGAGATCGACTTCCTCGATATGAATCTCGCCGCGATTGATCGTGTCGACCACGCTTTGCGTCACGTCGACGCCATGGACGGGACAGCCTGCCCGCGCGATGATTGCCGCCGTGGGCAGGCCGATATAGCCCAGCCCGATTACACACACAGTCGGTTTGGAATCGCCGCGCATTGTTGAAAGTCCCGTCTCGTTTGTGCTGCCCCTAGCCGGGGGCGGGTAAACATTGCAGTAACCGCAGCGATTTTTCATAGCGAGGCCGGATCGGCTCGAAGGGCGCGAATATGACGGTTCTGGTTACTGGGGCGGCGGGTTTCATCGGATCGGCGGTTGCCGAAACGCTCTGCGCGCGCGGAGAAAGCGTCATCGGGATCGACTCGTTCAACGCCTATTATTCCCCGAAGCTTAAGCGTGACCGGATCGCGCGGGTCGAGAATGCGGCGGGCGATGCCTTCACCTCGATCGAAGGCGATTTCGCCGATGCGGCCGCTCTGGAAAGCAAACTGGATGGGCTGAAATTCGACCGTATCGTCCATCTCGGCGCGCAGGCGGGCGTGCGCTATTCACTCGAAAATCCGCGTGCCTATGTCGAGGCGAATGTGGTGGGGCATTTGAACCTCCTCGAAATCGCGCGCCATCGCGAAATCGGGCATATGGTCTATGCCAGCTCCAGCTCGGTCTATGGCGGCAACGACAAGGTGCCCTTCAGCGTCGAGGACCGCGTCGATCATCCTTATTCGCTCTATGCCGCAACCAAGAAGGCGGACGAGCTAATGAGCGAGACCTACGCGCATCTCTACCGTATCCCACTGACCGGGCTGCGATTCTTTACAGTCTATGGTCCATGGGGGCGCCCGGACATGATGCCGTGGCTATTCACCGATGCGATCCTGTCGGGCCGCCCGATCAAGGTGTTCAACGAAGGGCAAATGCGGCGCGACTTCACTTTTATCGACGATATCGTCTCGGGCGTTCTCGCCTGCCTCTATTCACCTCCCGCAGACGATGGCGCCATCAAGCCGGGCGGCAGCGCGGCCCCCCACGCGCTCTATAATATCGGCAACAACCGGCCCGAACAGCTGATGGATGTCATCGCTATCATCGAGGAGGCATGCGGGCGCAAGGCAGAGCTTGAAATGCTCCCCATGCAGCCGGGGGACGTTCCGCAGACCTACGCCGATATCGATCCGATCCGCGACGATCTCGGCTTCGAGCCGACGGTATCGGCAGCCGAAGGCTTCCCGCGTTTCGTAGACTGGTTCAAGCGCTACCACGCGCTGGATTGAGACGCGCGTCTAGCCCGCCAGAAGGTCGGAGATTCGGTCTGCGGACTTGCCGTCGCCGAACGGATTGTGCGCGCGGGCCATCGCGGCGTAAGCGGCTTCGTCGTCGAGCAGACGAACCGTCTCTGCCACGATGCGATCGGGATCGGTCCCGACAAGCAGGGCGGTGCCCGCTTCGACACCCTCGGGCCGCTCGGTCGTCTCGCGCATGACGAGCACGGGCTTGCCGAGCGCAGGCGCTTCTTCCTGAACGCCGCCGCTGTCGCTGAGCATCAGATAGGATATGTCGAGCAGCCGCGCGAAATGGGGATAGTCGAGCGGTTCGATCAGAGCGACATTGTCGAGCCCGGAAAGCTCTGCATTCATGACTTCGCGCACATTCGGGTTGAGGTGGACCGGGAAGATCACCGCCACATCGGGCCGCGCCGCAATCCGCTTCACCGCGTCTGCAATCCCGCGCATCCCTTCGCCGAAATTTTCCCGCCGATGGCTGGTCATGCCGATGATCCGCTTGCCAGCGAAGCGCCGCTCCAGCTCTGCGAGGCCCGAGGCGAGATCGGGTTCGCGCTCGATACGCTGCGTCACCCAGTGAAGCGCGTCGATCACGGTGTTGCCGGTGACACGCACGCTCTCCGGATCGACATTCTCACGCCGAAGCGCCGCCGCCGCCGTCTCGGTCGGCGCGCAATGCAAGGCGGCGAAACTGCCGACGACCTTGCGATTGACCTCTTCGGGCCAGGGGTGGTGGATATCGCCCGAGCGCAGACCCGCCTCGACATGGCAGACCGGAATCTGGCGGTAATAGGCTGCAAGCGCGCCTGCCATAACGGTGGTGGTATCGCCTTGCACAACCACCCAGTCGGGCTTTTCCGTATCGAGAACGCGGCCGATCCCGGTCAGGGCGCGCGCGGTCAATTCGTCGAGCGTCTGGCCCGGCGTCATCAGGTCGAGATCGTGATCGGGCGCGATCTCCGCAATCGCAAGCACCTGATCCAGCATGCCGCGATGCTGCGCGGAAATGCAGGTTCGCGAGACGAAGCGATCGTCACGCTCCAACGCATGGATCAGCGGGAAGAGCTTGATGGCTTCAGGCCGCGTGCCGAAGACCGAGAGGATTTTGCGCGCCATGGCCGGTGCCTATAGCGCGCAAAGGTTAAAAGCTGGAGCGGATCTCAGCGCGGTCGCAATCGCCGGCTCATTACTGCGGATCGCGCGCCGGAACCTGAGCCCCGAGCGGTTGCGCCGTTTCGCTGTCATCGTCGAACGGCGTATCCTTGGACGGCGTGGCCGGCGGGCCGCGATCGGCGCCGTCGAGCGTTGGAAGTGAGGTATCGGCGGCAGTCGTCTCCGGCACCTCGGCATCGCGTTCCTGCTGCAGACGCTCCATATACGCATCCTCGATCGCTTCGACGCGCTCCTGCTCCGCAGCGGCATCCTCGTCGATCGTGGCGAGGCGTTCCTGGCGCGCGGCTTCGATCAGTTGTGCAAAGCGCACGGTCGATCCGCTGGCGCGGTCGGCATAGGCGGCTTCGATCATCGCCTGGGTGCAGCCGGTTTCGGAACCCGCTCCGGCGGCGGAGCAGGACAGAGTCCCGAAATCGCCGACGATATCGAGCCGTTCGACGCGCGAAGCCCAGGACTTGTTCGCGGGGTTGTCGCTGTAACGGAGCGTTTCAGGAATGCGGAATCGGTCCGCTTCGGGAAGGCGTGCGACGACGACGATCTCGTTGGCGACAGGCTCCGGCGCGGCATCGTCTCCATAGACGATGACCATGTTGACCTTGTCGCCCGCCTCGTCCTGCGCGGCAGCGGGGATCGCGGTCAGCGCGGCGGTGGCGGCCAGCAGGGATGCGGTAAGGCGGCGGATCATGAGAGTCGTCTCCGAAATCAGGTTCGCTCCGGTAGAGACGCGGAGCGGTGAACTGTGAATGAAGCGCGCGAAGGGGCGGCGCGGTTCCGGCCTCAGACGCGCTCGGAAATCTTGATCGCCGCGCGGCAACCCAGGCGGATCAGTCCGGACAGCACCGGATAGGCGGGCGCGCGTTCCGCCCCGGCGGCCAGCGCCGCATCGCGATGTTCGCGCTCGTCTTCGCGGAATTCCTCGATCATCGCGCTCAATTCCGGTTCGTCGCCCGTCTCCGCAAGGCGATCGAGCTGCTCGGAATAATGCCGGTCGATCTCTTCCTCGACTGCAGCGGTGCAGGCCATCGCGGCCTCCGGACCGAGCAGCGCCGTGCCCGCGCCGAGCGCATAGCCTGCGATCGACCAGAAGGGCTGGAGCGCGGTCGGCCGCACGCCGCGTTCGGCCATCATGGCATCGAAACGCGCGCGATGCCCTTCTTCCTGTTCGGCCATTCCGGCGATTTCTGCCGAGTGGGGCCCGCGATTGCCCATCACGGCGAGCTGGCCCTTATAGATGCGCGTCGCGCCGAATTCCCCGGCCTGATCGACGCGGATCATCCGTTCGATTTCGGGGCGCAACGGCTTGGGGTTCGAATTATCGCGAGACATTGGATCGGCTCCTTACGAGCAGAGAAAGGATCGCGAGCGCACTCGCGGTGGAGACGAGGAAATTCCATCCGGCGAGCGAGATCCCGAACAGGTCCCACGGCGCCTCGTCGCAGCGTATCATCGGCGCGTTCATGATCGCATCGAGCGCGCTGGTCCCCTCGCTCGCCACGATGGTGGCGCAGCCGGTGATGCCTTCCCACCAGCCATATTCGACGCCCGCATGGAACAGGCCGATCAGGCCCGACACCAGAATAGCGAGCGCTGCAAGCCCGGTAAAAAGCACTCGCAACGGCACTGCAAACGACAGGAGCGCCAGTCCGACGGCAGCGAAATGGGGCCAACGCTGCCACCAGCACATTTCGCACGGATGCAGTCCGAAAACGAATTCGGAAATATAGGCCCCACCCAGCAACAGCGCCGGGATCGCCAGCGCCAGCAATTGGGCCAGCTTCACCCGGCCGGGTACAGGGCGGACCGGCGCTGTCGAGATCGGCGCCACAGCTTTAATTTCGCTTCGCTGCAGATTTGCGCGGGGCACTCGCCATGGCGTTAGGGCTCGCCCGGCGCAGCGTGTCGACGGCGTAATGGAGCTGGAAATCCTCGATTCCCTGCTCCTTCAACTCCTCCGCCGTGAGCTTGAAGCGCGGATCGTCCCGCTTGTCGGTTTCGAGCGCGGAATCCTCCAGCCCCAATTCGTTCACCAGATGGCCGCGCAAATCCGATTCGCGCATGATGAAGCGCGAACGCTGCGCCAGATCGGGATCGGAGAGCTGCGGCACGGCGATGTCCGGCTTGATCCCGCCTTCCTGCACCGAATGTCCCGAGGGGGTATAATAGCGTGCCGTCGTCAGTTTGAGCGCGGCGTCGCTGCCGAGCGGGAGAAGCGACTGGACGCTGCCCTTGCCGAAGCTGCGATCGCCCATGACGACCGCGCGGCGATGATCCTGCAGGGCCCCGGCCACGATTTCGGACGCGGAGGCCGAACCCGCATCGATCAGGACCACGATCGGAATCCCTTCGGCAATGTCGCCACGGAACACGGTTTCGGCGTTGTAGACGATATTCTCGCCGCGGATGCGCCCGCGTTGCGACACGATCCGGCCATCGTCGAGGAACAGGTCCGACAGCGCGACCGCCTCGTCCAGCGAACCGCCGGGATTGGAGCGCATGTCGAGCACCAGGCCGTTCAACCGCCCGCTGGCCTCCTGCTGCAACGCTTCCCATGATGCCAGCACATCGGCGCCGACATCGCGTGAGAATTCGTTGACCATGATGTGGCCGATATTCCCGTCCATCAATTCGTGCGTCACCGGCTCCAGCTCGATCACGCCGCGCGTCACGGTGACGTCGAACGGTTCGTCACGACCGGGACGGAACACGGTTAGCCGGATCGCAGTGCCCGCAGGCCCGCGCATCTGCGCCACGGCATCGTCCAGCTCGCCGCCATAGATCAGCTTGCCGTCCAAATGCGTGATGAAATCGCCCGCCTTGATCCCGGCTTTGTCCGCCGGGCTGCCGCGGAAGGGCGAGATGATCTTGACCGCCCCGTCCTCCATGATCACCGACAGGCCGAGGCCCGAATAATTGCCGTCGATCATGGTTTCGAGCCGGTCCAGATCGGACCCGTCGAGATAGGCCGAATGCGGATCAAGCGCGGCCAGCATCCCATCGATCATGCCGTCGATCAGCGTCTGATCGTCGACTTCCTCGACATAGCTTGCCTTGATCCGTTGATAGACCGCGAAAACCTTGGAAAATTCCGGTCCCGCGCGCCCTTCGACCTGGGCGAGGCCCGCCGTCGTGGCGGGAATCAGCGCAAGCGCGGTGACGAGCGCGGCGCTGCGGGCGAGTTCGGCGAATTTCATCTGGGCGCGGTCCAATCCTGTTTGCTGACCGTATTATCGCTTCCGGGCCATGAACACCAGATTAGGATCGCCACGCGGTCCGGCCCGTCCGCTCGCCGGTTCAGTCGATGTAGTCGAGCGGATTGACCGGATCGCCGCCGCGCCGCAATTCGAGCGTAACCGTGGGATTTCCGGCCTCTGCCATGCCGACCGGCGATCCTGCGACCACGTCCTGCCCCACACGCGCCACCAGATTGCCGAGCCCGGTCACAAGGCTGGTCCAGCCATTGGCGTGTTCGATGATGACGATCCGTCCATAGCCGCGATAGGGACCGGCAAAGACCACCCGGCCCGCGCCCGGTGCCACGACCTGCGCCCCCGCACGCGGGATAAGGGACAGGCCGGTCGCGCGCACGCCCCCCTCGCCCGGCGCGCCGAAGGCTGCGGCCAATTGCCCATCGACCGGCAGGCGGTAATCGGATGGCGGCGCGGTGGCGGACGGCGTCGGCGTCGGCGGGGTAGCGCCCGCCCGATCACTCACGCGCGCGCTCGCAGATCCCGGCTCGGAAGGCCGTAAGACCGGTCCGGGCAAGGCCGCCAGCCGCTCGCGCAGCGATCCGACCGCTTCGAGCCGTTCCACCAGCCCATCGAGATCGCGCGCCTGTTCGCCCAGCGCCAGCGCGCGCAATTCCTCGCGATCGGCGGCCCCGCGGGCACGCCGGGCGGCAAGGCGTTCGCGCTGAGCCATGGCGACCAGCTCGGTTCGCCGTTCGGTCAGGCGCCGCTCGGCCCCGCGCCGGTTTGCAAGGGCCTCGCGTGCCTCGTTCTGCAATTCCAGCGACCGATCGAGCTCCGCGCGCAGATCGGCCGTGCTTTCGCGCACCAGCGGCACCGTGCTGTCGAGCACTGCGCCGAGATAGACGGTATCGCGCAGGGATCCCGGTGCCAGAACGCTGAACGACAGCGGGCGCCGCACCAGCGTCTGCAGGGCGCCGGTCAGCCGGACGATCGGTTCGCGCCGCTCGGCAAGCCGCAGGTCGATCCGGCGCCTTTCGGACTGGACCAGAGCGAGCTCCGCTTCCGCCACCCCGATCGCGGCTTCGGCCTGCTGGACCCGCGCGGCGAGCGCTGCGGCCTCGGCCTGCGCCTTGGCGGAAGCCTCGCTGGCGCTTGCCGCGCGCGCCTCGAAGCGAGCGGCCCGGTTCTGCGCCTGCGCGCTGCGCCGCTGCGCCCGGTCCAGTGCGCGCTGCGCATCGGGCGCATCGGAAAAGCGCGCGTCGAGCGCGGTCTGCGCCGTGATCGGGCTCGACACGATGGCCGCGCCGCTCAGTCCGGCGAGACCGAAAACGGTAACGGCAAAGGCGAGCCCCGGGCGCATCATGCTGCCAGATGCCGCAATCTACGCTTGGATGATAGGGGCTCAGTCGCGATGATAGGGATGACCGGCGACGATGGTGGTCGCGCGGTATAATTGTTCGGCCAGCATGGCGCGCGCCAGCAGATGCGGCCAGGTGGCCTTGCCGAAAGCGAGCAGCAGGTCTGCGTCCTCGCGCTCCTTACGCGAATGCCCGTCTGCCGCGCCGAGCACGAAGCGCGCTTCGCGCACGCCCTCGTCCCGCCAGCGTTCGAGAATGGTGGCGAATTCGCGCGAGGTCAGGTCCCTGCCGCGCTCGTCGAGAAGGACGGTGCGATGCGGGCTTGCCGGATCGGAGACCTTGCCCCCCGTCTCAGGCAGTTCGGTGAATTTGACCGGCCAGGCGATCCGCTTCTCGTAGCGCGCGACCAGCTCCGCCTCGGGCGAACGCGCGATCTTTCCGCGAGCGATGACGTGAAGGAGCATGGAGAACCCTTGTTTGCGCAGCCGCCTCCGCGGCTGCGATATCCTCACGCCTCACGGCGCTGCGGGCGGCCGGTCGGCCTTGCGGACCCTATCGGGTCCGAGCTCCGCGACCAAGCCAGCGCTATGGGCAGGGAACGGTCCGCGACCAGCGGACCGCAAGGGCACGCGCCCGCCCCGCAGGTGCCCGACCGAAGGGAGGAAAAGCACCGAGGACGAACCCGCGGAGGCGGGTTCGAAAAACCTACGCCATTCCTGCGACGGGCGGCGCGTCGCCGAAGGCCCACATGCGTTCGAGATTGTAGAAGCTGCGCACTTCGGGGCGGAACAGGTGCACCACCACGTCGCCCGCATCGAGCAGCACCCAGTCGGCGGCGGGCAGGCCTTCCAGCTTCACCGGACCGAACCCGGCCTGCTTGACCTTTTCGGCCAGCTTGTTGGCGATTGCGGCCACTTGGCGCGTCGAGCGGCCCGAAGCGATCACCATGTGATCGGCGATCGAGCTTTTGCCTTCGAGGTCGATCGTGACGATATCCTGCGCCTGATCGTCGTCGAGATGCTCGAGAACGAGCGCCAGCAGCGAATCGGTTTCGCTGCCGCTCATCGGGGGTGCCTTGGTGCGGGCTTCGCTCGCGGAAGAAGTGTGGGCTTGGGGCATGAAGGAATGGTGTGCTCCTCGAAGGATGGGAAGGCGCGCGTCATGGGCTTCATGAAACCGCGCGCGATGCTTGTGCGGGAATGGGGCGATGTGTCAGGCGGTCGCGCAATCGGTCGTATCCGGCGGTGTCTGCCATGCGGGCCGACCAATCGGGATCGGCGCGGCGAATGGCCGTTGCCGAGCGATGGTCGGGATCGAAACGCAGGATTACCAGTGCCGGAGCGCTCCATCGGGCCCTGTTCGCGAAACCGGCGGCGGGTGTGCGGTAGCGCCGCAGCCAGGCCATCGCGGGGCTCGCGAAGGCGGACGCATCATAACCCGGACGCGCGATGACCGCAATCGGCATCGTCCGCGCGATTTCGCGCCAGTCGCGCCAGCGGTGGAACTGGGCGAGATTGTCGGACCCCATCAGCCAGACGAATTCGCGTATGGGATAGCGCCGCACCAGCTTTTTCAGCGTGTCGACGGTGTAGCGCGTGCCCAATTCCCGCTCGATCGCCGTGGGCCGGATCGGTGCGCGGCGAGATTGACTCAGCGCCGAGGCATAGCGTGCGGCAAGCGGTGCCATCCCCTCCTTCGGCTTCAGGGGATTGCCGGGAGAGACCAGCCACCACACCTCGTCGAGACCGAGCGCGCGTGCCGCGAACAAAGAGACGCGGCGGTGGCCGCCATGAGCCGGATTGAAGCTGCCGCCCAAGAGACCGATACGGGGCAGGCCGGCGACGAGTGGAGCGTTCGGAACCATCGGACGGAGCGTATCACCTGCCCCGATCGCTGTCAGGACACGATTGGCGAGGCCAGACACAACGCAAAATTCGCGATTCGTTCCCGATTTTTTATCGATTTTTTCGGGAACCAAAACGCTTCATCCCGCGAACCCGTCGATTCGGCCATTTTCCGGGTCATGGATTCGCATTCCGGCAGATCGCTCGCTAGGCACCCCGGCGGATCGTATAAGACAACACAGGATGGGGTCGCTTTGAAAAAGAACGATACCGCTCGCGGTTGGACGCAGCGCATGCGCGCCTGGTTTCCGGAACGCGAGTTCTTCATGCGCTCGGACGGCAAGGTCCGCTTCGTCACCATTTCATCGCGCTTGCAGATCGGCGCCGCCGCGCTGATCGGTGCCGCCGTCATCGGCATGACCGGCAGCATGGGAGCGATGGCCTATGCGCAATACGAAGCTTCGGCCGAACGCGCCGCCTTGATGACGCGCGCCGCGAAGGTCGCCGATTCGGAAGAGCGGCTCGCGACCTATCGCGACGATATCGATACGGTCGCCGAAGACCTTCAGCGCCGCCAGGATTTCATCGAAGACATGGTCGCCGCGCTGCCGGAAGACGTGAAAGTCTCCGATCTCCATACGCAGGGCGGCAAGGCCGATGGCAAGGACACCGCCGAAACGCAGGCGATGGTCGGCAAGGTCAGCGCCGCCATTCCCGAAGCCGCAGCCCTCGCCCGGATCGAAGCGCGCCAGCTCGCTTTCGTCGACGGGATGACGCGCTTTGCAGATGCCCGGGCGGAACGCGCCGAAGCGGCGCTGCGCGAACTCGGCCTCAACCCCGCCACCGTGCTGCGCCAGGCCGAACGCGAGGCGATGGGTGGTCCCTTGGAGAAGTTCGTCAGCGCATCAGGCGGCCCGATCGATCCGCGTTTCGAACGCCTGGGCATCAGCCTTGCGCGGATGGGCGCGCTCGAACTGACGCTCGATTCCGTCCCGCAGGTGATGCCGGCTTCCGTCGTGCGCATGTCGTCCGGCTTCGGCCCACGCCGCGATCCCTTCACCGGCGGCGGCGCAATGCATAGCGGCCTCGATTTCGCCGGCCCCATCGGCACGCCGATCCAGGCCGCTGCCAATGGCCGGGTCAGCTTCGTCGGCGTGAAGTCGGGTTACGGCAAGGTGGTCGAAATCGATCACGGCAACGGCCTGATCACGCGCTATGCCCACCTGTCCGCCTTCAACGTCAAGCGCGGCGCTGAAATTCGCTCGGGCGAGCGCATCGCCGCCATGGGCAGCACCGGGCGTTCGACCGGATCGCACCTGCATTTCGAGGTTCGCCTGAACGGACGCGCCGTCAATCCCCGCACATTTCTGGAGAGAGCCCCCGATGTTCTCGAAAAAGCCCGCAGCGACGCTCCGCGCGCGCAGCAATAACGAGAGAGCCATGACCCCCCGCAACGGCAATTCCACCTTCTCGGTGCTCGGCACGGATATTTCCGTGAAGGGCGATATCACGGCTTCGGCCGATCTTCACGTCGACGGCAATGTCGAAGGCGACATCGCCTGTTCCGCCCTGGTCCAGGGCGAAGGCAGCACGATCAATGGCGGCGTGACGGCGGAAACCGCGCGTCTGGCGGGCCGCGTGACCGGTTCGATCACGGCGCGCGATCTCACCATTCTCAAGACCGCCCGCATCGATGGCGACGTGCATTACGACGCGCTGACCATCGAACAGGGCGCGCAGGTCGAGGGCCGTTTCGCTCCGCGCGGCGAGACCAAATCCGCCAAGCCCGCCGCAGGCTCCAAGGCCGACGAGCCGAAGCTGGCTGTCGCCAACTGAGCCGATTCAAGCGGGTGGAGACGATCTCCACCCGCGCTCTATTCTCTCAATTCGGGAGGACTTCGGCCCGCAACGCCTTGCGGTCCAGCTTACCGATCATGGTCTTGGGTAGATCGTCGCGCAGCACCACGCGAGCGACCCGCTCGTGCTTGCCGATGCGACCGTTGAGCCAGGCGGCCAGCTCTTCGCCGGTCGCACTCTCGCCTTCATTCAGGACTGCATAGGCTTCGGGCACTTCGCCGCGATACTCGTCGGGCACGCCGATCACGAGCACTTCCTTGATCGCGGGATGCTGCAACAGCACGTGCTCGACCTGGCTCGGGAAGACCTTGAAGCCGCCAACTGCGATCATGTCCTTGATCCGGTCGACGATGGCGAGGAAGCCGTCTTCGTCGATCGCGGCGACATCGCCGGTCCGCAGCCAGTCCTCGCCGTTGAAGCGCGCAAAGGCGTCGGCCTGCGTCTCCGGCTTGTTCCAGTATCCGCACATCACCTGCGGGCCGCGCACGGCTAGCTCGCCCGGCTCGCCATCGGGCGCGAGACGCGTCGGGTCTTCCTTGTCGAGCAGCAGGATCTGCGTCGCCGGGATCGGCAGTCCGATCGTGCCGGGCTTGCGCGTGCCTTCATACGGATTGGTGGAGACGACGCCCGCGCTTTCGGTCAGGCCGTAGCCTTCGACCAGCCGCACGCCGGTGCCCTTCTCGAATTTCTCGCGCACCGGGGCGGGCAGCGGCGCGCCGCCCGAGATGCAGATCTGCAGCGAAGAGAAATCGGTCTTCGCGAAATCGGGGTGGTCGAGAAGCGCCTGGAACATGGTCGGCACGCCGGGAAAGGCGCGCGGGCGGCTGTTCGTGATCGTCTTCAGCACTTGTCCCGCATCGAAGCGCGGCAGCATCACGATCCGTCCGCCCTTCACCACCGTGCGGTTCAAGACGCAGGTGTTGGCGAAAACGTGGAACAGCGGAAGAGCGCCGAGCACGCTGTCCGGCTCGTTGGGATCGAACGGGTCGATCATGTCGACCTGGATCGCATTGCTCGCCAGATTGGCGTGGCTCAGCATCGCGCCCTTGGGCGTGCCGGTGGTCCCGCCGGTATATTGCAGCAGAGCGAGATCGTCGGCGGAAAGGTCGGGAAATCCGCCGGTATCGCGGCCCAGCCAGTCACTCCACTGGCCGACATCGGACCGCGAGGGCACTGAGGCGATCTGCTTGCGGCCGAGCGTGCGCAGCGCAAGGCTCTTCATTTTCGGCAGCGCGTCCGCCAGCCGGGCAACGACCAGCGTTTCGAGCGAGGAGCGGTCGATCACATCCGCCGCAGTCGGCAGCAGCATCGGCGAATCGAGCGTGACCAGCAGGCGCGTGCCTGAATCCTCGACCTGCGCGGCCAGCTCTTCCGCCGTGTAGAGCGGCGAGAAATTGACGACCACCGCACCCGCCATCATCGCTCCGTAATAGGCAGCGACGTAAGCGGGCACATTGGGCAGGAACAGGCCGACGCGGTCCTTGGGCCCGATCCCGCGCTCGATCAGCCCGGCAGCAAAGCGGCGTGCCTCGGCGTAGAGTTCGGAATAGGTGAAGTCGCGCCCCATGAATTCGGCCAGCACCGCGTTCGGGCGTGCCTTCGCCTGCCGTTCGAAAATGATCGGCAGGGGTTCGGCATAGATCGCGCTGTTCCAGGGTTGCGCGTGGCCGTAAGTGCCGGACGGGATTGGGAAGCGCTTATTGACAGACATGTCAGTTGCATGGCGCAAGCCGGGGCCTGCTGACAAGCGAAAAGGGCGGAAAAGTGCTTACTTTCCCGCCCTTCGGTAATTTTCGAAACGTAAGTGTCAGCCTTCGGCTTCGGCCTCGCTCGCGCGCTTGTTTTCGAGCCAGGCGGCAGCTTCCGCTTCCTGCGCGGCTTCGGCGGCGGCCTTCTTCTCTTCGGCGCGTTCGGCGCGCAATTCCTCGATCAGACGCTCGCGATCGCTGGTGCCTTCGCCGATGGCGGGGGCTGCGGTTTCGCCGTCGTCTTCCTCGGTGCTCGCGACCTTCTTGGCCGCCTTGGCGACGACCGCGTCTAGCTCGCGCTGCGAACACAGGCCCAGTGTCACCGGATCCTTGGGCTGGATGTTCTGGATGTTCCAGTGCGTCCGGTCGCGGATCGCGCCGATGGTGGTGCGCGTCGTCCCGATCAGCTTGCCGATCTGCGCGTCCGAGATTTCCGGGTGGTTGCGCAGCAGCCAGGCGATGCCGTCCGGCTTGTCCTGACGCTTCGACACGGGCGTGTAGCGCGGGCCCTTGGTGCGGCTGACCGCGACGGGCGCGCGCTGCATCTTGAGCGAATAGGTGCTGTCCTGCTGGCCTTTCTCGATCTCGTCCTGCGTCAATTCGCCGGCGTGGACCGGATCGCGCCCGGTGTATTTCGCGCCTGCCAGATCGTCTGCCATGGCCTGGACTTCGAGAATGTGCAGGCCGCAGAATTCTGCGATCTGTTCGAAGCTGAGGCCAGTATTGTCGACCAGCCAGGTGGCGGTCGCATGCGGCATGAGGGGCTTGGGTTGGTCGGCCATTTTCGGCGCCTTTTCTGAAGACCTGAAATAGTAAGGGCCGCCCCTTGCGGAGCGGCCGTTGCCCGTATCCTGTAGGCCGAACCGGCTTTGTCCGCAAGCGCGGCGTGTTCGTGCCGCCCGGTTCAGGCCAGCGCGTATGCCTCGTCCGAAACTTCCAGCGAGGCGAGCCCGCTCAGGAATTGCGCGGTCGCGGCACCCCAGCTGAAACTCGCGCCGTATCGCGCGCAGACCCTGCGATCGCAGAACAGGGCCGCCGCTATCGCCCGGTCGAGATTCTCCGCCAGCGCGCCTACACGATCGGTCACGATATCGCACGGGCCGGGCACGGGATAGGCCGCCACGGGCGTTCCGCAGGCGAGCGCTTCGATCATGACGAGCCCGAACGTGTCGGTGCGGCTGGGAAAGACGAAGACGTCCGCCGCGGCATAACAGCCCGCCAGCTCCCGCCCGCTGCGTCGTCCGAGGAACAGCGCCTGCGGATAGCGAGCGCGCAGGCTTTCGAGCGCGGGTCCGTCACCCACCACGACCTTGCTGCCGGGATAGGAACCCTCAAGGAATGCTTCGAGGTTCTTTTCCGGCGCGACCCGTCCGACATAAAGCTGGATCGGCCCTTCCAATCCGGCATATTCCGGCGGCGGGGGCGCATCGGGCGTAAAGCACGCAAGATCGACACCCCGGCTCCAGCCGTGCAATTGGTCGAGGCCGTGGCTGCGAAGCTCCTCCGCAATGCTCGCGGTCGCGACCAGAATGCGACAGGCCGGCGCGTGGAACCAGCTGATGTAGCGCCAGAACCATTCGGCGGGCAGATGCGTGCGCTGGGCCACGTAATCGGGGAATTGCGTGTGGTAGGCGGTGGTGAAGGGCGTTGCGGTGCGCAGGCAATGGCGCCGCGCCGCAAGGCCCAGCGGCCCTTCGGTGGCGATATGGATCGCGTCCGGCGCGAAGCGGCGCAGCCTGTCGGCCACTGCGCCGGGCGCGGACAAAGCGAGGCGGATTTCCGGATAGGTCGGGCAGGGACAATTCGCGAACTGATCCGGCGAGATCGTCAGTACCTCGTGCCCGTGTTGGCGCAGAATGTCGCAGGTTGTAGTCAGGGTGCGGACCACGCCGTTCATCTGCGGCAGCCATGCATCGGTCACGATAGCGATGCGATTGGGGCCATCCGCCAGCATCGGGGACTGAGGTGAGGCCGCATCGGCAATGGTGAGGCGCTCCAGTGACGTCACGCAGCCGCCCGCGCAGCATCGCCCTTCGCAGCGACCGATGGCACAGAGTCGCGCCGCGCCACTTCTTCTGGCCAGTGGAGCAATTCCATCCGCCCGTCGAAATGTTCGACCAGCGCGTTGCACCCTTCGACCCAGTCGCCGTCATTGTAGTATTCGACCGTGCGCCCGTCCTGCGTGAAAGTGCGAATGTCGGCCGTATGGATGTGGCCGCAGACCACGCCGTCCACGCCCCGCTCGCCCGCAGCCCGCGCCACCACTTCCTCGTATTTCGAGATGAATTCGACCGCGTTCTTGACCTTGTGCTTGGCCGCCTTCGACAGCGACCAGTAGGGCAGGCCGAACCGGCGGCGCACCAGATTGACCCAGCGGTTCAATCCCATCGCCGCGTGGTAAAGCGCGTCGCCGAAGAAGGCGAGCCAGCGATGCGCGAGCATGATCGTGTCGAATTCATCGCCATGCAGCACCATCAGCCGCCGTCCGTCCGCCGTCGTGTGGAAAGCGGCGCGTGCGATCTCTACCCCGCCGAAATTCATGCCCGAAAACGGTCGCACCATCTCGTCGTGATTGCCGGGGACATAGACGATCCGCGTGCCGCGCTTGGCGCGTTTCAGGATGCGCCAGACGATGTCGTTGTGCGATGCGGGCCAATAAACCTTCTTCTTCAGCCGCCAGCCATCGATGATATCGCCGACCAGATACAGGGTCTCGCTGTCGGTATGGTCGAGAAAGTCGATCAGCAGCTCGGCATTGCAGCCCTTGGTGCCGAGATGGACGTCGCTGATCCAGATGGTGCGGAATTTGCGGCGTTCGCCCACGATCCGTTCGGGAACGGCGGGCTTGATCGCTGGGAAGCTGGCGATGTTGTCTCCCAGCTTCGCGAAGGTCTCGAAATCGGTCGGCAGTTCGGTCACGGCGTTTCTCCCACCATTCGGCAGGAAGCCTAGCGCCGTTATGTTACAGGCGATTCACAGCGCGGTGACCGAACGGGGACAGTAAGACGGTTCGAGGACTCCGCCGCCAGGGCTCAGTCGTCCGCGACCTTGAGCACGATCTTGCCGATATGATCGCCCGCTTCCATCCGCCTGTGCGCGTCCGCCACTCGGTCCAGCGGGAAGGTCTCGTCCATCACCGGGCGGATGGTTCCGTCTTCGAACAGGGGCCAGGCGTGGTTGTGGATTTCATCGGCCAGCAGCGCCTTGAATTCGTCGGATCGCGGGCGGAGGGTCGATCCGGTCATGGTCTGGCGGCGGCTCATCAGCTTGGCCATGTTGATTTCGGCCTGCATCCCGCCGAGGACCGCGATCGTGACGTGTCGACCGTCCTCCGCCAGGCAATCGAGATTGCGCTGCACATAATCGCCCGACACCATGTCGAGGATCACGTCCGCGCCGCGCCCATCGGTGGCCTTGCGCACCTCCTCGACGAAATCCTGCGTCTTGTAATTGATCGCCAGATCCGCGCCGACTTCGCGCGCTTCGGCACATTTTTCGTCGCTGCCCGCCGTGGTCAGCACCGTAAGGCCGAATTCCTTGGCCAGCATGATCGCCATCGTGCCGATCCCGCTGGTCCCGCCATGGACCAGCAGGGTTTCCCCATCCCGGGCCCAGCCGCGCTCGAATACGTTGTGCCACACGGTGAACAGCGTTTCGGGAATGGCGGCGGCTTCCGCCATCGACATGCCATCGGGCACGTGCAGGCAATGTGCCGCGTGTGCGAGGCAATATTCGGCATAGCCCCCGCCCGACACCAGCGCGCAGACCTGTTGATTGAGCAGTTCGGGCGGCGCGCCGGTCCCTATCGCGACCACAGTGCCGGAAATTTCCAGGCCCGGTATCGGCGAAGCGCCGGGAGGCGGCGGATAGAGCCCCTTGCGCTGGATCACGTCGGGCCGGTTGACTCCCGCATGGCTGACCCGGATCAGCACCTGATCCGCGCCCGGCTGCGGCACGGGGCAATCCTCGGCCCGCAGCACGTCCGGCCCGCCGGGCTCGTCGAAGCCCATCGCCGTCATCCGTTCGGGTAGGCTCGCACCCATTTCAATCCCCATTTTTGCCAATCCACTGCCCCCGGCGTCCTCGTCTATCGCGCGTTTCGTTTGACAGCAACCGACCTTGCTTGCGAGAACGATGCTCGATGGACGACGACGACCGGCCCAAGCGCAGAGGCGATGCCGCCTCCCTCCTCGCCAGCGAGGATCTGGCGCCCTATTCGCAGGACGAGCTGGCGGAACGGATCGTGCTGCTCGAAACCGAGATCGCTCGGGTGCGCCGCCACAGCGAGAGTGCCAGAGCGCACCGCGCCGCCGCCGACGCCCTGTTCGGTGCCAAGGATTGATCGGGAATGGGGCGCGGACTCACAATCGCCGCAATGCTTCCCATATTGGTTCCATCCGATACAGCGGCGGCTCATCTCGGTCGTCTAGCCTGTCCCCGTTCCGCGCTTCTTGCGGACTCGCACTGAAAGACCCCGAATGCCCAGTTTCGCCCAGAATCTCGAAAAGACCCTCCACCAGGCGCTCGCCGATGCGTCCGAGCGGCGACACGAATACGCTACGCTCGAACATCTTCTGCTGGCGCTTATCGACGATGAAGATGCCGCGCAGGTGCTGAATGCCTGTGGCGTCGATCTGAGCGAGCTGACCGCAGTGGTGCGCCAGTATCTGGAACAGGAATATCAGTCGCTGCGCAGCGACGACGATGCGGATCCCCAGCCCACCGCGGGCTTCCAGCGGGTGGTTCAGCGCGCGATCCTGCACGTCCAGTCGAGCGGCAAGGACACCGTGACCGGCGCCAACGTCCTGGTCGCGCTGTTTTCCGAACGCGACAGCTACGCGGTCTATTTTCTCCAGCAGCAGGATATGAGCCGGCTGGATGCAGTCAGCTTCATCAGCCACGGCATCGGCAAGGGCGGCCGCCAGGTCGATTCCCGCACGCCGCAGGGCAATGCCGAAGATTCGGCACCCGAAGCGGAAGCCGACAAGGGCAAGGACGGGAAGAAGGAAACCGCGCTCGACCAGTTCACCGTCGATCTCAACAAGAAGGCGGAAAACGGCAAGGTCGATCCGCTGATCGGTCGCGGGCCGGAAGTCGATCGCACGATCCAGATCCTGTGCCGCCGGTCCAAGAACAATCCGCTCTATGTTGGCGATCCCGGCGTGGGGAAGACCGCGATCGCGGAAGGCCTGGCGCGCAAGATCGTGGAAGGCGAAGTCCCCGAAGTGCTGGCCGAAGCCGTAATCTACTCGCTCGACATGGGCGCACTGCTCGCCGGAACCCGCTATCGCGGCGATTTCGAGGAGCGGTTGAAGCAGGTCGTCAGCGAATTGGAGAACATGCCGAACGCGGTTCTCTTCATCGACGAAATCCACACCGTGATCGGCGCTGGCGCGACCAGCGGCGGGGCGATGGACGCTTCGAACCTGCTGAAGCCGGCGCTTTCCAGCGGCGCGATCCGCTGCATCGGATCGACCACTTACAAGGAATTCCGCAATCACTTCGAAAAGGACCGCGCGCTGCTGCGCCGGTTCCAGAAGATCGACGTGAACGAGCCGACGGTGGAAGATACGATCAAGATCCTGAAGGGCCTGAAGAGCGCGTTCCAGGATCACCACAAGGTGACCTACACCGCCGACGCGCTGAAAACGGCGGTGGAGCTGAGCGCGCGCTACATTAACGATCGCAAGCTGCCCGACAAGGCGATCGACGTGATCGATGAAGTGGGTGCGATGCAGATGCTGGTGCAGCCGTCCAAGCGGAAGAAGAAGATCACCGCGCGCGAGATCGAGGCGGTGATTGCGACGATGGCGCGCATTCCGCCGAAATCGGTTTCGAAGGACGATAAGAAGGCGCTCGAAAATCTCGAACGCGATCTGAAGCATGTCGTGTTCGGACAGGATTCTGCGGTCAAGCGGCTGTCGACGGCCATGAAGTTGAGCCGTGCGGGCCTGCGCGATCCGGACAAGCCGATCGGCTCGTTCCTGTTTTCCGGCCCCACCGGCGTCGGCAAGACCGAGGTCGCGCGCCAGCTCGCCTCGATCATGGGGATCGAACTCAAGCGCTTCGACATGTCGGAATATATGGAGCGGCACAGCGTGTCGCGTCTCATCGGCGCGCCTCCGGGCTATGTCGGATACGATCAGGGCGGGCTGTTGACCGATGCGATCGACCAGAATCCGCATTGCGTGCTGCTGCTGGATGAGATCGAGAAGGCCCATCCGGACCTCTTCAACATCCTGCTGCAGGTGATGGATAATGGCCGCCTGACCGATCATCACGGCAAGACGGTCGATTTCCGCAATGTCGTCCTGATCATGACCACCAATGCCGGGGCCGCCGACATGGCACGCAGCGGCATCGGCTTCGGCGACGTATCCAAGGAGGATGCGAGCGAGGAAGCGGTGAAGCGCATGTTCACGCCCGAATTCCGCAACCGTCTCGATGCGATCGTGCCCTTCGCCTATCTCGGCAAGGACACGGTGGCCCGCGTGGTCGACAAGTTCATTCTCCAGCTCGAACTCCAGCTGTCGGAACAGAATGTCGACATCCAGTTCGACAAGGATTCGCGCGACTGGCTGGCGGACAAGGGCTACGATCGCCTCTACGGAGCGCGCCCGATGGGCCGTTTGATTCAGGACAAGATCAAGCAGCCGCTGGCCGAGGAATTGCTGTTCGGCAAACTGGCCGACGGGGGCGAAGTCCATGTCACGATCAAGGACGGCAAGCCCAGTTTCGAGCTGACGCCCGCGCCGCCCAAGACGAAAAAGGCGGCATCGAAAACCGGCGCGAAGAAGAAGAAAGCTCCCTCCGCCGATGCGAGCGGAAGCGGAAGCGGCACCGACACGGACGGCGAAAACTGATCCGCGATAGGCGGCCCGAGTCCGGGCCGGGAACCTGAACACATCGGGGGTCGACATTCGTCGGCCCCCGTTTGCATTTGAACGGGTTCGCGCCCGTATCCGGTTGCGCGCACCGCGTCACTGTCTTACGCCTCTGCCACGCAAGGGGGATGCGCCGATGTCGGTTCTGGAAGTCTCGAATCTCGTCAAACGCTTCGATGGCGTTCTGGCGGTGGACGATCTGTCGTTCTCGGTCGCGCCGGGGGAAATCTTCGGTTTTCTCGGGGGAAATGGCGCGGGCAAGACCACGACCCTGCGCATGGTGCTCGACATCATCCGCCCGACCTCGGGCAATATCCAGGTGTTCGGCAGCGCGCCCGGCCGCCGTAACACGCAGGCGATCGGTTTCCTGCCCGAAGAACGCGGCCTTTATGCCGGGATGAGCGCGATCGACACGATCATCTATTTCGGGCGCCTGAAGGGCATGGATACAGGTACCGCGCGCCGTCGCGGGATGGACTTGCTGGCGCGGTTCGATCTGGCGGACCGGGCGAAAAGCGATATCGGCGATATGTCCAAGGGCATGGCCCAGAAGGTCCAGCTCGCGACCTCGCTCGTCAACGATCCCGAGCTGCTGATGCTGGACGAGCCGTTTTCCGGCCTCGATCCGGTCAATCAGGGCCTCCTGGAAAACGAGATCCTGCGCGCATCCGAACGCGGCGCGGCAGTCATTTTCTCGACCCATGTGATGCAGCATGCCGAGCGGCTGTGCGACCGACTGCTGCTGCTGAAGAAAGGCAGCAAGCGGTTCGAAGGTACGCTGGAAGAAGCGCGAGCCGCTCTACCCGCGCGCCTTATCGCCAGCGCGAAAGAGGATCTGTCCCGCATTCCCGGTGTCGCCCGGGCGGCTTCGGGTGACGGCATCGAGGATGGCTGGCACGACTGGACGCTCTATCTCGAACCGGGCGTGCCTGCTGCCGACGTGCTGGAACATTGCACCGCCAACGGCATCGCGCTGCGCCGGTGGGATGAACACAAGCCAAGCCTGCATGACGTCTTCGTGCGGATGGTGGGCGAGGATCCTGCCGGCGCCGGGAAGGCAAATCAGGAGATCGCGGCATGAACCGGTCGGCTTCGATGAACGGCATTCTGCTCGTCGCCGCGCGCGAGATTCGCCAGATCCTGAAGATGAAGAGCTTTTGGCTGACGCTGCTGATCCTGCCGGTCGCCTTCGCTCTCGGTCCGATTTTCACCGAAACGCTAAACGATGACGAACCGACGCGGGTCGCCGTGGTCGATCGCTCGGGCGGCGGTGCCGCAGAGGCATTGGAAGCGCGCTTCGCCATGGAAGACACGCAATGGCTGCTGCGCGACCTCTCGCGCTACGTCCAGCGCTACGATCTCGAAAGCGCGGACCCCGAAGCGCCCTGGGCACAGTTCGACCGCTGGTATACCGGCGCCGATATCGCCGCCTTCGAAGCGGCGGGCGGCCTCGACGCGGCCTTGGCGAAGATCGACGCAGTGCGCCCCGAAGGCGTCCCCGAATTCGAAGCCGACGCGCCCGATTACGCGTTTGCGCCCGCTCCCGCAGCCCTCGCTTCCGCGCAAGGCGACGCGTTCGGCGACGAAGCGCGCGCTCTGTTCGATGCGGACGACGACACGGCGCCCGAAATCGTGGTGCTTATCGGCGAAACCTATCCCGAAGACCCGCGCATCCAATTGTTCTCCGCCGACCAGCCGCGCGGCAGCTTCGTATCGACCATGCAGGAAGTCCTGACCGTAGACCTGCGCGCGCGTCTGCTGGCGGCGCAGGGCGTCTCGCCCGCCGAGGCAGCGGCCGTGCAGAGCGCGGCGCCCGTGATCGCGGTCGATACCCCTCCGCCCGGCGGCGGCGCACGCGAAACCCTGCTGGTCCGCTCGATCGTGCCGCTGGCGCTTGCCTATATCCTGATGATGAGCCTGATGCTGTCGGGCAGCTGGATGTTGCAGGGTTCGGTCGAGGAGCGTTCGAATAAGCTCCTGGAATCGCTGCTCGCCTGCATTCGGCCCGAGGATCTGATGTATGGTAAGCTCTTGGGCTCGCTGACTGTCGGCCTGCTGATGATCCTCGTCTGGGGCGCCTGTGCGGGCGTGGCCGCCTATGCCACCCAGGGCGCGATCGCGGACCTGATCCGGCCCGCGCTGGAGCCCGTCTCCAGCCCCGGCATCATCGCGGCGATCCTGTTCTTCTTCATCGCGGGCTATATCCTGATCTCGGCCCTGTTCGTAGCGATCGGCGCGATGGTCGATTCGATGAGCGAGGCGCAGGGCTATCTGATGCCGGTCCTGCTCCTGATCCTGCTGCCGATCACCTTCCTGATCCAGGCGATCCTGGCGGGCAATTCGGGCTGGATGGTGCAGGTGCTGACCTGGGTGCCGCTATGGACGCCCTTCACCGTGATGGCGCGACTGGGCATGGGGATCGAGTGGTGGGAGATGGTCGGATCGGGCATTCTGCTCGCGGTGACGATCGTGCTGGAACTGGTGCTGATCGGTCGCCTTTTCCGCGCCAGCCTGCTCTCGACGGGCCAGAAGCCGAGCCTCAAGAAGATCGTCGAACGGTTTCGAGGGACGCCTGCGTAACCTCCTGACGGGAATGCGTTGTATGTCCGCGTAACCTCCTGACGGGAACGCTTGTGCCCGCCCGCGCTTGAATCGGGCATGCCCGCCCCATTCTCTTGGATCAGGCCCGAACCGTGGGGCATTCATGTCGTGCCTGCCGACGCCTGGGTCGATCCTTCGCGCCCGGTCGAGCGTGCCCTGGTCACCCACGGCCATGCCGATCACGCGCGCGGCGGGCACGGGCAGACCGTCGCCACGCCCGAAACGCTGGCGATCATGGAATTGCGCTATCGCACCGGGACGCAGGACGAGGCGGGCGACATTCCGCACAAGGCCGTTCCGGTCGAATATGGCGAGACGATAAAGCTGCCCGGCGATGTTCAGGCGACCTATTTTCCCGCCGGACACGTCCTCGGCAGCGCGCAAATCCTGCTGGAGCATGCGGGCGAGCGCATCGTCTGTACCGGCGATTACAAGCGCCGCGCCGATCCGACCTGCCCGCCATTCCAAATCGTGCCCTGCGATATCTTCATCACCGAAGCGACTTTCGGCCTGCCGCTGTTCACGCATCCTCCGATCGCGGAGGAAATGGCGAAACTGCTCGACAGGCTGGCCGCCCATCCCGACCGCTGCGTCCTCGTCGGGGCTTACGCGCTGGGCAAAGCGCAGCGGGTGATCGCCGAATTGCGTGCCGCCGGGCACCACGATCCGATCTATCTTCACGGCGCGATGGAGAAGATGTGTCGGCTCTACGAGGAACACGGTGTCGATCTGGGTGAATTGCGGCTGGTGTCCGACCATACGAAGGACGACATGCGTGGCAGCGTGGTGATATCCCCGCCCGGCGCGCTCAACGACCGCTGGAGCCGTCGCCTGCCCGATCCGATCACTGCCATGGCAAGCGGTTGGATGCGCGTGCGTCAGCGGGCGCGGCAGCGCAATGTCGAGCTGCCGCTGGTCATCTCCGATCATGCCGATTGGGGCGAGCTGACGCGCACCATCGAGGAAGTCGATCCAGTTGAAACCTGGATCACCCACGGCCGCGAGGATGCCTTGCTGCGGTGGTGCCAACTGCATCAGCGACGGGCGCGGGCACTGGCCATGGTCGGGTACGAGGACGAGGACGACTGAGGCGGTGGAGGAATTCGCCGCCCTGATCGACGCGCTGGTCTATACGCGCAGCCGCAACGAGAAATTGCGGCTGATCGCGGAATATCTGCGCGCCACACCCGATCCGGACCGCGGCTGGGCTTTGGCGGCCTTGTCCGACGGGCTGGACTTTCCTGCGGTCAAATCCTCCACCATCCGCAATCTTTTGAAGGATCGCGTCGATCCGGTGCTGTGGTCGCTGAGCCGCGATTTCGTGGGCGATACGGCGGAAACGGCAAGCCTGTTGTGGCCCGCCCCCGATCATCCGCCGTCTCCTCCCAGCGTCGGCGAGACCGTCGAGCTGCTCGAAGCGATGAATCGCAAGAGCGTGTTCGTCGAATTGCCCAAACTGCTCGACCGGCTGGACCCTTCGGGCCGCTACGCGCTGCTGAAGCTCGCCACCGGGGGCATGCGGATCGGGGTTTCCAGCCGCCTCGCCAAGACGGCGTTCGCCCAAGCCTTCGACGTGTCGGTCGAGGAGGTTGAGGAATATTGGCATGGGCTCGCCCCGCCTTTTGCCGAGCTTTTCGCCTGGGCTGCCGATGGGCAGGCTCCTCCCGACATGGCGAATCTGCCGACCTTCCGCCCCTTCATGCTGGCTCATCCGCTCGAGGAAACGGTGGTCGATCTCTCGGACTATGTTGCGGAGTGGAAATGGGATGGGATCCGGGTGCAACTGGTCCGCGCGGGGGACGAAACGAAACTGTTCTCGCGTTCGGGCGACGATATCTCGGCGACCTTCCCCGAACTGCTCGACGTGCTGCCCTTCCCAGCCGTGCTCGATGGCGAATTGCTCGTGCGCGGCTCGCATCAGGGGGGCGAGGCCAACGATGTCACGCAGGGGGGCGCGGCGAGTTTCAACGCCTTGCAGCAGCGCTTGGGCCGGAAGACCGTGTCGAAGAAGATGCTGGCCGAAGCGCCGGCTTTCGTGCGGCTCTACGATGCACTGTTGATCGACGGTGAGGATCTGCGCGCGCTGCCGTGGACCGAGCGCCGCCAACGCCTCGAAGCGCTGATGTCGCGCTTGCCCGACACGCATTTCGATTTGAGCCGCGTGGTCGAAGCGCGCGATTTCGACCACCTCGCCCAAATCCGCGAAGGCAGCCGCGACGATGCGATCGAGGGCCTGATGCTCAAGCGCAAGGACAGCCCCTATATCGCCGGGCGGCGCGTGGGATATTGGTACAAGTGGAAGCGCGACCCACTGCTCGTCGATTGCGTGCTGATGTATGCCCAGCGCGGCAGCGGCAAACGGTCGAGCTTCTATTCCGACTACACATTCGGCTGCTGGGACGGCGATCCCGACAAGGGCGCGGAACTGCTCCCCGTCGGCAAGGCCTATTCGGGCTTCACCGACGAGGAGCTGAAGAAGCTCGACCGCCATGTGCGCCAGAACACGGTCAACCGCTTCGGCCCGGTGCGCGAGACCGACAAAAGCCTCGTCTTCGAAGTCGCCTTCGACAGCGTGCATGAAAGCAAGCGCCACAAATCCGGCCTCGCCATGCGTTTCCCCCGCATCCACCGCATCCGCTGGGACAAACCGGTGCACGAGGCAGACCGGGTGGAAGCGTTGCGCGCGCTGGTGCGGGACTGAGTTGCCGCGATAAGCGATTGATCGCTGCGCCGCCGGATGCTTTGGCGGACATATGCCGCAAAACCGCCCTCCGCTGCGCACGCTCCAGCTCGGCCTGTCAGGCCTCGCCGGCCTGCTCGATGCGACCGGCTTCCTCATCGCCAACGGTTACTTCGTCAGCTTCATGTCGGGCAATACGACGCAGCTAGGCGTCAATGCGCTCGACGGGATCGGGTCGGTCCTGCTCCCCGCCGGACTGATCGCCTGTTTCCTCGGCGGGGTGACGACGGGTGCGGCCGTGGGCTGGACCAGCGAGAAACGGCCGCGCACCATCCTGCTGGCGATCTCGCTCGTGCTCGTCTCAGTGGCGGCGGCGGCCTATGCGCTCGGCAGCACGCTGGGTTTCCTGATTACGACCGCCTTCGCCATGGGCCTCGTCAACAATGTGTTTCTGCGCGACGATCGCTCTTCCGCAGGCGTCACTTACATGACCGGCGCGCTGGTGCGGATCGGGCAGAATTTCGCCGCCCACATGATGGGGCAGAGGGATCGGATCAAGCCGGGTTACGGCGCCCTGTGGCTCTGCCTGTTGGCAGGCGCAGTGCTGGGGACGTGGCTGCACACATTCGATGGCGCGATCGGCCCGATCGTCGCGGTGAGTGCGAATGCGCTGCTGCTGGCGCTCGCCTGGCGGACCGAAGCGAGCGACGACGTGCAAGGATAAGTCGCGCGGCGCGACTTCGCGTCAATCCTCCGCCGCGTCGATCGCCGCCGCGTGATCCTTCGCGTTCTGCGTATAATGCATCACGCCCGCGCGCATGCCCATGACCGCCGCATCGTCCAGATCGCGCAGCTTCTTCGCCGGGCGGCCCGCCCATAATTCACGCGCTCCCATCACCTTGTTCTCTGTCAGCATGGCGCCCGCCGCCAGCATGGCATCGCTGCCGATCACGGCCTTGTTCATCGCGATCGCGCCCAGCCCCACGAAGCCGCGATCGTGGATCACGCAGCCATGGACCATCGCCATGTGGCCGATCAGCACATCGTCCCCGATCACCAGCGGGCTGCCGTCAGGATCGCCGGGGCGCGGCGGATCGCAATGGAGGATGCTGCCGTCCTGCACATTGGTCCGTTCGCCGATGCGGATCGTGAAGACATCGGCGCGCAGCACGCAATTGTACCAGATCGAGCTGTCCGCTCCGATCTCGATATCGCCGATCAGCGTACAGCCGGGCGCGACGAAGGCGCTGTCATGGATTTTCGGTGTCTTCCCGTGGATCGGGATGATGCGAACGCCGGGTCTTGCTATCCTCATGGCCCTCTACCGAGCACATTCTGCCACTGGATGAAAGGCAGGATGCTGGCGAAATCGTCGGTCCAGACCTCTTGGGCGGGCGGCGGCAGGCGGTGCCAGGCAAGGTCGGGCCGCGCCGAAAGCAAGGCGGCGAGCGGCTTGGGGTCGCGCGCCATGACCACCCAGAGCGAAGGCGATATCCCGTCCGCGAAAGGCGGGTCCTGATGCGATCGCAGCACGCCGATCATTCCATGCCGCTGGGCCACAGCGGCCATCATCGGGCTTAGATCGATGAAGCGATTCGAAATATGGATCAGCAGCAGCCCGTCGTCCGCCAGTGTGCGGCGATAGATATCGAACGCCTCGTCGGTGACGAGGTGCAGGGGTATCGCGTCCGAGCTGAAAGCGTCGATCACCAACGCGTCGAAGCGGTCTTCCGGGCGCATCCGCTCGCGGAACCGGTCGAGGACGATGCGCGCGTCGCCCAGATGGATGTCGGCATCGGGCGCGCAATCGCTGACGAAGGTGAAGGTCTCGTCGCGCGAATAGGAGAGCACCGTGCGGTCGATTTCGAAGAAGTCCCAGCGCTGGCCGGGCTTGCGATAACAGGCCACCGTCCCCACGCCCAATCCGACCACGCCGACTCGCGCGCCCGGCCCGGCAATCGCCGGAAGCTGCGACAGCGCCGCGCCGACGCCCGAATCGCGCCCATAATAAGTCGTCGGTTCACGCCGTTTATCCGGCTCGGTAAACTGAAGCCCATGCAGCGTCGTGCCGCTGATCAGCGATCGTCTGCCCTCCTCAGGCAGATCGCGGACAGTGTAGACGCCGAAGTAGCTGCGGTCGCGCGAGCCTTCGACGGAGGTCTCCAGCGTCTGATATCCGCCCCGCCCCAGCATCAGGACGAACAGCACCGCCACCATCGCGCGCCGGTGTCCCAGCACCAGCACGCCGCAGGCCGCCGCCGCCAGCATGCCGAGCAGGACCAGCGTATCGTCCTGAAGCATCACCCAGCGATTGACGAGCATGGCGATGCCAGCCGCCGCCGCCAGCAGCGTCGCGACCATGATCCGCTTCTGCCGCCCGGTCAGCCCCAACCGGTCCATCCAGGCGACCAGGGGCCGGTCGGGCAAGAGAGCCGCAGCAGCGAGGACGAGGACCGGATGTTCCCACACCCAGTCGAACAGCAGCGGCGCGACCAGTGCCGTGAACACGCCGCCCAGCGCGCCGCCCGCGCTCATCGCCAGATAGAACAGAGTCAGGCGGCGCGGGCTTGGCCGTTCGAAATAGAGGCGACGGTGCAGCGCGGTCGCAAGCACGAACAGCATGAGGACAGTAGCGAGCCCGATCGAGAGGCTGGCCGCGTTCTGGCTCACCATCGCCATGCCGCCCGCCAGCAGCACGACGACCGGAGCCACGCGTGCGAGCGTATAGCCCAGGGCGCTGCGTTCGTTGAAAGCGAACACGAAGCTCAAGAGATAAAGCCCCAGCGGGATCACCCAGAGCAGCGGCATGGCAACGATGTCGGTGGTGAGATGCGTCGTGGTCGAGAGCATAAGGCCCGACGGAACGGCGGACAGAGCCAGCCACAAGACGATCCGTCGCCAGCCGATCGGCTCGGCATTCTCGTCAGACAGGGCCGCGTCGCTTTCGACCGGAGCGCCCCGGCGCGTCCACGCCGCTGCCGCCACCAGTGCGATCAGAAGGACATAGCCCGCGCTCCACGCCCAGCTCTGCGATCCCAGCGGCAGGTTCGGTTCGAGGAATAGCGGATAAGCGAGCAGGCCGGCGAAGCTGCCGAGATTGCTGGCGGCATAAAGCCAATAGGGATCACCCGCCTCCGGGTTCGCGGCATACCAGCGCTGCATCAGCGGCGCCTGCGCGGACACGGCGAAAAAGACCGGCCCGATGGTGAGCGCGAACAGTAGCGGCACCCACAGCGCTTCGAGCCCCTGCGATGCAGGCGGTGCCAGATCGGCAAGCCCGATGGGCAGGGTGAGGCCTGCGATTACAAGGACGATCAGATGGATGATCGCCTGCCGTTTCAGCGCAAGGCGCGCGATCGCATGCGCATAGGCGTATCCGGCCAGCAGCAGCGCCTGATAGACCAGCATCGCGCTGTTCCACACCGCCGGAGCCCCGCCCAATTGCGGCAGCGCAAGCCGTGCGACCAGCGGCTGGACGAGGAACAGCAGGAAGCTGCCCGTCAGGATCGTCGCGACGAACAGCGCGCGTGCTCTCATGCGGGAAGACGCCCCGCGTTCCACGCGTCTCTGGCAATCGAATAGACGATGATCCGCCCGGTTTCGGGATCGAATTCGCTGTTGTCGAAATCGAGATCCTCGCGCCGCTCCATGCCGAGGCGTTTCATCAGGCCCCAGCTCGGCCCATTGCCGGTCACCGTCAGCGCCACGACCTCCTCGGCCCCGAAGCGGTCGAACGCCAGATCGAGCGAGGCGCTGGCGGCCTCTTTCGCATAGCCCTGCCCCCAGACATCTTCGCGCAGCCGCCAGCCCACTTCCATCGCGCCGAGCGGGCCGCCTTTCTGATTGGTGCGCTTCAGCCCGCAAAAGCCGAGCAGCGCGCCATCCGACTTGCGTTCGACCACCCAGAAGGTGTGGCCGTGATGCTCGCGATAGCCGAGCAGGCGATCCTGCACTGCCGCGCGCTTGCTCTCGTCCGCGACTCCGCCCAGCCAGCGCATCACGGCAGGCGTGTTGGTCCCGGTCCAGAACGGTGCCCAATCCCCCTCGCGCCAGTCGCGCAGAACCAGCCGCTCGGTCTCGTAAAGGAAGTGGTCAGCCATTCAGCAGGCGCGCGGCATCAGCGGCGTAATAGGTCAGCACGCCGGTGCAGCCCGCGCGTTTGAAAGCAACCAGCTTTTCCATCACCAGCGCGTCGCGATCCCCCACGCCCGCCGCCGCGCCCGCTTCGATCAGCGCGTATTCGCCGCTCACCTGATAGGCGAAGACGGGCACGTCGAACCGTTCCTTCACGCGCCAGACGATGTCGAGATAGGCGAGGCCGGGCTTCACCATCACGCTGTCCGCCCCTTCTTGGATATCGAGCGCGACCTCGCGTAACGCCTCCTCGCCATTGGCGGGGTCCATCTGGTAGCTTTTCTTGTCGCCCTTCAGCAGCCCGCCCGAGCCGACCGCATCGCGGAACGGGCCGTAGAACGCGCTCGCATATTTGGCGGCGTAGCTCATGATCTGGACGTTCGGATGCCCGCCCATTTCCAGCGCCATGCGGATCGCGCGCACGCGCCCATCCATCATGTCGGACGGAGCGATGATGTCGGCACCCGCTTCGGCCTGATTGAGCGCCTGATCGACGAGGACTGCCACGGTGTCGTCGTTCGACACATAGCCTCGTCCGTCGAGCAGGCCGTCCTGCCCATGGGTCGTATAGGGATCGAGCGCCACATCGGTGAGAATGCCGATATCGTTGCCGCAGGCGTCGCGCACGGCCCTGATTGCGCGGCACATCAGATTGTCGGGATCGTAGGCCGCCGCGCCATCCTCGCTACGCTGGTCGGACGGCGTGTTGGGGAAGAGCGCGATGCAGGGAATACCGAGGTTGATCGCTTCTTTTGCGCGCGCCACGATCCCGTCGACCGACCAGCGCGAGACACCGGGCAGGCTGGCGATCGGCTCTTCCACGCCCTGCCCAGACGTCACGAACAGAGGCCAGATCAGGTCTGCTGGCGTGAGCATGGTTTCGCGGTGCATCGCCCTGCTCCAGGCATGGGCGCGGGCGCGGCGCAGGCGGGTGTTGGGATAGCTGCCGATCATGGCGGTGCGCTGTGCCGCAATCGCGCCCCTCACGCAATCGGGGGCGCAATTAGGGAGCGATCGGAGGCGCAATCGCGTCCGCGCCCTTAAAGAGTTAGCGCGCCTCGGCCGGTTTGGGGGCGGCCAGCCGGTCGATCTCGCGCAGCGGCGCTTCGGCGGCGCGTTCGCTCGCGGTCGGCTCCAGCGTGGCAAGCGCGGCGCCGGGTTCGACGGTCTTCAATTTCGCCAGCGTTTCACGGAATCGCGCCAGTTCGGCGCCGGTCAATTGCGCCCGCGTGACGAAGCGCACGCTGGCCGGATCGATCGCACGCCCGCCGCGATACATTTCGTAATGGAGATGCGGCCCGGTCGACAGGCCGGTGGAGCCGACATAGCCGATCACCTGGCCGCGCTTGACGCTTTGCCCGCGGCTCACCGCGATCCGGCTCATATGGCAGTATCGCGTGTCCGTCCCGCCTCCATGGCGCAGGCGCACAGCCTGGCCGCAGCCACCCATGCGGCCCGCGCCGGTCACTTGCCCATCGGTCACTGCCACGATCGGCGTGCCGCTGCGGGCACGGAAATCGACACCCGCATGCATCCGCTTGTATCCCAGGATCGGATGGCGGCGCATGCCGAAACGCGAACTCATCGGGCCCGGCACCGGCGCGACGAGGCCGCTGCGCTGTTCGCCGACGCCGCTGGCTTCGAAAAAGCGCCCTTCAGTGCCCCAGCGCATCAGCTGGACGCGCGGTTTGTCGCCGCGCTCGATTCCGGCATAGAGCAATTGGCCCGCCTGCCTTTCGCCTGTTGCGGCACGGCGATGGGACAGGATGATATCGAACGTGTCGTCCGCGCTGAGATCGCTCGTCACGTCCACCTGCTCGCCCAGCGCCTTGAGATAGGCCTGCACCGCGCTTGCCGGAGCGCCTGCCGCGCGGGCCGAGCGATAGAGGCTCGATCCGATCTTGCCGCGAATGCGCAGGGGCGTGTCGTCGACGCGGATCGCCTCGCGGCTGAGCGCGAGAGCGCGATCGTCCGATCGTGCCACCGCCAGTTCGAGGTCGAAACGCGCCCGAAAGCGCAGCTCTTCGAGGGGGCGGGGATTGCCTGCTATGGTGCGGCGGCCGAGCACGATATCGACCTGCGTGCCAGGCTCGATCTGGGAGAGCGGCATGGCACCGCCGATCAGCGCCACGATCCGCTGCGCATCGCCTGCCCCCACGCCGGAGCGGCGCAGCATGCGTTCGAAACTGTCTCCCGCAGCCAGAGTGGCCACCAGTTCGAGACGCGGACGTTCGGGCGCGGCAGCCAAGGGGCGAACCAGCGCGGTCGCGCCCATGCGGTGGCCGGTATCGGCCCCCAGAGCCAGCGGTGCGATCGTCTGGCTGCGCAATTCGTCCCGCTCTGCCTCGCTCAATCGCGCGGGCGGTGCCGCCTCCAGCGGCGCGAAGTCGGGCCAGAAAGCGATGGCGGCACTCGACAGGCCGATGAACGTGCCCACGCCGCGCAGCCAGCGCAGGCTCCCGATCCCGCGCCCGAGATCGGGAGCAAGATCCAGCGCGGAAAGTCGCCGTGAAAGGCGCTCGCGCCAGCCGGGCGCCGTGCGAAGCGGGGGTTTTGTCGGGGAAAGCGCGATCTGATCGTGCGCGAGCGCGGCGGCGGGCAGGCCTAAGCCTGTGCCCACCTCTTGCGGCGCATCGTCCTCGCGCGTTCTGAACACAGTCCCTCCGCCGCATCGGTGGCCCACATTTCGGCGATCCGGGCCGAAAGCGCGGCGCCAATGGCGAAAGCCTGTGCGCTTTTAAAGTTAAGTCCCGTTTAATCCGCGCCGGATGGCGCTGCACCTGCGACGAGCGGATGGGCTTACGCGCCAGACGGTTGTGCGCGGCTCGCACGCCTGCCATCTACTCCGGCGTGAGCGATCAAGCGATCAAGGCGGTCCTGGGGCCGACCAATACCGGCAAGACCCATCTCGCCATCGAGCGGATGTGCGGCCATTCGAGCGGAGCGATCGGCTTTCCGCTGCGGTTGCTGGCGCGCGAGGTCTATGACCGCGTGCGCGCCATCAAGGGTGACGATCAGGTGGCGCTGATTACCGGCGAACAGCGGATCGAGCCGAAGAACGCCCGCTATCTGTGCTGCACGGTCGAAGCCATGCCGCGCAGTCTCGACGTCAGTTTCGTCGGGCTGGACGAGGCGCAATTGGGTGCCGATCGCGAGCGCGGCCATGTCTTTACCGATCGCCTGCTCAATCTGCGCGGTCGGCAGGAGACGATGCTGCTGGGCGCGGCCACGCTGGAACCGGTGGTGAAGGCGCTGATCCCGAAGGTCGAGGTCAGCGAGCGGCCACGGTTTTCGACGCTGTCGCATATCGGCCCGCGCAAGCTCTCGCGCCTTCCGCCCAGAAGCGCGGTCGTGGCCTTCAGTGCCGAGCAGGTTTATGCCGTGGCCGAGATGCTGCGGCGGTTTCGCGGCGGCGCGGCGGTGGTGATGGGCGCGTTGAGCCCGGAGACGCGCAACCGCCAGGTCGAACTGTTCCAGAATGGCGAGGTCGATTACATCGTCGCCACCGACGCGATCGGCATGGGCCTCAATCTCGACGTCAACCACGTCGCCTTTGCAGGCCTCACCAAATTCGACGGGGTAAGGATGCGGCGGCTGTTTCCGGCGGAAATGGCCCAGATCGCCGGGCGTGCCGGTCGCCACCAGCGCGACGGAACTTTCGGCACGCTTTCCGGACAAGGCGGCAGAAACGCTGCACCGCCCGAATTCACCGAAGATGAAATCTACGCAATCGAGGAGCATCGCTTCGCGCCTCTGACGCATCTCTACTGGCGCGAGGCGGAGCCGCGGTTCGACAGTATCGCCACGCTGATCGGCGATCTCGAAAGCCCGCCGCAGCATGCGATGCTGCGCGCCGCGCCCGAAGCGATCGACCTTGCGACATTGAAGCGACTGGCGGAAGAACCCTTCGCCGCATCGATCCGGGGCGCGGGCCAGGTGCGGCGCTTCTGGGAAGCGTGCTCGCTGCCCGATTTCCGCGCGCGAGGGCCGGACGTCCATGCCCGCTTCGTCGCGCGGCTGTGGCAGGACTTGCAGGAAGGGTATCTCGGCGCGGATTATGCCGCGGCGCGGATATCCGAACTCGACAACATGGCGGGCGATATCGATACGCTGCAGGGCCGCATCGCGGCGATTCGCACCTGGGCCTATATCTGCCAGCGACCCGATTGGGTGCTGGCACGCGACGAGATGGCCGCGCGCGCCCACGCCGTCGAAGCCAAATTATCGGACGCGCTGCACGGTCGCCTGACCGAGCGCTTCGTCAATCGGAGGACTACGATCCTGATGAAATCGCTGGGACAGGATGCATCGGCGCTGCCGATCGAAATAGGCGAGGACGGCGCGGTGAGCGTCGACGGAGAGCATCTGGGCCGTGTCGAGGGGCTGCGCTTCACTGTCGATCCGAGCGCACGGCACGAGGACCGGCGCATGCTGCTCGCCGCCGCGGAAAAGGCGCTGCCGCGCCTGCTCGGCCAGCAGGTCGAGGCGCTGGTCGCAGCCGGTGTCGCGGATCGCGTCGAGCTGGCGAAGGGCGCGATCCGTTGGAACGGGCAGATTCTGGCCAATCTCGAAGCGAAAGAGGGGCAGGCACGGCCTTTGCTGGTACCCTCGCGCGAAGTCGCGGCCTTGCCCGAAGCGCCGCGCAAGGCGCTGCTCGCCGCGCTCGAAACCTGGCTCGATACCGTTCTCGCCCCGCTCGATCCGCTGGAGAAATTGCACCGGGCAGCGAGCGACCCCGAAGCCGGATCGCAGGCGCGCGCGCTCCTGCTCAATCTCCTCGCCGGGCATGGCTTCGTCACGCGCGAACAGGCGGGGATCGAACACCTGCCCAAGGAAATGCGCCCCTTCCTGCGGCGCATTGGCGTCACTTTCGGCGCGCTCGACATCTTTGCGCCTGCGCTGCTGAAGCCCGCGCCGCGCCGCCTGTTGAGCGCGATCGGGACCGATCGGCGCTCGCTGGAAGAGACGATGCTGCCGGTGGTCGCGGATCGCAAAAAGCTGCCCTCGGGCTATCGCCATGCGGGAAGCCAGGCGATCCGCATCGATCTCGCGGAGAAAATTTTCCGCGCCGCGCACGAAACGCGCGCCAAGGCGCAAGGGAGCGGCAAGCAGCAGGACAGGCGCAAGAAATTTGTGCTCGATCTGGCGCTGCCGATCTCGATCGGGCTGGAAGAGGACAATGCCGTCCGCCTGCTCGGCCAGGCAGGGTTCCGCGTCCAGCGCGCTCGCCCTTTGAAGGAAGGCGCGTTCGGTCCGCCACGGCCCGATCGCTGGGAATGGCGCCCGAAACCGAATGCGGGACGCCGCAAGCAGCAGCGCAACGAACCCATCCGCCCCCGCGAAGGCAGCGCCTTTGCCGCGCTCGCCGATCTGGTGCGCTAGGAATCGCCTCGTTTGAGCGGGATGCGGATAGACCGGCTGCTCTGTCACCTGCGGTTCGTACGCACCCGCAGCCGCGCCACCGCCCTCGTCGAAAGCGGCCATCTGCGCCGCAACGGGACGCGCGTCGCCCGTGTCAGCCAGCCGGTCGAACCGGGCGACGTGCTGACCGTGCCGCTCGGCAGCCGGGTCGCGCTGATCGAAATCATCAGCCTGCCGGACCGTCGCGGATCGCCGCGCGAAGCGCAGGCCTGTTACCGGATGCTCGATCCGGCTCTTGACCGCAAAGCCCAAATCCCCATAGGCCGGGCGTCAGACACACCCTGAAGGATGGCATTCCCATGACCTACGTCGTCACCGACGCCTGTATCAAATGCAAATACACCGACTGCGTCGAGGTCTGTCCGGTCGATTGCTTCTATGAAGGCGAGAACATGCTCGTCATCAATCCCAGCGAATGCATCGACTGCGGCGTGTGCGAGCCGGAATGCCCGGCTGAAGCGATCCTGCCCGATACCGAGGACAATCTGGAAAAGTGGCTGGAGCTGAACACCAAGTTCAGCGCCGAATGGCCCAACATCACGCAGAAGAAGGATCCGCCCGAGGACGCCGACGAGCACAAGGGCGAAGAGGACAAGTTCGAAGCCTATTTCAGCCCCGAACCCGGCGAAGGCGATTAAGCCTATCCTCCAGCGTTTTATCCAGGATGGTAAGGCGGCCTTCGCAGCCGGCGGTGACGACGAGATCGGCATCGTCGCTGCGGGGATAGCCTTCTATGCGCTCCTGGCAATCGTGCCGCTGCTGGCGACGGTGGTGCTGGCCTACGGTATCGTTGCCGATCCGGCGACCGTGGCCAAGCACATCTCCGCTCTCGCCCAGACATTGCCCCAATCCGCCGCCCAGCTGATCGGAGATCAATTGCAGCGGATGACCGAAGGCGAGAACGGCGGAAAGATCCTGAGCCTCCTGCTTGCCGTCGCGCTTTCGCTGTTCAGCGCGCGCAACGGCGCGAAATCGCTGATGACGGGCCTTGCCATTGCGCTGAATATCGAAGACCGGCGCGGGTTCCTGCGCGCCAATATCGTCGCGCTCGCACTGACGGCGGGCGCAGTCGTCGGCTTGGCGGTCATGGCCGGTGCCGTTGCGGCGTTGGGACTTCTTCCCGCCAGCGTTTCGGGTATTGTCAGCCCGCTCGTCGTTTTTCTGGCGGGCATGGGAGGCAGCGCCATGCTGCTCCGCTTCGCCCCTTATGGGCATCCCCTTCCCTGGGCCGCGATCAAGCCCGCCGCAGCGCTGTTCTCCCTGCTCTGGCTGGTCGCGACGATTGGTTTCGGGATCTATGCCGCCAATTTCGCCAGCTATGGCGCGACTTATGGTTCGCTCGGCGCGGTGGTGATCCTGCTGACCTGGTTTTACCTCACCGGGTATTTTCTGCTTTTGAGCGCCGAATATGCGGCGGTCCGGGCGAAAGCGGCCGCTTCCGACACTTGATTACACGGACTCGCAATAAAGGCGAGGACGTGCTATATAATGCAACAACCCCGCCGGTTTGCCGCCGGACGGGCGCATTTGATTGAAAGGGCAGGTACCCCTCCAAGCATTCCGATCCGGTTTTCGCCCGCGGCCATCGCGCCCGCGGCACGGACCTCTCGTAATGCTGCCCCTCCCAAACCCTGCCCGGGACGAAAGGATTTGCGCATGGCGAGCAAGGCCGATGATGCCTTCGATGTTGGCGATTACGTTGTCTATCCCAAGCACGGCGTTGGCCGTGTGATCGAACTGCAGAGCGAGGAAATCGCCGGCATGCAGCTCGATCTCTACGTTCTCCGGTTCGAAAAAGAGCGCATGACGCTGCGCGTTCCGGTCAACAAGGTGGAATCGATCGGCATGCGCAAGCTGTCGAGCGACAAGACCCTTAAGGAGGCGATGGAAACCCTGAAGGGCAAGCCCAAGGTCAAGCGCACCATGTGGAGCCGCCGCGCCCAGGAATACGAAGCCAAGATCAACTCTGGCGAAATCGTCCTGATCGCGGAAGTCACGCGCGATCTGTTCCGCCCTGACGACCAGCCCGAACAGAGCTATTCCGAGCGCCAGATCTTCGAAGCCGCCTCCAGCCGCCTCGCCCGCGAACTGGCCGCGATGGAGAAGACCGACGAGCCGACCGCGCTCGAAAAGATCCTCGACGTGCTGCGCGAACACGCGCCGCAATATTACGACAACCCCGAAGAGGGTTGATCCGATTTAAAACGGGGCGCTTCGGCGAACCGCTTACGACATTCGACGAAGGGGCCGTTTCCAAGCCGGAAGCGGCCCCTTTCGCATGGGCTCGCGCTTGCACGACGCACCAAGGTGTATTATTACACCAACACGGAACGCCGCTTTGCGCGAAAGGAAACTTCCATGCTGTACGATCTCGTGAAACGACTGGCTCCCGCCGCCAGCCTCGCCGCTGGTGCGCTGGCGGTTTCCGCGTGCGGCGGCAATATCCCCTTGGACGACAGGAACGGCGTGCCTCTCGCCGAACTAGACCGCAGCGGGCCTGCGCCGACGGAATTGGTCCTGGCCGGCCCCGATGGCGTCGAGGTGGTCGAAGGCGGTGCGCTCGATATCGCCGTGTCGGGCGATCCACGCGCGGTCGAAGCCCTGCGTTTCTCGCTCGAAGACGGATCGCTCGCGATCAGCCGGAAAAAGGATGCCGATGGCAATATCGGCAGAGCGCAGGTGCGCGTGACCACGCCAAGCCTCACCGCCATCGTCCTCGCCGGATCGGGTACTCTCGATGCGCAGCGGCTCTCCGGCAAGCCGGAGGTCACGATCGCGGGATCGGGCACGGCGCGTGCGCGCGAGATCGCGGCGGAAACCTTCGACCTGACCATCGCCGGATCGGGGGAATTCGAAGGCAGCGGCACGGTCGACAAGCTCGATCTCACCATTGCCGGATCGGGATCGGGCCGCATGGCCGATCTTCGGGCGGATCGTGCGGACGTGACGATCGTCGGTTCGGGCGATGCCGAATTCGCTTCGGACGGAACGGTCGAAGGCAGCGTCATGGGCTCGGGCGCCGTCACCGTGACCGGGAACGCGCAATGCGATGTCAGCAAGATGGGATCCGGCAGCGTGACGTGTCGCGGCGGCAATGGCCGCGCCGCTGAACGCGAAACAGCCGGTGACGCGTCCCAAGGGGCCTCGGGCGCAAATTAATCGGCATTTCATAGGATCGGCGTAAGATGGCGCGAAAGGTATCTCCCCCATGCGCCGAATCTCTGTCCTGTTTCCCGCTTCTTCGCTTCTGATCGCGTCCGTCGCTCTGTCGGGCTGCGTCGGTACGCTGGTCGACGTCGCGACGGCGCCGGTGAAGGTCGTAAGCAAGGGGGTCGACCTTGCCACGACAAGCCAGTCCGAACGCGACGAGAAGCGCGGCCGCGAAATCCGCCAGCGCGAAGAGCGCCTCGGCAAGCTCGAGCGCCGCTACGAAGACCGGATGGAGGATTGCCAGGACGGCGATCGCCGCGCCTGCGCTGAAGCGCGCGATATCTATGCGGAGATGCAATTGCTCATCCGCTCTCTCCCGGTCGAACCGGAACGTTAGTCGGGCGGAGTCGCTGCCCGGCGCAAGCGGTCGTTGATCGCAATTCCGATCCCCTCTTTCGGCACCGGTGCCACCGCTATGCGCGGCTTTTCCGAGCGCGCCGCTTCGTGCAGGCAGGCGTAGAGGCGCGCAGCAGCCTCGTTCAGATCGCCGCGCGCGGACAAGGTGCAATCGCCTTCAATGCTTCCGAACCCGATCGCGAAGTCGTCTGGCGCAACTTCCCGCACGTTAAGGCGCATCGGTTTTCCCGGCGCATAATGGCTGGCGAGCTGGCCGGGCGCTTCGATCCCGCCAGTGCCCTCGCCAATGGGTAGAGCGCTGTCCCAGTAATGGCGGTGCAATCGGTCGAGATCGACCGGGCCGGGCCGCAATTCCTCCCATTGGCCATCCGCGCGGATCGCCAGAATCGTCGATTCGAGGCCCTCAGCGCAAGGGCGCCCATCGTCGAGGATCAGGTCGATCCGCCCATCCAGCGTGGCGGCGACATGCGCGGCGCTGGTCGGGCTGACGAAACCGCTGCGATTGGCGGAGGGGGCGGCCAGCGGAAACGCGCATTCGGCCAGAAGGGCCTGCATCACCGGATGGTTCGGACTGCGCAGCGCGACGGTGTCGAGCCCTGCCGTCACTGCCGCGGCCAGCCTAGCATCCGGCTTGCGAGGCACGACAAGAGTAAGCGGCGCGGGCCAGTAAAGGTCGACGATGATGCCCGCATCGTGCGGCAATTCGGCATATTCGCGCGCCTGCGCCCCATCGCGCACATGAACGATCAGGGGATTGAAGCTCGGCCGCCCCTTCGCTTCGTAGATGCGCGCCACCGCCTCGTCGCTATCCGCGCGGGCGGCGAGGCCGTATACGGTCTCCGTCGGCACCGCCACCAGACCGCCATCGCGCAGCACCTGCGCCGCGCGCGCGATTCCCTCTGCGTTGGCGAGGATCGTTTCCGTAGCGTATTTGCCGCTCATGCGTTGGCGCTATATCTGTGCTCGCGACAAGCCAAGAGGACTTTACCCGTGACCTATTCGCCCGCCACTCAGGATCAATTGCTCGCCATCCGCGTCAACGCCGGAATAGGGGAGCTTGCGCAGAGCGAACGCTTCGCCGCGGCCGAGCCAGACATGGTCGAAGCGATCGTGGAAGGCGTCGGCCAGTTCGCCGCCGGGGAATGGGCGCCGCTCAACCGTACGGGCGATCTGGAGGGCGCGAAGCTCGAAAACGGCGTGGTGCGCCTGCCCGACGGGTTCGAGGAAGCGTACAAGCATTACGTCGAACAGGGATGGAACGCGATTGCATCACCCGGCGAATTCGGCGGTCAGGGCCTGCCCTTCACGCTCGCCTGCAACGTGCTCGAAAATCTCGGCACGGCGAATATGGCCTTCAATCTGCTTCCGATGCTGAGCGTCGGCGCGATCGAGGCGCTGGAGCATCACGGGTCGAGCGAGTTGCAACAGAAGTATCTTCCGCAATTGGTCAGCGGGGCATGGTCCGGCACCATGAACCTGACCGAGCCGCAGGCGGGCTCCGATGTCGGCGCTCTGCGGACCACCGCCCATTCGATCGAGGACGGCGAGCACGCCGGGAAATGGTCGATCAAGGGCCAGAAGATTTACATTACCTGGGGCGAGCACGAGCTGGCGGAGAATATCATCCACCTCGTCCTGGCACGAACGCCCAACGCGCCCGAAGGCAGCCGCGGCATATCGCTGTTCGTCGTGCCGAAGTTCCACGTGAAACCAGATGGATCGCTCGGCAGCCGCAATGATCTGCGCTGCGTCAGCATCGAGCACAAGCTCGGCATCAACGCCTCGCCCACCTGCGTCATGAGCTATGGCGACAATGGCGAATGCGTGGGCGAGCTGGTGGGTGCCGAAAATCGCGGGCTCGCGGCGATGTTCACGATGATGAACAATGCGCGCATCAATGTCGGCAATCAGGGCGTCCAGATCGGCGAGCGCGCGACGCAGCAGGCGACCGATTACGCTGCCGAGCGCATCCAGTCCGCGCGCGCAGGCTCGGGGGATAAGGAACCCGTGGCCATTCTCGAACACCCCGATGTGCGCCGCATGATCCTGCGCATGAAGGCGCTGACCGAAGGGATGCGGGCGCTGCTCTATTACACCGCCGGACAGACCGATCGCGGCACTCTGGGCGACGAAGCGGCCAAGGCGCGCGGCGATATCTGCGTGCCGCTGATCAAGGCTTGGGGCACCGATGCGGGCACCGAGGTCGCGAGCCTCGGCATCCAGGTCCATGGCGGCATGGGCTATGTCGAAGAGACAGGTGCCGCCCAGCACTGGCGCGATTCCCGGATCGCTCCGATCTACGAAGGCACGAACGGGATTCAGGCCGCCGATCTGGTGACGCGCAAGCTGGGCCTGGATGGTGGCGAAGCCCTGATCGGTTTCCTCGAAGGCATCGCGCGCGATTGTTCGGACGAGCCGACCCTGTTTGCGCTTGCCGGCGATTGCGCGGGCGTGGCGCGCTGGATGCGCGAAGAAGCCTCGCTCGACGATCGTTTGGCGGGGAGCGTTCCTTTCTGCACCATGATGGCAGTGCTCGTCGCCGGATGGCAGCTGGTGAAGCAGCGCGATGCGGTCGCGCAAGGCGCCGCGCCTGCGCTCGCGGCGACGAAACCCATCACCGTGCGCTTCTTCCTCGAACGGATCGTGCCCGAAGCGGCGGGGCTGAAGGCCAGCGCGATTGCGGGCGCGGACCTGCTCTATTCGCTGGAAAGCAGCGCCCTGCTGGCGTGACTTACTGCGCGGGTTCTTCCCGCGCGTAATCGTCATCCCCGAAGGTGGCGCGCAGATCGCCGGTCAGTTCGCGCTGCGGCGGAAGCGAGCGCGCCTGCCGCCGTTCGATCGCCGCGGCGGGCTGCGCATTCGGAGCGATCACGCGCCAGATGATCCCGGCCGTATCGTCGCTCACCAGCAGCGCCCCGTCCTCGGCCCAGTCGACCCAGGTGGGGCGGCCGCGCGTAGTGCCCTCGCCCGTCAGGAACCCGGTCAGGACCGGAACCGACTTGCCCTGCGGATTGCCGCGCGCATCGAAGGCGACATAGACCACGTCGTACCCCGAGGCAGGCTTGCGATTCCATGAGCCGTGCCGCGCGACGAACGCGCCCGAGCCGAATTGCGGACCCATGCGCGCGCCCTCTTCGCTGAAGACGAAACCGAGAGCCGCGACATGCGGGCCCATCGCATATTCGGGACGACGGGCATATTCGGTGAGGTAGGCCGGGATCGGCGCATCGACGCGCTCGTCGATATTGTCGCGCCAGTAAACCCACGGCCAGCCATATTGCGCGCCGACCGGCACGTTGGTGAGGTAATCGGGCACGAGGTCCGATCCAAGCATGTCGCGCTCGTTCACCGTGGTCCACAGCTCGCCCGACCACGGGCTGAAATCGAGACCGTTGGCGTTGCGCAGCCCCGCGCCGAACACGCGCTGGCGGTTCGTTTCCAGATCGTATTCCCAGATCAGAGCGCGGCCTTCTTCGGCCTCCATGCCCTTTTCACCGACATTCGAGGCCGATCCGACTGCGACATAGAGACGATCGCCATCGGGATGGAGGATCAGATTACGCATCCAGTGATTGCCGCCGGGCGCCAGATCCATCACCTTGCGAGGGCTTCCTAGGCTGGTCGCGCCCAACTCGTACGGGAAGGCCAGCACGGCATCGTGATTGGCGACGTAGAGCGTCCCGTCACCCCAGGCGATACCCGAAGGAGAGGCCAGCTCGTCGGTCAGCGTGGCACGCTGTTCGGCCCGCCCGTCGCCATCGGCATCGCGCAGCAATACCAGCTCGTCGGGCGAAACGCCTGCCGCCCCGGCCTGCTCGAACAACAGGCCCGCGATGAAATTGGTGATGGAGAACCCGCCCCCCTCGCTCGCCGGAGCGCGCGTCAGAGTGACGAGCACGTCGCCATTGGGAAGCGTATAAATCACACGCGGATGATCGAGCCCTTCGGCAAAGCGCCCCACGGTCAGGCCTTCCGCAGCGACCGGAACCTCGTTCGCGCCCCAGCCGACAGGCTCGGCGATCTTAACGGTCGGGATCGTCTCCGGATCGGGTTCCTGCAGAGTCGGATCGGTCCCCGCCACTTCGTCCACGCTCAGATCGGCCCGGTCGCCGCGCGTGACGTAGAAGATCGCCGCTGCGATCAGGAGGATGACGATGACGACGCCGATCAGGACTTTTGTGCGAGTTCTCATGGCCGACAGGTTTAGGCCGCTGCGCGCCTTGCGGCAATGGCGCGTGCATCCTAGCTAGCCGGGCATGTACGATTTCCGACCCGCAGACGGCACGCCGAAGCCCGATCTCTATCGCGACCTGCTCGCGGCTGCCGATGCGTTGACCGCCGATGAGGCGGACGGCGTCGCGAACATGGCCAATATCGCGGCGCTAATGTGGGAATTTCTGCCGGATGTGAACTGGACCGGCTTCTATCGCACCGATCCGAACTCGCCCGACGGCGAGCTGGTCCTCGGCCCGTTTGCCGGACGGCCCGCCTGTATCCGGATCCCGAAGGGCAAGGGCGTCTGCGGCGCGGCGGCTGAAAGCGCGGAGACTCAGCTTGTCCCCGACGTGCACGCGTTTCCGGGCCATATCGCCTGCGATTCGGAAACCGCTTCGGAACTGGTCGTACCGGTAATGCGCGACGACAAAGTGATCGCGGTTATCGATCTCGACAGCCCGAGCAGGGCGCGGTTCGACGAACAGGATCGTGACGGGATCGAGGCGCTCGCCCAAATGCTGGCTTCGCGGATTTGATTCGTACTTTCAGCGCGATCCGCCCCAAAGGGGGACAGCGCATCTCTGCCGGTTTTACGCACCTTCGACGATGGTGATATCATATGGATTTAACGCCGCATTAAACGGCGCAGACTCGCTTTAGCGAGAGGGAGATGATGATGTCCGTACGAACATTCGCCGCCGCACTCGCCACCGGAGCGGGTTTGCTTGCGAGCGCTGCGGGCGCGCAGACGATCTACTATGAAGACGGCGATTATCTCTACGCCGTGCCAGCGGAAACCGTTGCTACGCAGACGGTCGAACCGCAGGCGGACGGCCCAATCGTTCTACCGCCGCAGGACGTTACGCAGCCGGTCTTCGAGTATAATCCGGTTGTCCAGCCGGTCGATGGGACTGTTGTCGAGGCCGCTGCACCGCGTGGCGGCGTCCGCTCGATTCCTGCTCGCCAGGCGGGCGAGAGCTATCGCGAAACGTCGCAAATCGGCACACCCTATGCGGGCGCACCTGCTCCGGCTCAAAATTATCCGGTCTATCGCGGCGCTTACGCTTTTCAGGACGCGCCGCAATCGGGCTATCTTCCCGGGGGCGGACAATTGGTCAGTTTCGATCGCGAAGCGTGGCTCGCCGAATGTCGGGCGCGCGTCGGAACTTACGAGGAAAGCGATCGTGCACGCCTCATCGGGACCGTCGTGGGCGCGGCGGCAGGAGGCCTTATCGGCAATCGCGTTGCGGGAAGCGGGAATCGGCTTGGCGGCACCGTGATCGGTGCGGGGACCGGCGCGGTAGCCGGATCGGTCGTCGGCGATGCGATCGACGATCGTGAGGATGCGCGGCGCTATCGGGAAGGCTACGGCGAAGATGGCGGCTATTGCGCCGCCTATCTGGACGATTACCTCGCCCGCGCCAGTCAGACGGCGGGCACTGCCACCACGACCGTACCGGGCCAGCAATATTTCCTCGTACCGGTAACGGTCGAAGTGGCGCAGCAGCCTGTCTATGTCGACTGACTTGCCGCCAAGCGCCTGAAAAGTCAGATTTCTCCGCCGGTCAGGCGCTGGCAGACGAGATCGAGCTGGTCGAGTGTGCGGTAGCGGATGCTCACCGTGCCTTTGCCCGGCTCGTCTGGCTTGATACGGACCTGCAGGCCCAGAAACTCCTCCAGATGCGTCTGCACCGCTTCCAAATCGGCATCGACGGGCGATGAGCCGCTGGTACCGGGCTTGCGCTTCGGCTTCGCGGGCGCCTCGCCGCGGGCCATCCGCTCCACTTCCCGCACCGACAGATCCTGCCGCACCGCCTGCTCCGCGAGTCTAAGCGCCTGTTCGTTGCCGATCAGGGCACGTGCGTGGCCCATGGAGAGCTTGCCGACCTCGACCAAGTCGAGAACCTGCGAGGGAAGCGCCAGCAGGCGCATGGTGTTCGCCACATGGCTGCGCGATTTTTCGACCAACGCCGCGATCTCGGCCTGCGTCATGCCCTCGCCTTCCGAGAGGCGGCTGTAGGCGCGCGCTTCCTCGACGGCGTTGAGATCTTCGCGTTGGAGATTTTCGATCAGCGCCAGAGCCGTGATTTCACGCGGATCCAGCTCGCGCACGATGGCGGGAATATCGTGCAGGCGCGCCTTTTGCGCGGCACGCCAGCGTCGCTCGCCCGCAACAAGGCGGTAACGATTGTTACTTTCTGGCGTGACGATGATGGGCTGAATGACCCCGCGCGCGGCGATCGATGCAGCGAGTTCGGCGAGTGCGTCCTCATCGAAATGTGTGCGAGGCTGATTTGCTAGCGGCGAGATCGCCGAGATCGGGATGGAGCGCAGACCTTCGCGCGATTCGCCCGGAGCGGCATCTGCTTCGCTAGAGGTCGGTGTAGCATTCGAACTGCGCGCGGGCGCCGCGACCGGCTCCTCGCGGCGAGTCTCGCCCATCAAGGCGCCCAACCCGCGGCCAAGCTTCCGCTTGCGGATTGCGGCAGGCGATCCGGGCCGCTGATCGTCCTCGTTCCCGGCACTCATGCGGCTTTCCTTTCCTGCGGCAGGCGGCCGATCAATTCTCGCGCCAGAGCGATATAGGCGCGGCTGCCGGGGCATGCATGGTCGTAGATCAACGCCGGCAGGCCATGGCTGGGCGCTTCCGAGAGGCGAACATTGCGCGGGATGACCGCTTCGAAAACGAGGTTTCCGAGGCAATCGCGCACATCGTCCGCAACTTGGTCCGTCAGGCGATTTCGGCGGTCGAACATCGTAAGGACCACGCCGATGATGCCGAGATCGGGATTAAAACGCTCCTGCACCCGTTCGACGGTCTGAAGTAGCTGGCTGAGCCCTTCGAGAGCGAAGAATTCGCACTGGAGCGGTACCAGCAGCGTATCCGCCGCGCCAAGCGCGTTGAGCGTCAGAAGGCCCAGCGAAGGCGGGCAGTCGATGAAACAGATATCGTAGCCGTTCCGTTCCGACAGCGCCTGACCTAGGCGAGCGGTGCGATCGTCCACGCCCACAAGCTCGACTTCCGCGCCCGACAGATCCTGCGTGGCGGGTACGATATCGAGGCCGGGAACATCCGTCCCCTGCGCGGCCTGGGCGAGCGTCGCTTCCTGCAAGAGCAAATCATAGCTCGAAAATTCGCGTGCATTGGAGGCGATGCCCAGCCCGGTCGAAGCGTTTCCCTGCGGATCGAGATCGACGAGCAGAGTTTTCCAGCCGGTCGCGGCCATCGCAGTGGCGATGTTGATCGCGGTAGTCGTCTTGCCGACACCGCCCTTTTGATTGGCGATCGCGATTGTGATCATGGCCGTGCCTCTATCTGTCCGGATCCCACGATAATGCCCGCCTCACCGTCCGTCTTGGAATGTTCCACGTGGAACAGCGCATTTCGCTTTTTCGGAAGCGCATCGACTTCCTGCGCCGCCGACCGCCCCTTGGGCAAGATCCAGCGCGTTCCCTTTGTGGAGAAGCGTGCGGATAAGTCCAGCAGCTTCGGCAACGGGGCAAAGGCGCGCGCCGTGATAACATCGGCTTCGAAGCTCTCGACCTGCTCGAGGCGCGTTCCATGCAGCGTGCAATTGGAGAGACCGATAGTCTCGATGGCTTCAGCAAGCCATTCGACACGCCGCTTGCGCGATTCGACCAGATGAAAGCGGTGTTCCGGACGCGCTATCGCGAGCGCGAGACCGGGAAATCCGGCACCGGTGCCGAGATCCAGCCAGAGGGGCGTTTCATGCGAAACGTAATCCATCAGCTGGATCGAATCCGCAATGTGGCGCAGCCACACCTCGTCGAGGCTGCGTGCAGCCACCAAGTTCTGCCGCTCATTTTCCTCACGCAGCATCGCAATCAAATGCTCGAATCGATCGAGCACGCTCGCGTCGCAACGTGCGGCAACGAAGGCTCGCGCTTCTTCCTCTGTCGCGATCATGCTGCCTGGCTCTCGCGCCTGCGCGCCTGGACCAGCAGCGCAGCCAGCGCGGCGGGCGTGATACCCGGTACACGCGCCGCCGCAGCCAGTGTGTCGGGCCGCGCACGAGTAAGCCGCTCGATCATCTCGTTCGAGAGGCCGGCGACATCCGCATACGGAAATTCCGGTGCCAACGGGACATGATCATTGGCTCGCAAGTCGCGCAATTCCGCTTCCTGCCGCGCCAGATAGGGCGCGTAGGCGGCATCTTCGGTCGCTTCGGTCACGACCGGATCGGACCAGTCCCAGTCCTCGGGCATAAAAGATGACAGGTCATCCGCTTCGACCGATTGGTGCTGGAGCCACTCCGCAAATGTCCGCGGTGCGCCGGTTGGCTCGACCGAAATACCCGCCTCAGCAAGCTCCTTGGGAGCCAAGGAAGTCTCCAGCGTCGATCGGGCCTGTTCGAGACGCCGCTGCCGCTGCGCGAACCATGCTGCGCGCTCCTCGCCGACGCAGCCGATCGCTTGACCAAGCGGGGTGAGGCGCGTGTCCGCATTCGCGGCACGCAGACGCAATCGGTACTCTGCGCGCGATGTGAGCATCCGATAAGGCTCGCTCACACCATGAAGAGTCAGATCGTCGACCATGACTGCGATGTAGGAGTTCGCTCGATTGAGCGCAGGCGCTTCGCGGTCCAGACAGTCTGCAGCTGCGTTCATCCCAGCCACAAGGCCCTGCGCCGCCGCCTCTTCATATCCGGTGGTGCCATTGATCTGGCCCGCACAATAGAGGCCCGGGATCGCGCGGACCTGCAAATCGCGGGTCAAAGCACGCGGATCGATGTGGTCATATTCCACGGCGTAACCGGGGACGACCATCTCAACGCGTTGCAGCCCCTCCATGCTACGCAGCATGGCCAATTGAACGTCTTCGGGCAGCGATGTGCTGATCCCGTTTGGATAGATCAGATGGGTCCCCAAACCTTCCGGCTCGAGAAACACCTGATGGCCGTCACGATCGCCGAAGCGGTGAATCTTGTCTTCGATCGACGGACAATAGCGCGGCCCCTGCCCCGCAATCGCTCCGCTGAACAAGGGCGAGCGGTCCAGATTGGCCCGGATAATGTCGTGGCTCGATCGATTGGTCCGCGTAATCGCGCAGAAGATTTGCGGATTAATTCGCCCGCTGGAGAGAGAAGACATCGTCCAAGCTTCCCCATCCGAAGGTTGTTCTTCCAACCGCGCCCAATCGATCGTTCTTCCATCCAGGCGCGGGGGCGTCCCCGTCTTGAGGCGCGCCATCGGCAAGTCCGCGCCGCGCAATTGATCGGCCAGGCGATGGGCGGCATTTTCCCCGACGCGACCACCCTCTTGGCGAACCTCTCCGCGATAGAGAATGCCTCCCAGGAAGGTCCCGGTACACAGAATGACCTTCTGTGCTTCCATGGACATTCCATCGGCGAGATCGACGCCCACCACGCGTTCGCCAACGAAGCGGAGTGCAGCGACTTCCCCTGCCACGATCTCGAGCGTCGAAAGCGTGGCTAGCTGCGCCTGCACCGAACGCTTGAACAGATGGCGATCGGCCTGAACGCGCGGCCCCCAAACGGCACTGCCCTTTGAGCGATTGAGCATGCGATAATGGATCGCGCCGGCATCCGCCGCGCGGCCGATCACGCCGTCCAGCGCGTCGACCTCGCGCACGAGGTGGCCCTTGCCCAGTCCGCCGATCGCCGGATTGCAGCTCATCGCGCCGACCGTTTGAGGATCGAAGGTGACGAGCGCGACCCGCAATCCCATGCGCGCGCCTACCGCTGCGGCCTCTACGCCCGCATGCCCTCCACCGACGACGATGATATCGAATTGCGCCATGGGCCGCGCATTAGAGCCCCTCACGCGCAGGGTCAAAGCCGTTCGCGGCCTTGACGTTTCACGTGGAACATCATTTGCCGATGCAAAAACGCCCGAACAAGGCGTCAAGCATATCTTCGGTCGATGCACGTCCAAGCAAGGCGTCAAAGGCGCGCCGGGCGAGGCGCAATTCCTCACCCATGGCGAGAAAGTCCTGCCCTTGCTCAATTGCGGCAAGAGCATCGGTGGCCTCACTTATCGCCGCGCATTGCCGGGCATTCAGAGCCGCCTCGCCCGGCTTCGGAAGAATCGACCGCGCTCTCCGAGCGATGTCAGTCTCAAGCTCGCCCAAACCCGAACCGGTAACGACAGAAACCACATGCTGCGCCGCCTGCTTGGTCTCGAAATCCTCCGCATCCGCACGCGCCGCCACTTCGATAGCGCCTTCTGGCCCTTCCCCTTCCGGTCCGAGCCACAGGACGAGATCCGCACGCTCGAGCTGGGCCCCGGCTCTCTCGATACCGATCCGTTCGATCGCATCCGTGCTGTCGTCGCGCAGCCCGGCCGTGTCCACCAATACGAGAGGCACGCCATCGAGCGCAACAGGACGCTCGATGGCATCCCGTGTGGTGCCCGCGACAGGCGAGATGATTGCCGCCGCATCCCGAAGCAAAGCATTAAAAAGGCTCGACTTTCCGCTATTCGGCGGTCCTGCGAGAACCACGCGCACGCCTTCGCGCAAGCGCTCGACCGGGGGCCGTGACAGCCATTCGGTCATCTCCGCTCGTAATGCCGCAATCTCGTCGAAGATTTCGCCGGGCAGCTCCTCGACATCGTCCTCGTCGGAGAAATCGAGCACTGCCTCGACCTGCGCACCGAGTGTCAGCACCCGATCCCGCCAATTTTCCGCCTGGCGCGAAATCGCGCCGCCGAGCGCGCGCGTTGCCGCCTGACGCTGCAATTCGGTTTCGGCTGAAAGCAGATCGCCGAGCCCTTCGGCTTCCGCCAGGTCGAGCACACCATTGGCAAAAGCGCGGCGGGTGAATTCTCCCGCCTCGGCACGGCGCAGCCCGGAAACATTCGAAAGCCTATTCTCGATAGCCGCAATCACGGCGCGCCCACCATGACAGTGGAGTTCTACCAGATCCTCTCCCGTCGCAGTGCGGGGGCCGGGAAACCACAGAACCAGGGCACGATCGAGCACCCTGCCCTCTTCGTCTCGCAAGGTTCGCAGCGAAGCGCGCCGCGGATCGGGCAACTCGCCCGCCAGCATACTCAACGCCGCGCCCGCATCCGGCCCGCTGATCCGGATCACGGCAATCGCGCAGGGCGGCGCGCCGCTAGACAGGGCGAAAATCGTGTCGGGCATCGCAACCGCTTCAGTATTATGGTGTGCGCTCAGCCCGTCTTGCTATCGTCCGGCTTCGTCGAGCCGGGAGCGCGATTGGCCTGCGCCCCTTCCATGAAACTCTGGAACAGCTTGAAGCCGGCCTGGCCCATGGGCGCCAATTGGCGGGCATATTCCTGAAGCTTTTCGGTGTCGGAAACGCCGGTCATCGCCTTCGACATCATGTCGACATAGACGGCATTCGCCTTGCCCACGTCGGGCAGACCCATGAAGCTCCGGGCCTCTTCAGGCGTGCAATCGATTTCGACATGGACCTTCATCGCGCTTCCTCCGTTGGCATCACATGGCCTATTTGGGTCGCAAGCCGGCGGTGCGCAAGCCGCGTACCGGAGTTTCGGCCTTCAACCTTGCGGGAGATACCACACGATGAGCGAGAATATCAGCATTTCGACCCTGTCCGGCGACGGAGACTTCAAAGCCTATGTCGCGCGCCCGGCGGATGAGCCGAAAGCGGCAATCGTCGTCATTCAGGAAATCTTCGGTGTGAATGCCGGGATTCGCCGCAAATGCGACAAGCTGGCCGAACAGGGATATCTCGCCGTGGCGCCGGACCTGTTCTGGCGGATGCAGCCTGGCATCGAGCTCGATCCCGATATCGAGCCCGAAATGCAGGAGGCGCTCGACTGGATGGGCAAGTTCGACCAGGACGAAGGCGTTCGCGACATCGAAGCCACGATCAAATGGGCGCGCGAGGAAACCGGCGGCAAGAAGGTCGGCGCGGTCGGATACTGTCTCGGCGGACGGCTAGCCTATATGACGGCCGCGCGCACCGATTCCGATGCGACGGTGGGCTATTACGCGGTCGGCGTCGATGAATTGCTGCGCGAGAAGGACGCGATCGCCAATCCGCTGATTCTGCACATCCCGACCGAAGACGGCTTCGTCGACAAGGAAACGCAGAAGAAAATGCACGAAGGGCTCGATTCCCACCCCAAGGTGACGCTCTACGATTACGAAGGGATGGATCACGGTTTCGCGACCGAGTTCGGCCAGCGCCGTAACGAGGAGAATGCCGACCTTGCCGACAAGCGGACGGCGGAATTCTTCGAGAAACATCTCGGCGGGAAATAACCTAAGTCGATGCGCGATCTGGCGCATGACTGCGCCATAGCCGACGGTGCCGGGGCTCCACTGGGTCTCGGCACTGTCGGTGGACGTACGGCGCCTGACGATGCAAGGCTAGCATCGGCGCAGATGCACGTTTTCGGAGACGCAGAATGTCGGCAGTACAGGGTTTGGAGCGGTGGCATCGGGCGATGGCGGACGGAAACGATGCCGCCAGCCTCGGCCCGATGATCGCCGAGGATGCGGTGTTCCATTCGCCGGTCGTCCATACGCCGCAAAAGGGCCGTCCGATCGTGACCGCCTATCTCGCCGCCGCCGGGCAGACGCTCGCCAATGACAGCTTTCGCTATGTCCGCGAGCTGGTGGATGGCGACACCGCGATGCTCGAATTCGAGACCGAGATGGAGGGCATCCACGTCAACGGTGTCGATATCATCCGCTTCGATGCGGACGGCGCGATCCTGGATTTCAAAGTGATGGTGCGGCCCCTGAAGGCCGTGAACAAGGTCTGGGAAATGATGGCCGCACAGCTCGAGCGTGACCGCGCCAGCTGATCAGGCGGCCTTTCGCTGCGCTCCGAAACGTTCGATCTCGGCGCGCATTTCGTTGGGCAGATCCGCATGATAGATCGCCGCGAGTTCATCTTCGGCGCCCAGCCCCGCGCGGCGCATCTTCCACTTCGGGAACAGACGATCCTCGCGCTGGGCGCGATGCAGGATACGAACCGAATGGTGGCGATAATCCCCGCTCAACACGTTAAGCAGAGACTCGAGCGCCATCGCCGACCCTTCGATATATTGCAGGAATTCGCGACCGTCATAAATCAGGAATCCGGTCACTTGGCGTTGAGGATTGTTGCGGGCCGATTCCTCGATGATCGCAAACACATCGCCGCTGTCGACATGCGTTGAAGCGACGCTCGAATACAAAAGGCTGGAAATCATCCTCGACCCACCTCGTTACCCGTCCAAGCCGTTCATGGCCCGGAATGGTAACGAAGCGCTTAAGCGTGTCGTCTGACGACGACTTGCTAACCTATTGATTCATCGTCGCGAAGAAGTCTTCATTGGTCTTGGAATCCTTCATCTTGTCGAGGAGGAATTCCATCGCGTCGATCGTGCCCATCTGCATGAGAATGCGGCGCAGCACCCACATCTTCGACAGCTTGTCCTTCTCGACCAGCAGCTCTTCCTTGCGCGTGCCGGACTTGCCGACATCCAGGGCCGGGAAGATGCGCTTGTCGGCCACCTTGCGGTCGAGCACGATTTCGCTGTTGCCGGTGCCCTTGAACTCTTCGAAAATCACTTCGTCCATGCGGCTGCCGGTATCGATCAGCGCGGTGGCGATGATGGAGAGCGAGCCGCCCTCCTCGATATTGCGCGCCGCGCCGAAGAAGCGCTTGGGCCGCTGGAGCGCGTTGGCATCGACACCGCCCGTCAGCACCTTGCCGGAACTGGGCACGACAGTGTTGTAGGCGCGGCCGAGGCGCGTGATCGAATCCAGGAGGATCACGACGTCGTGCTTGTGCTCGACCAGGCGCTTGGCCTTTTCGATTACCATTTCGGCGACCTGGACGTGGCGATTGGCAGGCTCGTCGAAGGTGGAGGAAATCACCTCGCCCTTCACCGAACGCTGCATGTCGGTGACTTCCTCGGGCCGCTCGTCGACGAGCAGGACGAGGAGGAAAACCTCGGGGTGATTGTCCGTGATCGCTTTGGCGATGTTCTGGAGCAGCACCGTCTTACCCGTACGCGGCGGCGCGACGATCAGCGCGCGCTGGCCCTTGCCCTGCGGGCTGACGATATCGATCACCCGCGCGCTCTTGTCCTTCACCGTCGGATCGAGCGTATCGAGCGACAGCTTCTGTTCGGGATAAAGGGGCGTCAGATTGTCGAAATTGGTGCGCATCCGCACCGCGTCGGGCTCGTCGAAATTGACCTTGTAGAGCGTGGTCAGCGCGAAATAGCGTTCGCCTTCCTTGGGCGCGCGGATTTCGCCTTCGACCGTGTCCCCGGTCCGGAGGCCCCATTTGCGGACCTGATTGGGCGAGACGTAGATATCGTCCGGCCCGGCAAGGTAATTGGCTTCGGGGCTGCGCAGGAAGCCGAAGCCGTCCTGCATCACCTCGATGGTGCCGATCCCCATGATCTTTTCTTCGTATTCCTCGTCCTCGGCCAGTTCGCGCAGGATGCAGAACATGAGGTCCTGCCGCCGCATCGTGCTCGCGCCCTCGACGCCGAGTTCTTCGGCCATCGACACGAGGTCGGCCGGGGTTTTTTCTTTCAAGTCCTTGAGATGCATTAGTTTTCTCGAATTATAAAAAGTCTTGGAATGGCCCGGGAGGTCGTGAGTCCGCAGTTTGGATCGCGAACAGGCTTGGGGAAAGCAGACCCGGCCGGCGCGATCGTATCGCGCAAGCCTCAGCCGAAAGGAGACATCGGATTACGGGCGGCTCAACCGCCCGTCAATCGGGAACAGAGAAATCAGAACGGTTTGACGATCACCAGCACCACGATCAGCGCCAGAAGGATCGCAGGCACTTCGCCGAACAGCTTCAGCTGCTTCTCGCTCAAGGGCCGTGCGCCCCCGATCATCTTCTTCGCCTGGACGACCATATACATGTGATAGCCCGTCATCAGCAGCACCAGCAGCAGCTTGGCGTGGAACCACCCTTGCGAAAACGCGCCGATCGTCCCGGCCAGCGCGAAACCGAGCACCCAGACCACAATCAGGCTCGGCGTCAGGATGATATGACGCAATTTGCCGATCCGGTCCTTCCACACCGCGGTTTCGGGCGCATCCGCATCGTAGGGATACAGATACAGCATCTGGCGCGGAAGGATGAACAGGCCCGCCATCCAGAACACCATGAAAATGATATGGCCGGCCTTGAGCCAGAGATAGGTCATGGAAAACACATCCTGCATCGCCAGCCCATCTAGGACCGTGCCGGGCCCGCGCCAAGGGTGAGTTTGGCGATCAACCGCGAATGGCCGCAAGCAGACGTTCGACATGCTCTATCGGCGTGCGGCGATCTATCCCGTGGCCGAGATTGAACACGTGCGGCCGATCGCCCAGCGCATCGAGGATGAATCGGGCGCGCTTTTCGAGATCGTCGCTTCCCGCCAGCAGCAGGAGCGGATCGAGATTGCCCTGCACCGGCATCCCTTCGGGCAGAGCGCGCGCCGCCCAGACGGGATCGAGCGTTTCGTCGAGGCCGACCGCATCGACGCCGGTTTCGCGCGCATATCCGGGCAGTTTCTCGCCCGCGCCCTTGGGGAAACCGATCACCGGCGTATCGGGATGCGACTGCTTCAGCGCCGCCACGATCGCCGCGTTAGGCGCGATCACCTGTTTTTCGAACTGGTCGGGCGCCAGGCTTCCCGCCCAGCTGTCGAAGATCTGCACCGCTTCGGCACCGGCATCGATCTGGCCGCGCAGATACGTCACGGTCTGATCGACGATCCGTTCGAGAATCGCCTTGAGGCGCGCAGGATCGCGATAAGCCAGCGCGCGGGCATCGTGCTGGTCCCGGCTGCCCTCGCCCGCGATCATGTAGGTCGCGACCGTCCAGGGCGATCCGGCAAAGCCCAGCATGGTGGTTTCCGGCCCCAGTCTCGCCCGGCAGCGGCGCACCGTCTCGTAGATCGGCTCGTAGCGTTCTGGATGGGGCTCCAGAGCGTCGAGAGAGGTCTCCAGAAGCGTTGGCGAGAGTTTGGGCCCCTCACCTGCCAGAAACTCCAGATGCTGCCCCAGAGCGTGCGGAACGATCAGGATGTCGGAAAACAGGATCGCTCCGTCGAACCCGAAGCGTTCGATCGGTTGCAAGGTCACTTCGCAGGCCGCTTCGCTATCGTAGGCGAGTTCGAGGAAGCCGCCCTTCTCAGCGCGCAGTTCGCGATATTCGGGCAGGTAGCGCCCCGCCTGGCGCATGAGCCAGACGGGCGCACGGGGCCCGCGTTTTCCGTTCAGAGTATCGAGCAGGAGACCGGGCATCGGGTAGGTCCAATCCAATAATACAATATTATTATAGAGTCTGATGGAGTCTGTTGGCCCTGTGGAAAGCGGGCATATCCCGCCCCTGCCCGATTTCTCCCGCTCATGCCAGAGCGAGGCGGCGTGCGACTCGTGGTCGGATTTGAGTCAAACGCGAACTCTCCCCGCTATCCCCAGCCTGTCGACATCCCTGCTTGCCTGTCGGCAAGTGACGGGGCGGATCGGCCGGTAGCGGGGAGCGAATCCCCTCCCCAACTTGTCGCCAGCTTCGTCCCGTGGTTTATGCCGGGGTTCTCCACAGGGCGGCAGAGACGAAACCGACACCAAACAGGGGCGACAAGGCAGTGAACCGCATCCATCTCCATCTCGTTTCGGACTCCACGGGAGAGACGCTGGAGATGATCGCCAAGGCCGCGCTCGCCCAGTTTGAGGACGCCGATGTGGTCCGCCATTTCTGGCCAATGGTCCGCTCGCGCCAGCATCTCGACCGGATCGTGCCCGATCTCTCCGCCGATCCGGGCCTCGTCCTTTACACGCTCGTCAATCCCGAAACCAGAGAACGGCTGGAGGAACGGTGCCGCACGCTGGGGCTTTCGGCGGTGCCGGTGCTGGATGGCGTGACTGCTGCGTTGGAATCGGCGCTGGGTCAGGAAGCGCGCGGCAAGCCCGGCCGCCAGCACCTGATGGACAAGGCCTATTTCGACCGGGTCGAAGCGATCCAGTTCACGATCGCGCATGATGACGGAGTCGGCTGGGAGGATTGGGAAGAGGCCGATATCGTGCTGGCGGGCGTTTCGCGCAGCTCCAAGACGCCGACCAGCATCTATCTCGCCAATCGCGGCTACAAGGTGGCGAATATCCCGCTGGTCGTGGAAAGCCCGCCCCCGTCCTCGCTGTTCCAGTTGAAGAAGCCTCTCGTCGTCGGTCTGACCAGCGCGCCGGAACGCCTGGTGCAGATCCGGCGCAACCGGCTGCTCAGCCTCAACGAAGGCACCACGACCGATTATGTCGATCACGAGCGGGTGAAGGAGGAAATCCTGTTCGCGCGGCGCATGTTCGCGGACAAGGGCTGGCCGATCATCGACGTGACGCGCCGCTCGATCGAGGAAACGGCGGCGGCGGTCATCAAGCTGCTGGGCGAACGCAGCCGACGGGCTGACGATGGGCAATTCGAAGGGTTGAAGCCGATATGAGCGATTCGATGGTCTCCGGTCGCGGGATGGTTTCACGTGAAACAATCGTGCTCGCCTCGAACAGCGCCTCGCGCAAGGCGATGCTGAGCGCTGCGGCAGTCGAATTCGACGCGATAGCGGCGGATGTGGATGAGCGGGCGCTGGAAGCCGAGATGGACAATGCCGAACCCCCCGAAATTGCGCAGGCTCTGGCCGCGGCGAAGGCAGCGGCGGTTTCGGCCCTGCATCCCGATCGGCTGGTGCTGGGAAGCGATTCGCTGGTCGAGGTGGACGGACGGCGATTCGACAAGCCGACAAGCCGCGAGCAGGCCGAAGATCATCTGCGCTTCTTTTCCGGCAGAGCGATGACCTTGCACAGCGCCGCCGCGCTCGCCCGCGAAGGTCGGATCGTGTGGATCGGCAGCGATTTCGCGCGGCTGGCGGTCCGCGATCTCTCCGATGACTTCATCGCCGCCTATCTCGACCTCGAATGGCCCGCCGTGTCGCACTGTGTCGGCGTATTCCGGATCGAGGGGCCGGGCGTCCATCTGTTCGAACGGATCATGGGGGATCAGTTCACGATCCTCGGCATGCCGCTCCTGCCGGTGCTGGACGCGCTGCGCGTAGAAGGCGCGCTGACCGCATGAGCGTTCCTTACGCAGAAGTGATCGGCGATCCGATCGCCCAATCCAAATCGCCCGCCATCCACGGCTTCTGGCTGAAAAAGCTCGGTATCGAAGCGGACTACCGTGCCACATGTGTCAACGCCGCAGGGCTCGAAGCCTATCTGGCGGAACGGCGCGCCGACCGAGATTGGCGCGGCTGCAACGTGACCATGCCTCACAAGCAGGCAGTACAGCCCTATCTCGATACGGTGGCGGAACCTGCCGCCGCTATCGGCGCGGCGAACACGATCCACTCGACCGAGACGACGCTTACCGGCCACAATACCGACGCTGCCGGGTTCCTCGAGCCGCTGCGGCCCATGCTGAACCGCCAGCATTATTTCCGCATGGCGCGCATTCTGGGCACGGGCGGCGCGGCGCGCGCGATCGTGGCGGCGCTGGCGGGGGAAGGGTTCACTCTCGTCCTCGCCGGGCGCAATCCCGACAAGGCGCGCGCTCTGCTGGACGAGCTGGCCCCCGAATGCGAACACCACGCCGTCGACCTCGCTCACTTCGCGCAAGCTACTGCTTTTGCCTTCGACGATCGCGAGGGCTGCCTCGATCTGATCGTCAATGCCAGCCCGCTGGGTATGCGCGGCCAGCCGCCACTTCTTTTCGACTGGAGCCATGCCCCACCCGGCTCGATCGCCTACGACATCGTCACCGATCCGGTCGAAACCGAGTTTCTGGCGAACGCCCGCGCAGCCGGGTTCAAAACGATCGACGGGCTTTCCATGCTGATCGGCCAGGCGGCGGCGGCGTTCGCGCTGTTTTTCGGCCAGCCCGCGCCGCGCGAGCACGATGCCGAATTGCGGGACCTGCTGACGCGATGACTAGACCGCTCATCGTCGGGCTCACCGGGTCGATCGGGATGGGCAAGTCCACCGTCGCGGCGATGTTCGCAGGCGCGGGCGTGCCCGTGTTCGACGCCGATCACGAAGTGCGCGCGATGCAGGGGCCCGGCGGTGCGCTGGTGCCCACGATCGAGGCGGCCTTTCCCGGCAGCACCGGGCCAGAGGGCGTGTTGCGGGAAAAGCTCGGCGCGCTGGTGTTCGGCGACAAGCACGCCCTCGCCCGGCTTGAAGCCATCGTCCATCCCGCCGTGGCGGAGCGGCGGGCATCGTTCCTCGAGCGGCATGCGGAAGCACCACTGGTCGTGTTCGACATCCCGCTCCTGTTCGAAAAGGGCGGTGCGGACGCAGTGGACCGGGTTGTGGTGGTGTCCGCTCCCGCAGCGGTCCAGCGTGAACGCGTGCTGGCACGAGCCGGAATGACCGAAGCGAAATTCGCCGACATCCTCGCTTTGCAGACTCCCGACGCTGAAAAGCGCGCCCGTGCCGATCACATCGTCGATACCGGTGTGTCGATCGAGGAGACCGAGGCGGAGGTGCTGGCCCTGATCGAGCGCCTGAAGGCGATATCCGACCCCTTGTAATCCGGTCCGCCCCGTCCGATAGGTATCGCAATGCGCGAAATCGTCTTCGACACCGAAACCACCGGCCTCGACCCCAAGACGGGGGATCGCATGGTGGAAATCGGGTGCGTCGAGATCGTCAATCTCATGCCCACGGGCCGCACCTTCCACGCCTATTACAATCCCGAACGGGACATGCCTGCAGGGGCCGAAGCGGTCCACGGCCTGTCCGCCGCCTTCCTGTCGGACAAGCCGCTGTTCAAGGACGGAGCCAAGGGTCTGCTCGACTTTATCGGCGAAGATCCGTTGGTGGCGCACAATGCGGGCTTCGATTTCGGGTTTCTCAACGCCGAACTGGAATTGTGCGGGCTGGCGGCGGTCTGCACCAGCCGGATGGTCGATACCGTGGCGCTGGCGCGCAAGCGGCATCCGGGGGCGAAGCTCTCGCTCGATGCGCTGTGTAGCCGCTACGGGATCGATCGCAGCCACCGGGTCAAGCACGGCGCGCTGCTCGATGCGGAATTGCTGGCGCAGGTCTATGTCGAATTGCGCGGCGGGCGGCAGATCGGGCTGGAACTGGCGGCGGATGCGGCGCCCGCACAGGGGCGCGACGAGCTCATGCCCGCCTCGATCCAGCTGCGCACGGCTTCCGTCGGCGCGCGCCGCGAACCGCGCCCCCACGCTCCATCCGCCGCCGAACTGGCGCGCCATGCCGAATTCGTCGGGCGGATGCAGGCACCATTGTGGTTGAAGTGATTTAGGGAATGCCGGTGCGCTTCGGGACGGCGGAGCGCGGCGGACGAGCCAGGCCGGGATCGGCATCGACGACGTTAAACAAGGAGAACGATTTTTATGGATATCCGCGTCTCGGGCCATCAGATCGACACCGGCGCCGCCTTGCAGGACTATGTGTCCGACAAGCTGCAGGCCATGGTGGAAAAATACTTCAGCCGTGCGCTCAGCTCGCACGTCACCTTCGGCAAGGCCGGGTCCGGCGCTTATTCCAGCGACATCGTCACGCACGTCAACAAGGGCCTGATCCTCAAGAGCCATGGCGAAGCGCATGACGTTCACCAGAGCTTCGATCAGGCGCTGAGCAAGATCGAAAAGCAGCTGCGCCGCTACAAGCGCCGCGTACAGGACCGCCACAGCCAGGCCGCCCACGCGCTGGCGGAGGAAGAGGCCGCGTACACGATCTTCGCCGCGCCCGAGCCCGAACAGGCCGAAGAGCGCGAGGAAGATAGCGCGCCCCCCATCGTGGCGGAAACCACCGCCGACATTCCCGAAGCCACCGTGGCCGACGCAGTCATGATGCTCGACCTGCGCGATACCAGCGCGCTGTTCTTCAAGAATGCGGGCTCCGGGCGGCACAACATGGTCTATCGCCGCCGCGACGGGACGATCGGCTGGGTCGAACCGCGCCGCGCCGACTGACGCGCCGATTGATGCGCAGAGCGGCTTGCACCCGGTAGGCGATCCGGGGCACGGGGAGAGGGAAATGGACGAGACTGCACCGCCCTCCCCCGCTCCGCCAACCGCTGCAGGCGCCGAATCGCATTACCGCGCGCTCGAACGCCTCTACGCTTCGGCCCCCGTCAACGCCCTGTTCGCCTCGGAACTGACGATCGAAGGCGAAGGGCGCGCCCGGATCGGGTTCGACATCACGCAAGACGTTTTCCATGCTGCGGGCGCAGCGCATGGGACGATCTATTTCAAAATGCTCGACGATGCGGCCTTTTATGCAGCCAACACGCTGGCGACCGATCGATTCCTGCTGACGACCTCGTTCAACTTGCATTTCACCAAGCCCGTGCGTGGCGGGCGCGTGGTGGCAGAGGGGCGCTGGGTCAGCGGGCGCCGGCGCGTGTTCGTCGCCGAATCGCGTCTGGTCGATGCGGAAGGCGAGGAAGTGGGGCGCGGTACGGGCACTTTCATGCGCTCGCGCATCGCGCTGTCCGGCCTGCCCGGCTATTCGCAGTGATCCGATGAGCGATAATCGCCTGCCCACCCATCTCGAAATCGCGGGTATGATCCGGTCGGTCCAGGCGGCCGGGGGCTTTGCGACCGTGCTTCACAAGGGCGAGCGGGACGCGGGCTCGATTTGCGTGATTGCGACGCATAATGGCCACAATTCAACGCTTTGGGAGCGTATGCCGCAGCTCGATGGCTCAAGGAAATTCGTGGCGACGAAATTACAAGATACTGAAAATAAAACTGATTTCGAAGAATATCTGGCGCGGCGCCTCCGCCAGGATCCCGATTCCTGGCAGATCGAACTGGATATCGAAAACGCCGAACGCTTCATCGCTGTTTGAGCACCATATCGAACGCACGGGTTGACTCGGTTTCGAATGTGACTAGTTGGCCGCCGACTTCGCTTGCGTAGGCGGCTGTTGGACATGGGGTTCGGTAGCTAGCACGCAGTCGGGGAATGGCCGGCAGGCCCGTTACGGATCGCTCAACGACGCTATCAAGGCGCGAAAGATCCCAGCCTGCGACAGGTATTCACCGCCGAATGTATCGGTTTCATGTTCAAACGATCGCTTACCGCGGGTGCGGGTATCACTGCCGCCGCCCTTCTTACTTTTGCCGGGATACAAAGTTCCGGTGCCGTTGCGCAGGAATCGGATTCCGCCCCGGCGATCACTCTCGAAAACCCGGACGTGACGGACGAGATCGTCCCCGCAACCGCCCCGGTCTTCATCGAGAAGGAAGTGGCCCAGCCCCTTCCCGAACAGCCGGCGGACGCCGTGCTCGAACTTTCCTCCGACGACGATGCCCCCCGCGCCGCTAGCTTGCGCGAACTCGTCGCCGCAACTCCCACCGACGGCGCGCTTTCCGAAGAGCTGCAATGCCTTGCCGGTGCGGTCTATTTCGAATCGCGCGGCGAACCGCTCGACGGCCAGCTCGCCGTGGCCAAGGTTATCATCAATCGAGCCGAATCGGGCCAGTTTCCCGAAAGCTACTGCTCGGTCGTGCACCAGCGCTCGCAATTCTCCTTCGTGAAGAACGGCCGCATGCCGCAGCCGCGTACGTCCAGCGCCGCCTGGACCCGCGCCAAGGCCATCGCCCGGATCGCGCATCGCGACCTGTGGGATAGCGAAGCCGACGACGCGCTCTATTTCCACGCCAAATACGTCCGCCCCAGCTGGAGCCGGACCAAAGTGGCGCGGGCCACGATCGATTCGCATATTTTCTACAGGTGACCCTCAAGCCCCGGGCGCGAGCCGTTCGGCTCGCTTGGCTACGGCCTAACGGTCGGCACGCGGTCGCTGATGCGACCGACCGCAATCAGTGTTCGTCTTGGAATTCCACCCAGACGGGCGTGTGATCGCTCGATTTCTCGCGCCCGCGATATTCCTTGTCGATACCCGCCGCCGTCATTCTGTCGGCGAGTTCGGGCGACAGGAGCAGGTGATCGATCCGGAACCCGTGGTCGCGTTGCCAGGCGCCTGCCTGATAGTCCCAGAAGGTCCATACGCCGCCGCGCGGGTTGAGTGTGTCGATCGCGTCGGTCCACCCGTCCGCCAGCATACGGGCGTAGGCGTTGCGCGATTCGGGCTGCATCAGCGCATCGCTCGCCATGGCCTTGGGCGACCAGACATCCTTGTCCTCGGGAATGACATTGTAATCGCCGACCAGCGCGGTGGGAATTTCCTGTCTCCAGAGCGAGGCGGCATGCGTTCTCAGCCGCTCCATCCAGCGCAATTTGTAATCGAATTTGGGGCCGGGAAGCGGATTGCCGTTGGGCAGGTAGATGCAGCCCACGCGGACTCCATTTACCTCGGCTTCGAGATACCGGGCGTGATCGTCCTCGGCATCTTCGGGGAAGAGTTCGGGCAGGCCGCGCCGGGTCTCAACCGGCTTTACTCCATCGGCCAGGATCGCCACGCCATTGAAGCTTTTCTGCCCGTGCCAGATCGCGTGATAGCCGATCTCTTCAAATTCGGCTGCCGGGAAGCCTTCGTCCTGCGTCTTGATCTCCTGCAGGCAGGCGACCGTGGGCCGCGTCTCCGCGAGCCATTCCTTGAGACGCGGCAGTCGCGCCTTGATCCCGTTGATGTTGAAGCTGGCAATGCGCATCGGGACCGTCTGCCCGAAACCGGCCTACGCGTCTAATTCAAATGCCGAAGCTGGTCCCGCAACCACAGCCGGCAGCCGCTTGCGGATTTTCGACGCGGAACGCCGCCCCACCCAACGATTCGACGAAATCCACCGTGCTGCCTGCAACGAGGTCGAGGCTGACCGGATCGACGATCAACCGCACGTCGCCCGTTTCGCTGACGCTGTCATCGCTCTCGGCTTCGGGGGCGAGGCCGAACTTGTACTGGAAGCCAGAACACCCCCCGCCTTCCACGGAAAGGCGCAGGATCGCGGGCGCGCCCTGCTTGGCGGCGATGGCCGCGACGCGGTCGGCGGCAGCTTGGGTCAGGGAGAGCGGTTCGGACATAGTCCCGATGTAGGGAGCCGAAGCCCTCCCCTCAAGCGCATCTCAGGCGGTCTGGATATATTGCCGCATCTGCGCCGCTTCGTGTTCGACCTGATCTATCTTCGATTTGACCAGATCGCCGATGGAAATGAAGCCGCACAGGGTTTCTCCGTCGAGGACGGGAAGATGCCTGATACGCCGCCTGGTCATCAGCGAAAGCGCTTCGTCCACATCCGTGGCGCGCTCGACCGTGATGGCGGGCGCGGTCATGGCTTCGCGCACCGGCCGGTCGAGCGCGGCGGCACCTTCCTTGGCGAGGCAATACAAGACGTCGCGTTCCGAGAAAATGCCCGCGACCCGGCCTTCCTCCATCACCGGCAGAGCCCCGATGCGCCGGTCCGCCAACAGCGCGACTACATCGCGCATGGGCCTGTCCACCGTGCAGCTCACGATTTCCGAACTCGCCCGTCCCTCGATCAAATTCGCGATATTCATTGCCGCTCTCCTCACCCGCTTCGGGCGTGAGAATGCCACGATTGTCTACGAAACGCGAATCGCGGCAAATCCGGCCGGTCTTGCGCGCATTCGGAGGAACGCGCATTGAAGCGTCCATGGCTCGCAAGTCTCCCCTCGAAGATCCCGAAACCGCTGCCTTCGCCTGGGCGCGCTATCGCCGCATCATGTGGTTCATGCTTGCGATCACGATTGGCGTGGTCGCGGTGGCGATCGCCTTTCTCTACGATGGCGAGAGCGAGGCGTCGGTACATTACTATATCGCGGTGGCACTCGGCATCGGATTCACCATGCTGCTGGCGAGTGCGCTGATGGGGCTGGTGTTCCTGTCGGCCGGAACCGGCCACGACGATTCGATCGACGAATAAAAGGCGTCAGATCAGTCCCGCCAGCGGACTGGAGGGATCGGCGTATTTGCGCGTCCCCATCCGGCCCGAAAGATAGGCGTGGCGGCCCGCTTCGACTGCCAGCTTCATGGCTTGGGCCATGCGGACCGGATCCTTTGCTTCGGCGATGGCGGTGTTCATCAGCACTCCGTCGCAGCCCAGCTCCATCGCCACTGCCGCATCGCTCGCCGTGCCCACACCCGCATCGACGAGGACGGGCACACTGGCCCCTTCCTTGATCAGGCGAATGGTCACGCGGTTCTGGATGCCGAGGCCCGATCCGATAGGCGCGCCCAGCGGCATGACTGCAACGGCGCCCGCCTCTTCCAGCTGCTTCGCCGCGATCGGATCGTCGACGCAATAGACCATGGGGAGGAAGCCCTCCTTCGCCAGCACCTCGGTCGCTTTCAGCGTTTCGCGCATATCGGGATACAGCGTACGCGCTTCGCCCAAGACTTCGAGTTTGACGAGATCCCAGCCCCCCGCCTCGCGCGCGAGACGAAGCGTGCGGATCGCATCGTCGGCGGTGAAGCATCCTGCGGTGTTGGGGAGGTAGGTCACCTTCTTGGGATCGATGAAATCGGTCAGCATCGGCGCCTTGGGATCGCTGACATTGACGCGCCGCACCGCCACGGTGACGATCTCCGCCCCCGAGGCTTCGAGCGCGGCGGCGTTCTGGGCGAAATCCTTGTACTTGCCGGTGCCGACGATCAGGCGCGACCGGAAGGTTCGGCCCGCGACGGTCCAGCTGTCATCCTGCACGTCATGGTCGCCGCCGCCGACAAAATGGACGATCTCCAACGTGTCGCCTTCTGCCAAGGTGTGCTGCTCGAGTTCGCTGCGTGGCGCGATGGTGCCATTGCGTTCGACCGCTACCTTGGCAGGGTCGAGATCGAGTTCGCGGACGAGATCGGCGACGGTGGTGGCTGAGGTGCGGCGAGTCTCGCCGTTGACGGTAAGGGATAGGGGCGCGGTCATGGTCCGCGCGACATAAGCCTCAATGCGAATGGCGCAAGTTGAGGATATGGCCGAGCGAGACCAGCGCGACGCCGATGATCGTCAAAATCGCCTCTTTCTCCCCATGCGGCACGGCCAGAGCGCCCCCCATGAAGGTCAGCCCGGTCATCGCGATCACGAAAGGCGCGGCCTTGCGATGGCGCAACGCACCCCAGCCGATGGCCACTGCGGCGATCAGAACTGCAAAGACGAGGCCGATGCGATGGATATCGGGGTTGAGGAACAATTCGCCGCCGATGCCGAGCCCTGCGCCCAGCCCCGCGACGATCATGATGCTGACCACGCAATGCAGCGCGCACAGGCCCGAAAGCGCAATGCCGGCGCGATCGAGCCGACGCCGAAACGGAGAGATCGGGCGTTCCACCATGAGCGATCATGTATGTGACGGTGTAACATGATGCAAGGGGTGCCGACGATTTCGATGGCGAGGCATCGGGACGGCTCTTGCACCTAAGAGAGCGATTGGTGCTGCAAATGCACTTGCGATGCGTCGCCGCGCGCAGCAAACAGCGCCCATGTCGATTTCATCGCGTTCCATTTCGCCTGCGCGCCCGATCGCGATCGCCAATTGGTTGCTGGTGGTCGCTGCCCTGGTGGTTCTGATGGTGGCAGTCGGCGGCATCACGCGCCTGACCGAAAGCGGACTGTCGATCACCCAGTGGAAACCGATCACCGGGGCGATCCCACCGCTGAGCGAGGCGGCTTGGCAGGCCGAGTTCGACCTGTATCGCCGCACCGGGGAATACATCAATGTGACCGGCCCGGCGGGCATGGATCTGGCGGCGTTCAAATTCATCTATTTCTGGGAATGGTTCCACCGGCTGCTGGGCCGAGTGATCGGTATCGCCTTCGCCGTGCCGCTCGCCTGGTTTTGGGTAAGGGGCGCTATTCCGAAAGGGTATAAGCACCGGCTCGTTGCGCTGCTTGCGCTGGGCGGTCTGCAGGGTGTGTTCGGTTGGTTCATGGTCAAGAGCGGGCTGGCGGGCACGATGACCGATGTGAGCCACTTCTGGCTGTCCATCCATTTGCTGACGGCATTCTTCACTCTGGGCGGACTGGTGTGGACCGCGCTCGATCTCCGGCAATTGGCCAACCGCAGCGCGCCGCGCTCGCTCTGGACTGTCACGGCGAGCTGGGTGGGCGCGATCCTGTTCGTTCAGCTCCTGCTCGGCGCTTGGGTCGCCGGCCTCAATGCCGGGCTTGCTTCCGACACCTGGCCTTTGATGCAGGGTCGGTTGGTAACGGAATTCGACGCGTCGGGGGGCGTGTTTCATGCGATCACGCACGATCCTTTCCTGATCCATTTCCTCCACCGCTGGTGGGCATGGGTGGCGTTCGTGGCGCTGATCGTGATGGCGCGGCGCGTGAAGCCGATCGCCCGGCCCGCTTCGATCGCGATGAATGCGCTACTGGGGACGCAGATTCTGCTCGGTATCGCGACGGTCATCAGCGGGGTCGATCTCTGGCTGGCCGTGGCGCATCAGGTCGTGGGCGCATTGCTGACCGCCACCTTCGCATGGAACGCGCACGCATTGGGCCGCCCAGCCTGATCGCAAGTCGTGGGGTATTATTATACCCCACCCGGCATCCCCGGATTTGCTTGACTTGCGCGTGATCCAGAGCCATTTGCGCGCCGCATCGCGATATTCGGCTGGCCCGGACTCGCTGCTCAACGGATTCGGCTTCGCGCCGGGGCCAAGCAACATCAAGGACGGAACAGCGCCATGAAGGCTCTCACCAAGGCCACCCGGTCGATCAAACCGGCAGAGGTCGAAAAGAAATGGCACCTGATCGACGCCGAAGGGCTCGTCGTCGGGCGCCTCGCGGCGATCATCGCCAATCACCTGCGCGGCAAGCACAAGCCGAGCTTCACGCCCCATGTCGATTGCGGCGATCACGTCATCGTCATCAACGCGGACAAGGTGAAGTTCACCGGCCGCAAGATGACCGACAAGATCTATTACAAGCACACCGGCCACCCGGGCGGCATCAAGGAAACGACTCCGGCCAAGGTGCTGGAAGGCCGCTTCCCCGAGCGCGTGCTGGAAAAGGCCGTGCAGCGCATGATCCCGCGCGGGCCGCTGGGCCGGGCGCAGATGAAGGCGCTCCACCTCTATGCCGGGACCGAACACCCGCATGACGGACAGCAGCCGCAGACGCTCGACGTCGCTTCGTTGAACCGCAAGAACAAGGCTGCCGCATAATGGCCGACGACAACACCACGCCCGACACCACGGCAGCTGAAAACGCCGCCGACACGCCCGCAGACGCCGCGACCAAGGGCGCGACGAGCGAGAACGAAGGCGCCGATGCGAAGAGCAGCGTCTCCGACCTCGCGGATCTCAAGGACATCGCCGGCGATACGCCGCAGGGCGATTCCGCTGAAATCGCGCAGCGCGCCGACGTTCCCCTGCGCGAGCAGGAGCTCGACAAGCAGGGCCGCGCCTACGCTACCGGCCGCCGCAAGGACGCCACCGCGCGAGTCTGGCTGAAGCCGGGCAGCGGCAAGGTCATCGTCAACGGCAAGGACCAGGAAGTCTACTTCGCGCGTCCGACCTTGCGCCTGATCATTAACCAACCCTTCTCGATCACCGAGCGTGAAGGCCAGTACGACGTGATCGCCACTGTACGCGGCGGCGGTCTGTCCGGCCAGGCCGGTGCAGTGAAGCACGGCATCAGCCAGGCGCTGACCAAGTACGAGCCGACGCTGCGTGGCACCGTCAAGGCCGCCGGCTTCCTCACCCGCGACAGCCGCGTGGTGGAGCGCAAGAAGTATGGCCGGGCCAAGGCTCGCCGCAGCTTCCAGTTCTCGAAGCGCTAAGCCAGCGATCTATCGATCACCGAGGAAGGGCGGTCCCGAAAGGGGCCGCCCTTTTTCGTGGGCTATCGAGAGTCGGCGTGAATCCTGTCGCTACGCGGCGTCAGTTCTGGATCGCCATGATGCCCCAAGCGAGCGCGGTCCCGCCAAGGAAAATGGGCCAGGACCAGAAGAAGGACTGGTCCATGATCTGCATCTGTTCGATCGCGAGCGTTCCGCCCATGCCGCCGCCGTGCCCGATGAACAGGGCGGTGATCCACGCCAGAAGCGCGCCGCAGGGCAATGCCTTGATGAGTTCCGTCATGTCCGGCCTCCGTGATTACGGACGCCTACCATGCCTCGGAATGGTTACGATTCGATTGAGCCGACAGGCTTCAATGCACCGGCGGATCGGTGCGGGGGACCTGATTGACCGGAGCGACCGGCTCGTCCGGCTGGCGCGGCGGCATCGCATCTTCGGGCACATCGTCGATCTGCATGTCGCGCGTGCTGACATCGCCCAGATTGCGAGCGCGCACGGTCAATGTTTCGCCATCCCAGCGCAATTCGTTGAAGCTCGGCGGAGTGGAGCGCACGCGTTGGGACAGCGTGCCCGCTCCGATCATCCGCACCGGGCCGTGGACGGTCTCCTGCGTCAGGTCGAAGGGATCGTGGACATGGCCGCTCAGCACGCCGAGAACCGGTCGCTGGGCAAGAGCGGTCAGAGCCTTCTGCCCCCCATGCGTCAGCGCCGTGCCCTTCGTACCGACCTCGCGCAGCGGATGGTGGACGGCGACCAGGGCCTTCACGCCCTCGGGAAGGGCATCGATGGCGTCGAGACACTTCGTCAGCGCCGCATCGGTGATCCAGCCTTTCGACCAGTTGAAACGCGGTTGGGCGCGCACGGCGGTCTTGAGCGGCACGATCGCCAGACCGGGCAGGTCGAGCTCCTTTTCGACCACCGATTCGACGCCTTTGAAGCGCTTGTACGGGGTGAAGAAGCGCTCGATCAGATTGAAATAGGGCAGGTCGTGATTGCCGACCTCAACCGTGATCGGCACATCGAGCGAGCGGATCCATCGCGTGGCCGCCTCGAATTCGCGGTGCCGGGCGCGCATGGTTAGATCGCCGGTGATTGCCACGGCATCGGGCCGCTTTTCCGCGATCTCCCGCTTGACCCAGGCGATCGCATCGGTGTCTTCCAGCCCGAAATGCACATCGGAGACATGGAAAACGAGCGTTTCGCGGCGGTTTCGGGCGGGCGAGGGATCAGTAGCCATGGGCGGTCGCTAGCAGATCGACTTCGCACGCGGCCACGGAAAACGTGGCGCGCGATCCAAGGGTTGCGGGTTCGCCGTCGAGCAGGACTCCGATCGGAGCGTCCTCGCAATTCTCCAATTCCAATTCGTCGAACAGGCCGAGCCGTTCATGCGGCCCTTCCCGGAAACGGCGGCGCAACAGGGCCCAGCCCTGACGCAGGAAATCGCCGGGATCTTGCGCGCGATAGGCATCGAGTTGCAGGCCGCGATGGCTGGGCGTGAATTCGATCATCGGATAACCCTCGCGCGAGCCCAATTCGGGATTTCTGAGACGCACGAACGCCCCGCCCGTCGTCTCGGCCAGTGCCTCGCCGGTTTCCTCCGCGAGCGCGGCGATATCGAAATCGCGCATCGCTTCGCGCACGCTCGCCCATGACGTCCCCGGACCGCTCAACAGACCCGCCAAAGCATCGCCTGCCTCGCACCGAGCGATCTGCGGGCGAACCTTCCGGAAAGCGCCGCTTGCGATCCGGTCGAGGATTTCTTCGCACTCGGCCTCGCCATGCATTCTCCGGCTGAGCAGGTTCATCGTTCCGCCGGGCAGCACCAGGATAGATCCGGACCAACCGTAAAGCCCGGTGATCGCCGCATTCAGCGTCCCGTCTCCGGTGAAGACGGCCAGACAGTCTATCCCCGCCGCGTCCAGTTCGCTCGCTGTCGGCAGATCCTCGTCGGGAAAGCAGATTTCGCGCGCCAGCGAGAGGTTGCGGCGCTCGCAGTGTTCGCGCAGCTCCGCAATCGCGCCGTCTTCATTGCTGCCGCTGCGTGCGTTGAGGACCAGCCAGATGGTGTCGATCGGAGCCATAGAAGCCAAGCGCTTCATTCACGCGCCGGTTCCGGGCGCAGAGGCGATAACCCTCTGAATTAGATCGAACGCTCGGTCACATCCGGCCTGTCAGCAGCGCCCAGGCGCTGCCGATATTGCACAGGCTATAGATCGCGTAGACCCAACCGATCCCTCCATACCCCTCCGCCAAGAACAGCAGCGTCGCCAGCAGGACCGCGAATTCCACGATCAGCGAGGGCGGTCCGAACCGCCCCGGTCGCAACCATGCCATTCGCTCCAGGATCGGATGGCCGCTTTCCAGCACCGCCTTGTGGGCGGCGAAATTGGCAATCCCCAACAGAAAGACGAGCGCGAACAGCATCGACGAAGGGGATAGGCGCGTCGTTGGCGGATCGCCAGAGGTCGTTCGTCCGCGATCATGCGCAACCGATCGGAAGACAGCCGCACCCGTCGATAGCGAGATGCGACTACGATCGTAAACGCCCATTACTCGGTCTGCGGCGCGCCTCCCCCCCCTACGTTCCGGGCGCGCCGCAACCCAGGAGGATAGTATGAAAACGCAATTCGTCCCTCTCGCATCCGCAATCGCAGCGTTCGGCTTGGCTCTTACGGCCAGCTCTACCCCCGTTGTGGCGCAGAGCATTAGCATCGGTGTCCAATATTCCGATCTCGATCTGACGAGCCCGCAAGGCCAAGCGACGCTCGATAAGAGAATCGCCGGTGCTGCGCACAAGATCTGCGGCCATGATGAGCAGCGCAGCGGCACGCGGATCGCCAAGAATTCCACAATGCGCGCATGCGTAGCAGAAGTGAAAGCCAAGACGGCGAAGCAGGTCGCCGCCGCCACCCAGGAGCGGCAATTGGGCGGCTGATTCACCGGTGCGCCGATCGCCTTTTCAGCCACGTCAGACCTACCGCAACAGGATATCTCGCTTCTTTTTCTCATGCGAAAAGTTTGCTCGCGCGATCGGGAGAGCCGAATTATCTTAAGCGACGGCGACACGCGATCAGCCGTGATCTAACCCTCGGTATTGTTGGTGATCGATGGTTCAAAGTCGGAAGAAAGCAAGCAGCCAAGGAACCCTTGTCAGGCCATTACTATACGCTTATGCCGCGCGGAAATTTCTTCGCATGTCCGCGTCCGCCGCATTTGGGCATTGGCTCCTTGCTTTTTTCGGGAATAAAAATGATTAAGTTTGGTGTCGTAGGTTGTGGCCGCATTTCGAAGCGCCATCTTGATTTGCTTGGGGGCGGTGAGATCGACGGCGCGCAACTTGTCGCCATATGCGATATTGATAGCCAGAGGCTGGCCGAGGCTAAGGCGAAGTATGATGTGGCCGCCTATGACAGCCTAGAGCAAATGTTGGGTGACCCGAATGTCGAGGTGGTGGTCGTGCTTACTCCCAGCGGAATGCACGCCGAACATGCCATCCTCTCCGCCCGTGCTGGGAAGCATGTCATTGTCGAAAAGCCGATGGCGTTGCGGCTGGATGATGCCGATGCGATGATCGCAGCGTGTGACCAAGCGCGTGTGAAGCTTTTTGTCGTTAAGCAGAATCGACTGAACGTACCGGTCGTAAAGGCGCGTGAAGCGCTCGAGGCGGGCCGCTTCGGGAAACTGGTTCTCGGCACCGTCAGGGTACGCTGGCGCCGCGACCAGAGTTATTATGATCAGGATAGCTGGCGCGGAACTTGGGCGCAGGACGGCGGAGTCCTTGCTAACCAAGCGAGCCATCACGTTGATTTGTTGGAATATTTTATGGGCAATGTGGTTTCGGTTCACGCCCGCGCCAGTCGGACACTTGTGGATATCGAAGCGGAAGACACCGCGATCGCCACTTTGCAATTCGCTAATGGCGCACTGGGCATCGTCGAGGCGACCAATGCCGCGCGTCCGCGAGATCTCGAAGGCTCATTGTCAATTTTGGGTGAGGGTGGAACAGTCGTGATCGGCGGTTTCGCGGTCAACAAGATGGTGACGTGGGATTTTGTGGAGCCGCAGCCGGATGATGCCGAGGTGCTGGACAAGTACTCCGTCAATCCACCGAATGTGTACGGATATGGGCATCAAGCCTATTACGAACATGTCCTCGATTGCCTGAAAAACGACGCCGCAGCATTGGTTGATGGGCTGGAGGGGCGGCGCAGTCTTGAGTTGATTACCGCGCTTTACGAATCAATCGAGACTGGGCTTGAGGTACCGATTCAATTCCGTTCGCGGCATGCTCGTCTGGGCGGTTAAATTATGGCCGGTAAAGTGAGGCTCATTGAGGCTGCCGTTCGTGACATTGCCACCGGTAGTGGTGTGACCGTGGTGGAGCCGGGCAATCTCTATGAATGCGAACTCGGTGACGGCGTTTTCGTCGGTCCTTTTTGCGAAGTGCAGCGCGGAGTTACCATCGGTGCGCGGACCCGCGTCCAAAGTCACAGTTTCGTTTGTGAGCTTGTGACCATCGGCGCCGATTGCTTCATCGGACACGGAGTGATGTTCGTTAACGACCGTTTTTCCGGAGGTGGTCCCGCCCGGGGCGATACGAGCAAATGGGAAGCGACCGTAATTGGCGATAGAGTTTCGATCGGTTCCAATGCCACCATCATGCCGGTCACAATCTGCGATGACGTCGTCATCGGTGCCGGTTCCGTCGTGACCAAGTCGATCGACGTGCCCGGCAGCTATGCCGGCAACCCAGCGCGTCTCTTGCGCCGCGCCTGATCCTTCAGATTCGGAGACCTTTCATGCCTGTGCCCTTCGTCGACCTTTATGCGCAATACAGTTCGCTGAAGGATGAGATCGACGCCGCTATCGCGCGGACCATCGCCAACAGCAGCTTCGTGCGCGGCCCCGATGTCGAGGCCTTCGAGGCCGAATACGCCGAACTGATGCAGGCGAAGCACTGCGTGTCGGCCGCAAACGGTACCGATTCTCTCTACATCGCGATGCATGCGTTGGGCTTGAAGCCGGGGGACGAGGTTATCGTGCCCGCACAGACCTGGATTTCGACTAGCGAGACCGTCGGACAGCACGGAGCCAAAGCGGTGTTCGTCGATATCGATCCCACCACTTCGACGATCGATCCGAATCTGATCGAGGAGGCAATTACCGACCGAACCGTCGGCATCATCCCTGTTCATCTGTATGGCCAAGCAGCCGACATGGATCCGATTATGGAGATCGCAAAGCGACGTGCCTTGTGGGTGATCGAGGATTGCGCGCAAGCACACCTCGCGACCTATCGGGGCCAGCAGGTCGGTACATTCGGCGAGATTTCTTCTTGGTCTTTCTATCCTGGCAAGAATCTTGGCGCGATGGGCGATGCGGGTGCGGCGACGACGAGCAGCGACGACCTGGCGCGAAAGATGGCGCGGTTCGCGCGGCATGGCGGGATTAACAAGGGCGACCACGAGATCGAGGGCATTAACAGCCGTCTTGACGGCCTTCAGGCGGCCATACTTAGAGTAAAACTGCCACATCTTGCCGACTGGACCGAGGCTCGGCGTGCTGTTGCGGCACGCTACGACAAGCTGCTCGCCGACGTCCCAGGCATCACGACCCCGACTGAGGTCGAGGGGCGGGGACATGTCTACCACCTTTATGTGATCGAAACGGAAAATCGCGATGCACTTCAAGCCGCGCTGAAAGCTCACGGAATCCCTACGGTAATAAACTACCGCCGCGCGCTACCATTTTTGCCCGCCTATTCCGATCGTGGGCACACTGCCAACGATTTCCCCGTCGCATACCGATTGCAAAAGCGGATACTTTCGCTGCCGATCTATGCGGAATTGAGCGAGATTCATCAGGACGAGGTCATTGCCGCGGTCCGAGAAGAAGCGACCGGCGTAAAATGAGGGAGCGAAAAATTTACGCGATTCCAGTCCTAGGCCGATATGGCTTGGCGCACGGATTGCTAGCATGGGCGCGCTGCCGCCTGTGGTGCGAGCAGACCGGAGCGACAATGCTTGCGCCGTTCTGGCTGAAGCCGAGAATAGGTCCGTATCTGCGCCGCGAGCGCGACAAGCGTAATTACTTTCGACTATTCCGCAGCGGAAGCGCGGTCGCGGGTCTGCGGCGGCTCACGATATTGACTAGGGCACGTCGGGTCCAGATCGGCACCGAATGGCCGGGATCGGTTTCCGAACATGTTGGATCGGGAGCTAAACCGGTCCTTGTTTGCGTGCATAATGCGGTCAAAGACAATGAGAAGAAGTCCTTCGCGCAAGTGATTGGTCATGGGACCTTTTTGCGCGAGGAACTCCTGGCCATGACGCGCCCCCAATATCGCCCTGAAAGACAACACGCCCCGTTCATCGCGGTTCATGTCCGGTTGGGGGATTTTAAGAAGCCGTCAGGTGACGTGGATGCTGCAGCGACGAATACACGCTTGCCGATCGATTGGTATGGCGACCGACTCGAAGCGCTGCGCAATGCATTGAAAGAAGACGTTCCTGCACTTGTCTTTTCCGATGGCTCCAGCGCAGATCTCGCGCCTCTGCTTGCGCACAAGAGTGTCACGCAGGTTCCCCGGCAGGCTTCCGTGACCGATCTGCTCCAAATCGGGCAGGGCGCAGCATTGATTGCTTCGGGCTCGGGCTTCAGCCTTTGGGGAGCATTTTTGGGGAACGCGCCGCGTATCTCATATCCGGGGCAGTCGATCGTTCCAATTGACGAAGATCCTTCGCGCGACATCGAGTCCGGTTTCGGCGCCGAAATTCCTGCCAATTTCGTCGAGCATGTACGCGCGCGTATGGATTTATCTGAAGTCAAGTCGGCATGATTCGTAATATCGTCACAGTGATGCGCGGCACCGTCATCGCGCAGGCTGTGGCGGTCCTGATCCTGCCGGTCCTCACGCGTTTATTCGACCCGGCCGCTTTCGGTCATCTTCAGCTGTATCTTTCTGTGCTGACGATGTTGATCGTATTGCCAAGCCTCCGTTACGATATCGCGATCCTACGTGCCGAGGATAACGAGCTTCCCTCGCTTCTGAGACTGTGCCTGCGCGCAAATGTTATTGTGGCTGCCTTGATTCTGGCGATTGCCTATGTGGGGGCAGCACTTTTTCCGGAGAGCTGGCTGAGCCAATCGCCGTTTCCTCTCTGGACGCCGATTGCCGCAATGGTGGCAACGAGCGTCGGTCAGGTGCTACTCTACGTCGCGATCCGCGATGAACGCTTTTCGGTGAATGCCAACAGCAAAGTGGCACAAGCCGTCAGCTATGCTGCGATAGGTGTGGCACTTGGCGTGGCGCGCATTGGCAATAGTGGTCTCGTCATCGCCGACCTTTTGGGGCGCATTACAAGCCTCGCCTGGCTTTATCGTTGGATGCGCAAACGTACCCCGATGAGCCAGGTCGGTCGCGTGTCGATCCTTAAGGTCGCAAGCCGATATCGCGAATATCCGCTCGTCGCGTTGCCGGGCTTCATAATCAATTCCGCAGGCGTCACGATCACTCCGATCATGATCTACGCAACCTTTGATGCAAATGCGGCGGGTCAATATGCGCTTGTCGATCGGGTCATGTCGCTTCCTGTCGCGGTAGTTGCGACATCGGTATCGCAAGCATTCATGGGGCAACTTGCCACGGCGATGCGCACCGGAACCGAAGCGAGGACGCAATTCATCAGTATCCTGCGGTGGCTCGCCCTTATCGGGATCGTCCCGACAATATTGGTCATCCTGCTTGCTCCGACGGCTTTCGTGCTGCTTTTCGGGAGCGAATGGGAGCTAGCCGGAACGCTGGCACAAGTCTTGGCTCCGGCCACGTTCGTCGGGCTGGTTACGGGCGGCGTCAACATGACGCTGAGCGTGGTGGGTCGACAAAAAACCCAGATGGTTTGGGACGTGACGCGGCTGACGGCGTTGATCGGACTCTGGGCTGCTGTCCCGATCCTCAACCTCTCGGTAGTACTTTCCGTCGCGTTGCACAGCGCATTGCTGGTGATTGCCAATATTGTCTTCCTCATTCTATGCGCAAATGCGCTGAAACATCCGCTGAGTGCCCCCGCGATCGCAACCGATACGCTGCTTGTGGAGAGCGACCCTAGATGATCCGTATCGTCGATTATGGCGTTGGTAACATTGCCAGCCTCGTCAACATGTTCGGCCATTTAGGCTTCGACGCGGTACCCACCGACGATGCGGCGGCAATCGCGCGCGCGGATCATCTGGTCCTTCCGGGGGTGGGCGCGTTCGATCATGCGATGCGCCAACTCGCCGCGCGTGATCTCGTAGCGCCGCTACACGACGCCGCGGCGCGTGGGGCCCATATGCTCGGTGTCTGCCTCGGCATGCAGCTGCTCGGTCGATCAAGCGAGGAGGGCAAGTTACCCGGCTTGGGTCTCATAGACGCGGTGACCGTGCGGCTTCCTGCAATCGGGCGCGATGGCAAGAAACTTTCGGTGCCGAACATCGGCTGGCACATGCTCGAAAAGCCGCGCATGTCCCCGCTCCTCGATAATGCCACAAGGCCGGAGCGCTTCTATTTCGTACATAGCTACCATATGATCTGCGCAGAACCGAACGATGTCGCGGGCACGATTTTGCGCGGCGGCGACCAAGTGACCGTCGCAGTCTCACGCGATACGCTGCACGGAGTGCAATTCCATCCCGAGAAGAGTCACCGCCACGGCATGTCCCTTCTCGAAGCGTTTGCCCGACTATGAGTGACATCGAGCGCCCCCGCTATATCCCTGTTCTGCTGCTCGATCGCCAGCGGCGGCTAGTAAAGACGGTTGCCTTCGGTGAGCGTACGTACGTCGGCGATCCCTTCAACGTCATTCGCTTGTTCAACGAGAAGGAGGTGGACGAGCTTTGCATCCTCGACATCGATGCAGGGCGGGATGGGTACGAGATCGATCACGGCTTCGTCGCCGAGCTTGCGGGCGAATGCTTCATGCCTCTTGCCTATGGTGGAGGGCTTCGTGACGTCAGGCAATGCGCGCCGCTGGTGCGAAACGGGGTCGAGAAGTTCGTGCTGGGTGCCGGCACGACCAACCCCGCCCTGATCGGCGCGCTGGCGGGCGTATATGGTTCGTCCTCCGTGGTCGCATGTGTCGATTATCGAGGCGGGCATGCTTTCGTTGATGGCGGGCAGCGCGATACGGGCCTTTCTCCGCTCGCGCTGGCGAAAGCCGCTGTCGCAGCGGGAGCAGGAGAGGTGATTATACAATCGATCGAGCGCGATGGAGCGCGAACGGGTATGGACCTGGCCATGATCGGCACAGTCGCTGCCGAGCTCCCTGTACCGGTGATCGCGCTAGGTGGAGCGGGCGAGGTGGCGCACCTCGCCGAAGCTATCGACGCGGGCGCCGCTGCAGCCGCTTCGGGCAGCACATTCAGTTTTATCGGGCGGCTTCGCGCCGTTCTTGTCACCTACCCGGAAGATCTAACGGATAAGACAGGTGGCGCCCCATGATTTCAGAAGCAGACATTCAAATCGACGTGGGCGCAGTTACAACGCCGCTTGGCAACGCGGCAATCTGCAACTTCTGCGTCATGACCGAGGGTGTCGATGGCGTGTCCATCGACCCGGACGGGCAATGCAATTGCTGCAAGGATGCGCTCGCGCGCATGCCGACTGAGTGGTGGCCAGGGGCGGAGGGGGAGCGGCGCATGGCCGCGCTCGTTGCGCAACTTAAGGAAGAGGGCCAAGGAAGCCGGTACGACGCACTGGTCGGACTGAGCGGCGGGATCGATAGCGCCTATCTCGCGCATTTGATGGCAACTCGGCACGGGCTGCGCCTCTTGGCGGTACATGTCGATGCCGGGTGGAACAGCGAACCTGCAGTAAACAATATCGAGAAGTTGGTCCGCGCGCTCGACCTCGATCTTGTGACCGAAGTCATCGAATGGAGCGAAGTGCGTGACGTGCAGCGCGCGTTCCTGCGAGCCAATGTCCTCAACCAAGACTTCCCACAGGATCACGCGTTCTTCGCGACCCTCCTGCGTGTCGCGCGGCAATACGACGTGAAAAGTTTCTTGTCGGGCGTAAATTTTTCGTCGGAAAATCTCCATATTCCGCATGACGGGCCGAGCTCTACTGACGGGAAGCATGTGCGGGCGGTCCATGCGGCATTGGGTGAAGAGTCTCTAGCTGCCTATCCGATCATGACGATGGCCGAATACCTCTGGACGACAAGAATACGCGGTCTGCCTAAACGCTACCGCCCGCTCGATTTCATCGATTACGACAAAGAGGCGGCGCGATGCGAGCTTGAAGACCATTATGCTTGGCGCGACTACGGACCCAAGCACAGCGAGTCGCGATTTACCAAATTCTATCAGGAAGTTTACCTTCCACGGAAACTGCGTTTCGACAAACGGCGGCTGTTCTATTCGTCGCTCATCGTCGCGGGACAGATGACACGCGACGAGGCAATCGCGGAATTAGCGAAGCCAATCACCACGGCGCGACAGGCGGAACGCGACACGCGTTTTGTCGCCAAGAAACTGGGCATGGACCCGGCCGAGCTTGCCGCGCTAATCGACGCGCCTACGATGCCGCACGATGCTTTCGATAGCGACAAAAGAATGAGCGACCGGATGATGCGCCTTCGCAGTGCTCTGCGACGATTGATGGGGTGGATCCGGCGATGACGGCGGCCAACTCGGATCAGGGGCTACCCATACCGCTGAGGCACCTGCTGAATGGAGGGGTCGCGGCCTTTTACGGGTTCTTCCTGATCCTCACCTATCGCGAGCTTTCCAAAATATGGGGGTATCTGGGATTCTGGTACACGCCGCCAGAACCGTCGGTCACGGCGCTGTCGGTGGCGGCGGCGGGATTGCTGGGGGCAATGTTGCCGGCGCGCAGCTGGACAGTCGTCGGATTTGCCAAATGGGTGCTCTGCTTCCTTCTGTTCATTCCAACGGTTACCATACCACCGCAGCAGGGAACCCTGCTTACCGACGACCTTCTGCTGCTCGAGACGCTGGCGCTGGGATCCGCGGTCGTGTTCATCGCTTTTCTGCGTGATGGAGCGCCATTTCCGCCATTGCGCTTATCGCGGCAGGCATTGTGGCAGGGCGTGATCGTCTGCTGGATACTCGGCAATCTCTCCATCTTGGCGGTTTTTGGCGGTTCCTTGAGCCTCGCAAGCATCGAAGAAGTTTACGACCAGCGAAGCAGCACGTCCGGTCTGGGTGGAGCTGCCATAGTTTACGTCATGGGGTTCATGAGCGGCGCGGTAAATCCATTCCTGCTGGTCATCGGTCTGGCACAGCGGCGCTGGTCTCTGGTAGCTATGGCGCTAGCCGGACAGGTGCTAATCTATTCCACCCTGGCGGCCAAGGTGGTGCTCGGGTCGACGCTGCTTACGGTCGGAACATTTCTGGCGTTTCGCCATGGCCGCGTCGCATTCACGCGCATCAGGGCCGCAATCCTGCTCTTCGCTATTCTGGGACCGTGGATAACTGCGCCGAGAGTAATAATGGGCGGGCTCATAGGCGCGCTATCGGACCTCATCTATTTTCGCATCCTCGTCTTGCCCGGTGCGCTAGTCGGTATCTACAGCGAGTTTTTCCTGAATTATCCGGTTACGAAACTATCACACTCGCTCGTAGGGCGTGCGTTCTCGACTTACCCGTATGGCAGCGAATCCGTCGGCCAAGTGATCGGTCGGTATGTGACGCCGACACTCGGCGCCGCAAATAATTATAACGCGAATTTCATCGCTGCGGATGGTATTGCCGGCTTCAGCACCTGGGGCGTGCCAGTGATCTTTGTTTTCGCCGCTGCGTGGCTATGGTTCGCGTCGCGGTTGGTAGGACAGGGCAATCGCCAAATCGTCTGTGCAATGTTGATGCCTTTTATCACATCTCTCGCCGACGCCTCTCTCTTCACCGCCATTCTGACAAACGGCGGCGCTGCGGCAGCCTTGCTGCTCTACTTCTACCGTTCAGCAGAAGATACCAAGTCCTACGGGGTCGCCTCGCCAAGGGTTCGATAGGCGTGCCCGGTCCGCTCGTGAGCCGAAGCCGTTATTATCGAACGTAAAGCGGATCTGGATAGATACGTTGCGACCAGCGTCGTAATTACGTTTTTGAAAGTCGAACAGGTCAATCCTGTCACAAGATGGCGCTATTGCCGAGGCTTGGAGAAAAAATAGCAACCGTTATCAACACTACTCAGAAATGCTTGTACGCCGCGCATCTCCAAGAACTCGTCGACGGCTCTGCGACATCCCTCATAAGAGCCGTAATCATCGATAATCACGATGCCGCCAGGAACGACCAAGTCGTAAAGATTGTCCAAGCAAACTTTGGTCGATGAATACCAGTCGCCATCCAGGCGCAAGAGCGCGATCTGCCCGATAGTATCACGTACCGCCGGCAACGTGTTTTCGAACCAACCAGGATGGAAACATACGTTCGCCATGGGATAGCCGACGCCGCGGTCGAGAAGCTCACGACACAGATCGACCGTTCCGTGCCCACCGACTGAATCGTAGAAACCCGTCATCGGTTTCTGAGCGGCTCCGATCTCAGAGAGATGGTGTCCCGCCTCCTCCACCGCTCGCGCACCATCGACACTTGGATCGGGGGGGCAGATATCGGTAAAGCTGTCGAAAAGATGAAGCTTGCGTTCGCTTGCTTCACAGTCGCGCAGGGTGGCAGCCATCATGCCCACTCCGCCGCCTTTCCAGACACCACACTCGACCAACGCACCTGGAATGCGATGCTTTGCAATCCAAGCAACTTGGTCCGCAAGGCTCACCAGGCGTGGGCGTGGCAACATCGTATTGCCCCGGACGAGGCGGATGTTCTTCTCAGTGGCAGACGGATCAGCATAAATCGGCTGCACTTCACGTGTTATCTGATAGCCAGCGCGACCGGCCAATTTTTGTAGCTTGGCTTTCAAACTCACGGTGCTGTTGTCCTTTCCGCCAATTCAGCCGCCAGCGGCATAATGCAGGGCGCCTCATATGCAATTCGGTTTCGTTCAAAATGTATTGCTTGCGCGATTGTTTCATGTCGCGCGTCTTCGTGTAGAGCACCGATTCTAGCTTTTTTCGGTTCCGGTCGCTTGTCAGACGCGGCAAGTCAGCTCGCCAATTCGGCGAACCGCTCCCACTGCCGATCTTTGCTGTAGAGGGATCTTATCATCGTATTCCCTCTGGTCGCAAGTTGGCTTGTTGCAGTTTGATCGGCAACCATCTCCAAAAGGAGTTTGCGCAAGTTCTCCGTCGTACCGTAGGTTTGAAAATGGATGCCCTCATCCATGCCGGGGGGATAGATCCCTTGATCGCTCACTAGCGCAGCTCTGCAACCCAACGATTCCCATACTCGCATATTTCCGCGATCGTGACCGGCCATGTCTATAGCGCCGTTCACAACGATTTTCGCGCCTCCGAGGACTGCCAAAAGGTCGCGACCGAACACGGGCGGTCTGCTTACGGCGCGAAGATCGCGGTTGCGTCGATCCTTTCGCAACGGCCCCACCCAACCGAGCGGCGTTTCCGCGAGACGTGTGTAGCGCGATACATCAAGGCACATGGCGACGGTCATGTCTTTACGTAAGGATGCAATCGTCTGTAGCATCGCGGCTCGGTTGCGATGGTGGCGCGAATAAGTGCCGACGAATAGCACGTCGATCGGGCGGTCCGCCGTGGTTGCATAAGCGTCCATAGCCGGATCATGCGCCGGTGCGAAAAATTCCGCGCGCGCTCCCGAGGCGCGATAACCCTCGAGCAAAGACGGGAAGTTATTCACGATCAAATCGTACTTCAAAAACGCCCCTCTGTCGGATGGAGCGGCGCGCCACGCGATCGTCTTTCTTACCGAGCCCGGCAGTCGGGCAAGGAATGCATCGCCATAGCGCATCGGGTCCAAATTGTAGAACACCTCGGTCCGATGATCTTCGATCTGGGCAAGGAGAATGTCCTCCAGTGACGTACCCGACGACAGTCCGTTTTCATCAGCCCACATTCGCTGAACGACTTCGTCATCGCCATTGGTAAAAAACGCGTCTCGCGAGCCGTCCAGCACCGGGCGCAAAAAGTGAGGAGCTCCAAACCGGTCGTCGAGAAACGCTGCGATCGCCTCGTCGAAGCTTTTGGCGCCCGCGGTAAGGGCACGCAGGCGTAGGCGGTATGACGGATAGACACTACTATTCTGGAAGATACGCATTTTAAGCCTGCTCACCATGGCGCGGTCGCGGATTAGGCGAGCCCATAAAAATTAGCCGTATAAGACGGATCAAACATAAGCGATCCTATGAGCTCAGCTCAGTCGCTCCCATAACGAAATCAATCACGTTCGCAATATTTGGATGACCAGTGAAGTTTTCAAATTGGCGTGGGTCGATCTAGCCACCGCCGCGATTGCCCAATTTTTCAAACGCCGCCGCCATTGACGCTAATCAGCGTGGGGTCGCCGCATCCGTTAGGGTAATTGTTTTTCACGATCCACCAGCGAAAGTTTCAAGATCGCAGCTTGGATGATTGATGTAATCGTCTTCGAAAACGCAGTTCGTTGCCGACGGAAATATAGGAAAATCCTGGTTTGCCGGATCAATTGTCGATTAATCGATGTTGGGCGAGGTAGAGGACGGACTGGCCCGTTTGCTCAGCTCTCGGCCAGTTCCCTCAGATATCTGCCATAATCGCTGTTGGGCATTTTTGCAGCCTCGCGACGCACTTCTGCGGCGTCGATCCAGCCGGCGCCGAGAGCGATCTCTTCCGGGCACGCGATCATCAGCCCTTGGGTCCGCTGCACCGTAGCGATGAATTGGCCAGCGCTGAGCAGGCTGTCGGGCGTACCGGTGTCGAGCCAGGCGTATCCGCGTCCCATGATGCGCACGCTGGCTTGCCCCGCCTCCAGATACACGCGGTTGAGATCGGTGATCTCGAGCTCGCCGCGCGGCGAGGGCTTGAGATCGCGCGCGATGGCCGGCGCCTGCGCGTCGTAGAAGTACAGGCCGGTAACAGCATAATTGGAACGCGGCTCTACCGGCTTCTCCTCGAGCGAAAGCGCGTTATAGTCGGTGTCGAACTCAACGACGCCGAAGCGCTGGGGATCGGGCACATGATAGGCGAAAAGCGAGCAGCCTTGCTCGCGGGCGTCCGCCTGCGCCAAGAGCGCGCCGAACTGGTGCCCATAGAAGATGTTATCTCCCAAGACCAAGGCCGATGGACCGTCGGCAACGAAATCCGCGCCGATGACATAAGCCTGCGCCAAGCCTTCGGGCTTCGGCTGCACTGCATATTGGATATCGAGCCCCCACTGCTCGCCGCTGCCGAGCAATTGGCGATACAGCGCGGTGTCGTCGGGAGTGGAGATCACCAGTATCTCGCGGATACCCGCCAACATCAAGGTGGTCAGCGGATAGTAGATCATCGGTTTATCGTAGATCGGCAGGAGCTGCTTCGACGCGACCCGGGTCATCGGATAGAGACGTGTACCGCTTCCCCCCGCTAGGATGATGCCTTTGCGATCAGTCATGATGGCTGCACTCTTGTTATCGTTTGAAAAAATGTACGACGCTGTGCGCAATGCGCTCGGCCTCGTCTTCGCCAAGTTCAGCGAATAAAGGCAGTCGCACAAGCGTGTGCGAGAAGCGGTCGGCATGGGGGGTGTCAGGGCCAGCCTGATCCGCAAAGAACGGGCTTGATCGAAGGGCTTGGTAATGAAAGGCGGCGTAAATACCGTCCGCCTTCAAATGTTCCAGCAATGCGGTGCGTGTCTCTAAATCGGGACAGAGCAAGAAGAACATATGCGCATTGTTGGTCGCATACGCGGGAATGGTCGGCAGCTCGATCGCGCCCTCTTGCGCCAGCGGCTCCAGAATGGCGGCGTAGCGATACCACGCGGCCAGCCGCCGCGCCTGGATGGCGTCTATATCCTCCAGTTGCGCGAGCAGGAAGGCGGCGATCATTTCCGACGGCAGATAGGATGAGCCAAGCGATACCCAGCCGTATTTGTCTACTTCGCCCCGAAAGAAGGCCGATCGGTCGGTGCCCTTCTCGCGAACGATCTCTGCTTGCCGGACGCGATCGGCTCGATTGACATGGAGAGCGCCGCCTTCGCCCGCGATGATGTTCTTCGTCTCGTGAAACGAGAAGGCTCCGTAATCGCCCAATGTCCCGAGCGGCCGACCTTTATATGACGATGCGATACCCTGCGCTGCATCTTCGACGATCTGTGCACTGTTGTGTTCGGCGAGTTCGGCGAGCGCATCCATATCGCACGCGACACCTGCATAATGGACCGGTACAATCGCTTTGGTCTGAGGCCCGATGAGCGCAGCGACGGAGGCGGGGTCCATATTTGGATGATTCGCGTAGCTATCGGCGAAACGTATTATGGCGCCACGCAGTGCGAAGGCATTAGCGGTCGAAACGAACGTGTAGCTCGGGACGATCACCTCATCGCCCGGCTCTATCTCACAAAGTAGTGCTGCGGCCTCGAGCGCATCGGTGCAAGAAGTGGTGAGAAAAGTTCTACCCGACCCCAGCAATCCTTCGAGCATCGCCTGACACCGTTTGGTGAATGGGCCGTCGCCCGAAAGCTTACGCGCGGCCAGCGCTTCTGCGATATTGGGCGCTTCGCGTCCGGTGAGATAGGGTTTGTTGAAGGGCGTCACGTTTAGATCCAGAAATGAAAAGTGTCCGAAATCCGCTCGATACTGAAGTCGGCGGAATCGTAGGCGGCGAGTGCACCAGCATTTTCGCCCTGCGTGGTCACTTGAACGGCGGATCCCCGATGCTCCGCTGTCCACACGACTGCGCCACGCAGCAACTCGCTGCCGAGGCCGCGGCCACGATGCGCGGCATGGACTGCAAATAATCCGATGACGCCAACGCCATCCTTCATGGAGATGGATATCATGCCACCGACCGTGCCTGCTACCCGAGTGACCAACACGGCTTGGTCGTGCCCTTCGGCCATGCTGTTTTCGATCCAAATGTCGTAAAGAGCCGTGAATTGCTGGTCGGTAATGCCAGGATCGATCCGGAAACGCGATAGTTCCCCACTTGCGAGCGCGAGCGACCGTACCATGCGGCGATCCGCCTCATCAGGATTGTGGCTGAGTTCTTCGACGCCTTCCGGCATCAATCTGTCGAGTTGGTGTGTAACCAACTCCACTCGCCGTCCGACGAAACGCCCGCCAAGCTTTTCCGCCTTCTCGCGCAGACTCGTATGGTCTGCGTCCACGTCGAGATAGGCCAGTCGCGTCTTGGAGACCCTAAGTTCGGCTATGGCGTCATCAAGCGTCAATTTACCGTGGAAGGTCAGACGAGCGACTGGGAAGCCGAAGAAATCGCTGTCCCACTCAAGCGGTTCGATCGCGATGTCCTGAGCGGTCATGCTGGGCGTTCCTGGCGTTCGTCGCTCAATGCCAATCGGGCGAGCGCTTTCGCTTGGGCTGTCGGAGAGCATCGCGATAATCCGATCTCCCTCGCGCGCATCGTCGCATGTTTTTTCTTGTCCGCGCTCCAATCGAGCACGTGCGTCATCGCAGCGGCGAGTGCATCCGCGTTGCGGCGGGACGCAATAACGCCGGTTGCTCCAGGCTCGATCAAGTCGATTGCGACGCCGACATCGAAGGCAATTACGGGCGTTCCGCTCATCACCGCCTCATTGATCATCATTGGTCCTGAGTCCTCCACGGAAGGGCTGACATATAGATCGGCAGCGGCATAAGCCTGCGCCAATCCTTCGGGGGGCAACATCCCGAGCTGGCGCACCACATAGCCCTCCCCTGCGAGCGCCTCGAACGGCGCGCCGTTGCCCGCGACAAGTAGCGTGGGCAGCAATCCGGGTCCACGGAGCGATGCCAGCTTTTTCAGCGCCTCTTCTAGGATGCTCATTCCCTTACGCGCGTCGCCATGATCGCGTGCACCAAAAAATACGACTGGGCGGGATGCATCCAACCCCAATTCCGATCGTACTGCGACTGAATCGCGTGGTGCGAATGTTTCCGGCGAGACGCTGAGCGGTACGATTTCGATCGGAGTATCGCAGAAGAGCGCAGAAGCGCGAGCTTGATCCGCCAGCCAGGTAGAGGCGGCAACAACCGTCGTGCGCATCTGCGCCAAAGCCGATCTCTTTTCGTTCAATGTCTTCGCGGACCAATCTTTCGGCCCACTACCGAAACGCAGCGCAGGGCAATCACCACACCCTGTCGTATAGCCTTCGCAGCCCCACGCGTAGTGACAGCCTCCCGTAAAGCTCGCCATATCCATCAACGACCAGAGTACACGTGCGTCGAAGCGCCGCGCTAATCGCTTTACCGATGCGAATGAGATCAGGTCGGTCAGCGCGTGCGCGACTATCGCGTCGGGTTTTAATTGTATTTGAGCAGCAACCGATTCGACGGTTTTGGCTATGGAGGGCAAGCCATAGCGCTGGTTTCGGAAGTAGTATCGCGGCCACGTTATCGATCGAAACAGAGCCTTGGAAGCGATGCGCGGGAGAGAAGCAGCCGGCCCTCCACAGACCGTGATTCCATCGCCCCCGATACCGTCTCCCACCACCATATGCGAATGAAAGCCACTGTTTGCTAAGGCACGGTGAATGCGCACCGCTGCCATTCCTGCCCCGCCGCGATCAGTCGTAGTGAGGTGAAGAAAGGCAGGATTGCTCTCGATCATTGGCAGCGCTTTAGCTGAAAGGTTTACGTGGTCCACGCAAAATACCTGCACAACAATTCTGGCCCGGCGCTGTGGGCTCACCATTCCGGTGTATCGCCTTCCGGGATGTGCGCGGATACTCCCGGCCTGGTCCGCGCTAGGTGGAGTGCATGGAGGGGAGGGCGATGCACGTTCTAGACACTACAGTTCTGGAACAAGCGCAGTCTGCCTGCTAGGCGCCTACGGAAAGAAAATGAGAATAAGCTTTCCGTTGGGAACATCGGGAAACCGCTATCCAGATTACAAGGCAAGGGCACAATGCGTATTCTAGTGACTGGCGGGGCTGGCTTCATCGGCTCGGCGCTGGTGCGCCATCTGATTGAGAACACCGCTCATGAAGTCCTCAATTTCGACAAGTTGACCTATGCGGGCTTGCTTTCGACCCTGGACAGCGTGGCCTGCTCATCCCGGTACCGCTTCGTGCAGGGCGACGTTTGCGACGCGGCGTCGGTGAGAGCGGCGCTCGACGATTTCCGACCCGACATCGTGACCCACCTCGCGGCCGAAAGCCATGTCGATCGCTCGATCGATGAGCCGGGCGCGTTCATCCAGACCAATATCGTGGGCACTTACACCATGCTGGCCGAGGCGCGCCGCTACTGGTCGACGCTAGGAAGCACAGAGCAAGCCGCTTTCCGCTTCCATCACATTTCTACCGACGAGGTCTACGGATCGCTCGGCGATACCGGCCTCTTTACCGAGAGCACGCCTTACGATCCGCGATCGCCCTATTCGGCGTCCAAGGCGGGCTCCGATCATCTCGTCCAGGCATGGGGCCATACGTACGGCTTGCCGGTTCTCGTAACGAATTGTTCGAACAATTACGGCCCGTATCACTATCCTGAGAAATTAATCCCTCTGATGATCGCCAAGGCGCTCGATGGCGAAGCGCTACCGGTGTACGGCAAAGGCGATCAGGTGCGCGACTGGCTTTATGTCGACGACCACGTTCGCGCATTGCAAGCGGTGTTTGAACGCGGCGAACCCGGACGCCGCTACAATGTCGGCGGCCATAACGAAAAACAGAACATCGAGGTCGTTCGTACTTTGTGCGCGACTCTCGACCGTCTTGCCCCGCGCGCCGATGGGATCCCCTATGCCGAGCAGATCACCTTCGTGGTCGATCGGCCCGGCCACGACCGGCGCTATGCGATTGACGCCTCTCGCATCGGTCGCGAACTCGGCTGGAAGCCGCGGGAGACCTTCGAGACGGGAATCGAGAAGACGGTTCGCTGGTATCTTGAGCATGAAGAATGGTGGCGGCCGTTGGTTGCGGCAAAGGCGGCGGAGCGGCGTGGAGTATGCGAACCGGAGGGCTGATTGCCAGGAGCGGGGGCCTACAATTAGCGTTCGAGGCGCCCCTCCGAGTCGGATAACAAGGCGCGATATTGATCCAGTACATGCGGCAGTGTGTAGCCGCGGCTAAGCGCGGCGCGAGCGTTTTGTCCTCGCCGGGCAGCCTCGCTTCGTCCGGCCGGAGTTGCGATGTCGCGGACGAGCCGCTCCAAAGCATCCGCATCGCCGGGCGCGATGTGCCATCCCGCTCTATTCTCGGTAATTGTCAGCGACACTTCCGCATCCGCTTCGGCGACGGCGGCGATCGGCACACCGGCGGCCATCACGTTGTACATGCGGCTCGGCACCGACACGCCTTTCATTGCATCCTTGAAGGCGATCACCGTGAGGTTCGAACAGGCCAGCATCTGATTCAGCCGGTCGCGCGGCTGACGCGGCAGATAGAGAATATTCGCAGCCTTGTGCTCGACGACCGAGGCGGCTTGGCCACCATATCCCACGAACAGGAAAACGACCTCCGTCAAATCCTCGACGCGTTTCGCGACTTCCAGCAGAAGCGCGATGTCGTGGGTGCGACCGATATTTCCGGAGAATTGAATCACGACCTTGTCGGCCAGTCCGTTTTCGATCGCAAATGGATTGGCAGTCCGCTCGATCGAAGCAATCTCGTCAATATCACCCCAGTTCGGGATGATCTCCACCGGGCGATCGGCACCGATCGCACGCAGCTTGCGCTTGATCAGCGCTTGCATATCGCGGCCGAGCACCGCGATCCGGTCGAATCCTGCCAGGGTCCGGTTGAAAAAGGCCGATGCCAGCGAAAACGCCGTGCCGTCGCTGCGCATCATCTTGGTCGCAACCAGCACTTCGGGGTAAACATCGTGAACCAGCAACACGCTCGACACACCTTTGAACCGCGCGATCAGGCCGAGGATCGGCGGTAGCGTTGGAGGATTCGTTACGACAAGCATTCTGTCGCCCCGCTGGAAGTGGCGCAGTGCGAACACGGTCGCGGTGAACGCGAGAGTGAGGGCGTTGAGCGCCCGGAGCACGAGGCGGTCCTTGTTGAAATGAGTCGCGCGCATCCGGTGGATCGTCGTGCCATTGCGATCCTCGCGCCGCCGGGTAACGACACCGCGCTCGCTGTAGCTCGGTTTGCCGCAGATCACTTGCACGTCGAAAGCGTCGGTCAGCCCTTCCGCTATCCTCGTCAGAAAATATCCGGTCGAAGTCTGCTCCGGGTAATAGAGCTCGGACACGACCCACAAGCGAGGTTTTGGCATCAAATTTTCCGAACGAGGGGGTAATTTAGGAAAGGTCGGCCGCAGCGATATCATGGTAGAGCCGCGAGCCAAGCCCATAGCGGATGGCGAGGTTGTCGTCATCCGCGAGCCGACTGTCCGCAAACAGCCTGCCACCGACCGAGGGCGCCAAGCGTTCGACCAGGTCGGCGAACCCGCGCGGTACGGGAAAGCGACGAAGCGCGTTCTTGCCGTTACGTGCGCGCGCAGCGTCCGCATAGGTGAAAGGCCGCGGGTCGGCTGCGAACACGATTTTCGACGCGTCTACCGGCTGCGTCGCGATCCGAGCGATCACCTCCGCCGATAATTCTACGCCGATCATGGCCCGCCGGACATCGCCGGTCGGGACGGGGAGCACACGCGTCCTGGCCCACAAGCGCAAAAGCTGGGCGAGCTTGCCTGCTACATCGTCTCCGTAAATCAACGGGAGGCGTAGGACCGTCACCGCAAAGCGATCGCTCTCAAGCGCGAGGAGGGCTTCATCCGCTGCAAGTTTGGAACGGCCATAATCCCCCGTCGGTGCGGTGGGCGTGGCTCGGCCAATCTCATCAGCCCTGCCGTAGACGGAGAAGGAGGAGATATGAATGAAGT
>NZ_LWFF01000347.1 GCF_001635685.1 Erythrobacter sp. HI0063
GTTGTAGGTCAGCGTACCCATCAGCGAGTGCGAACGGACGTCTTCCTGGAAAGAACGGCCAAGCGCATCGGTCAGAAGGACGTTTTCCGCATTGAACAGGCGATACTTCAGGCCGACGTCGATATTGTCGGTCAGCGGAGCCCGAACGCCGGCAAGGATCTGCCATGCGAAGTCGGTGTCCGAATCGTCGATACCGGCGGGGCCGCTCCGCGTGATGCGAGCTTCGAGACCCGTGCGGGCTACGCCAACACCACCGCCGACAAAGCCCTGAAGGCCATCATCGGGACCGAAATCGGCAAGGCCGTTCACCATGAACGCGAGCGAATCGATCTGGCCGCTGGCGGGATAGACGCCCGAACCGGCGCGAATGTTCGAAGCGAGGAAGCCCGTGTTACCGACAGTAACCTGGTCGATATTGGCTTCGGCATAGCGCGCTTCGGCTTCGATGCGAACCGGACCGAAATCGTAGCCGACGAAACCACCGGCATCGAAGCCGTAGTCGTAATCGACACTGGCGACGTCTCCGGTCGCACCGATGTCGAAAGTCGTATCTTCGACGATCATCGGACCTGCTTCCACGCCGACGTACCAAGCGCCGTCACGTGCAAGGGCAGGCGAAGCAAGGGCCGTAGAGGCCATCGCCATTCCTATGACGAGTTTCCGCATTATAAATTCCCCTTATTGCGAATTAGAGCCACCGAGTGGCGGGTTCTGTAACTTTTCCCCTCACGGGTGGCAAGCCGGACGTAGGCGTGAACTGTTGCAAGATAGTCGCTAAACTGCGCCATTGTCTTTTAATTCAGGCGGGATGTCCGTCTCGATAGCTGCAAACGAGCCCCCCCATTTCAAGTTCCCTTAATTCGCGGGAAGAATACCGAGAGCTCGAAGACTTTCCAGAAGTGTTGCAATAGCGCCACGCGCTTCGTCGTCGACAACCGTCCCCCCGGCTGGGTCGGGGATCGGGGGCGAAAGGCTCCAGCCGCCCCGCCAAATGCGGATGGTTTCTTGTTCCCGATCGAAAATCCGCATCCCTTCGTAAGGAACCTGGAATTCCCAGTGCGTATCCTGCGAGATCGCGAGAGAGCCCTCCTGACCGGTCCATTCCGCGCTGGCTGGGTCGGCGACGAGAAACGTATCGCCCGCCGCATGGGTCGCGGGAGGAGCCGAAAGGGTAGAGGTAATGACTGGCTGGGCAAGCGCATCGAGCCGCGCGAGCGCTTCGTTCACGAACACTTCCTTCTGAGCCTGGCCCGGATAGAGAAGCGGCAGGGAATGGCGCGGCGTACGCACGCCGAGCGCGATGGGATCGGTCATGGGGGAATCCTCTTCGAAGTGAAATCAGGAAAGGGTGGTCAGCGCGAGCGGCACGGAACGGGCATGGGTACCGACCTGGCGAACCCAGACCACGCTTTCCGGCGCTGACGTCGCGAGGGCGGAGCGCTCCGATCCGGAGATCGCGAGCGACGGCGTGGATGTCTGCCAAAGAGCCTTTGGTGCTGCGACCGGGCCGACGCCGACCTCGTAGAGCTCGTCTTTGTCGATGAGCGGACCCTCTCCCCCGTCATTCCAGCGCCAGCCCCCCTGGATGCGGCGTGTCCACGCCAGCGACAACGTCCCGTCCGCCGCCATCGTCACGCGCGGATGCACGGGCGACGGGGGTGCGGCAGCCGATCTGCGGGCGCGGATGGAAGCGTAGACCGGCTCGTCTTCGGCTGTGCCGATTGCGGCGATCCGATCGACGGATAGCGTGTGTTGAGGATCCAACGCCAGAATACGCTCGTCGAGCAGCGCCATTCGAGCGCCGACCGCATGGCCGTCCCGCGCCGCGTGTTCGGTCCCAAGCCGACCGCGCAGTAGCCCAGTAAGCGCCCATCGCCGGGGTCCGATCTGCTCCGCGTGGACGAATTGCAGGACTTCCTCGCCAAGCATAAGCCGATTCGCGCCCAAGGCGACGGCCTCCATGGTGGCGGAATTGAGCTGCATGTCTTCACTCGCGAGATCGAGCACGAGCGGTGCGCCCGTTTCCATCATCAACGCCGGTGAGCCGCGTAACGGTTCTGCGAGGCTTCCAACGATGGCGCGCAGGCTCGAACTCGGGCCGAGCGACTTAAGAGCGCCGCCGCTTTCGGCGTACAGTGCCGCACCCGCCCAGCGGCCCTCGCTCGCGCTGACGGCCGCATGGACGGTTCCGATATCGGGTGCGCCGTAACCGTCCCACGGCAGTTCGAAAGCCTCGAGCAAAGTTGCGCCCGCACCCCGATCGGGCGGCGACCAGGGCAGGCCCTGGCTGGCGGGCGCGGGAAGCTGTGCTTGCGTAAAAGCGAGGCGATGCAGTTCGAGTTCGACGCCTTTCTCGCGCCATTCCCAGGCGACGACGCTCCAGACCCCCGCACGACCGGGGATGCGCACGCGCATGCCCGGCATGAGCGAGGGATCGAGCTCCGCAAGACGCACGAAGTGACGCGAACGTCGCTCGTCCTCCCGTCGCTGGATCGTTCGGCCGAGCTGGCGCGCGCCTTCGGCAAAGGTGGCGATCGGCAGGTCGATCAGATCGTGGCCGGTCCTTTCGGGCCGGGCGATGGCGCGCTGGACGCCGGGAAGGTAATCGCGCTCGACATCGTAATAGCGAACCCCGGCGAAGCGCGCGGGCGAAGGCGCTGCGCTTTCGCTGCGAACACCGCCCTGCGCTCCGAATTCGCCATCGTCCCAGTCCGCGAACGGGCCGAGCTCGCGAGCGGTCTCTGGCGGAGGCGGCGCGTCGAGCCGCAATCCATCCGGCGTTGCGACCGGCACCATCGGCACGACCGTATCGAGGAAAGCGAGCGTCTGGATCGGCGCTTCGCCCATCTGCGTGAACCCTTCGATCTGCGGCAGCACCAGCGCAAGGTCCGCCGCGATGCCGGCCTCGCGCGCCAGCACGCCGACTGTCGCCGCGCCACTTCCGGCGAACACTTCGTAACTCAGCGCCGGAATGCGATTGCCGAAATCGGCGAGCTGAAGGTCTTCGAACACCAGATAGGCCGTGCCGCGAAAGGCGGGGCACTGCGCGCCGAGCGCTGCCTGCATCAGGGGGTCCGGCAGTTGATCGCCATGGCCATGATGGATGCGCAATTGGCCGCCGGTCTTGAGATCGCCCGCCGCCCCGCGCAGGAGGTTTCCATCCGCCCAGATGCGCCCGACCGCGTCGATGGGGTGACAGGCGAGCGCCACTGCGAAGCTGGTCGAATAGGAATAGGTCGTGGTCTTGGGCCTGCCCTTGCCGCCGCTCGTCTCGCCATGCTCCTTCAGGTCGGTCGCCCAGATGACCGTGCCCGCCGTGCGCATTCGCCCGACATGGCGCTCAATCGGCTGGCCATAACTGGAGGTCGTTACCTTCAATTCGTCGAGCCGCGGCCCTTCGCGTTTGGGGCTGCCGATGATCGCACCGTCGATCTGACGCCCGGCCAGCGCGCCGAGCGCGCCACCGAGCGGGCCGCCGACCAGAGTGCCGACGGCGCCGAGGACCAGGGTTGCCATGGTGATCTACTCCATTGGAAGCCGCCAGGCGCGCAGGATAGGCATGGCGGGCTCAGGGTCGGCAAGAAGGGGCTGAGAGACGATCCGGCGAAGGCCGGCATGGGCGTGGACGATCATGTGGGGAGCGGTCGCGATGGCGAGATGGTGTTGGGCCGGGCCGGGCCGCAGAAGAAGGACGTCGCCCCGGATCGGATCGCTGTCGCAAGGCTTGAGGCCTGCAAGTGTGGCGAAGGGAAGGAAATCGGCGATATCGGCATTGCGAAGCCCGTATCCGGCGGGCACCGATACCGATCGGCCCGACCTCGCCAGCGCAGCCGCGACCAGTCCCACGCAATCGAGCCCATAGGCGGGGTCGCGTCCGAAGAGGCGAAAGCGGATGCCGACAAGGCTCTCCGCGGCCTCAGCGAAGGCTTCGCGCGTTTCGCTCATCGCGGCATCGGATAATGGGTCAGCAGGTCGTTACCCGGCAAATGCGGCTCGCCCTGGAAATTCGCGGCGTTGGCGAAGCGTGTGGTACAGGTCGCGATCGTGTGGTCGCATCCTTCGCGAAGCAGTGCGCGATGGCCGGGAAGGGTCTCGGAATCGATAGCCCGGTCGAGCACCAGCCCGTCCGCATCGGCGGCGATGACGGTCGCGGCAAGGCCGGTCTGTGGTCCGTCGATCCAGCGCAGTTCCCCTTCGGCGAAACGCGTCGGGTCTCCTATGGCGAAGCGCACCCGGTCGAGATCGCGGTCGATCGCTTCGGCCACCGCGCGATGTGTGAAGCGGGCGGGGGAGAGAGTGCAGCCTTTGTCGCAGAAGCGCGCGCGACAGCCCGGGCTGGTGCGCGGGATCGTGTCGCGCGCCAGCACGGCCTTCGCCGATTGCAGCCGGGCGGTGAAGCTGCCGTTCTCGCGCCCGACGCTTTCGATCGTGCCGCGATAGAGGATTTCCGTCTCTCCCGTTTCCCAGTCGATCGCGCCCACCGCCACGCGCGCGCCATCATAGCGTCTGGCGGCAAGGTCGCTCTCACGGATGGCGTCGTGCGACAGCGCACCCTCGATTTCGGCGGCGTCATCGGCGAAATCGACCGTGCGACGGATCGCGGACGGGACCATTCCGGGGCCTGCGCGATGGAGGAGGCCGTCCGACCAGATATCCCGATCATGCGTGGTGAAACCGAGCGCCACGCCGTCGCGGCGATGGATGCGCCAGACGCTCGCCACCGTATCGAGCGGGCGGTCGAAGAAAATGCGGCTCACGCGAAGATCTCCTCCCGCAATTCGATCAGCGGGATCGAAGGCGCTTCCCCGGCAGCGAAGGAGAGGCCAGACACGTCGATCCGATCCTCGGCGAAGCGGACGGGCACGTCGAACAGGAAGCCTGCGCGCAGGATCGCGCCGGCAGGCGGTCCAGTTTCGAACAGGATATTCCCGCCCGTGCCAAGGGTCCATTCGTTCGTCTCAGCGCCGTCGACGCTGACAAGCACCGAGCCTGCGTCCGGGCGCGTGATGCGGCGGGTCTGTTCGTCATAGGTTTTGACGAGCGCGAATTCGGATGCGAGCCCGTCGCCCGTGCCGATGATCTGGTCGAAGGCGGTCGGTACTCCCGTCATTCCGTTCGAGCTGAAATCGAACGGATCGCGGAGGCGAAATCCGCGTGCCGGACCGTGGCGGGCGCGGAAGAAAGGGATCAGCGTGCCAAGCTCGTCCTCCGAGCGGATACCCGGCCCGACATCGAAGCGCAGCCGCGCGTCCGACCACAGGGCATTGCGCCGCTCGTGCCCCGACGCGGTCAGAGCGACGGCGGTCGAGAATTCCGGGCTGACCGAAGCGTCCCGCCCCAGCGCGAGCGGATAGGCGATATCGTCGAAAGGCGTCATGGCATCCTCGTGAGTGTCGTCGGGATTGGGCAGGCGCGTGTATCCGTCGCGTGCGATCTGCGGCAGCGCCCAGACATAGCGACGCGGAACGCCCCGGCGGCGCGCCTCGTCCAGTCCCGCATCGATCCGCCGCCAATAGAGGTCGGCATCCTGTGCCAGCAGGACGAAGCCGGAGAGGTAATCCTGCACTTCCAGCGGATAGCCGAGCCGCGCCTGCACCAGATCGTAGCCCGCCCGCCGCGCGGCGGTGGCACCCCCGGTCAACCAGTCGTAATCTTCCAATTGCAGCCGGTCGAAGGCGGGATAGGCCCAGCCGATGGGCAGGTTCGCGCGCTTCAACTCGGGCATTTCGGGATCGAGAATTGTCGGTGTGAAGGCGAGCAGCAGGATTTCCGCCTCGCCCCCGCCGCTGTTAAGAGTCGCATCGCGGACCGCCTGGGCCAGCGCCGCCGTCGATTGCGCCAGCACTGCGCCCGCCGCATCGAGGAGGGCGAGCTGGCTCTCGTCCATCGGCGCGCGCATATCGGTGATGGGTGTGGCCGTGTCGCCCAAAACCGCTCTGGCGGCGTCATCGTAGAGGCAGGGCTTGCGGCCTTCGGGCTGGACCCACCACCACGGCTCACCGATCTGGAATTCGACCGACATTCCGGCATCCAGCGCGATTGCCACGAAAGCGGCGGCGACCTGGCGCAGATAGCCCATCGCGCCGTCATGCGCGGGCGAAAGCAGCGTCGATGGCGGCACCCACCCGGTCAGCGCAGGCGATCCGTCATGGGCGCGCTGCTTCCAGTCGTTCCAGCAATGTGCGTCGAACAGTTCGTAGGATAGCGACCAGATCACGGTGAAATCGCGCGCCATGGCCTCGGCAGCGAAGGCGCGGTGCCAGGCTTCGCACACGCGCGACAGCACGCCGCCCGCGAGGCTGACGTAATGGCCGCCGCCCGACGGTTCGAGCCGGAAATAATGGCTCATGCCGACATAATGGACGATCCGGTCGCGATAGCCGAGGGCTTCCACCGTGCGCAGCAGGCGCGCGGGCGTCTGGTTGAAACTGTCGTCGTAGGCGGTGGCGATCCCCTCGCCGTGGGCGGGCAGCATGACGTCCCCGATGGCCAGCATCGCGCGCTCGCCATGGCAGGCGATGTCGCTCATTTCCCCCCAGCCTTCGCTGCGCGCGGGAAGCGTCTGCGTACTGTCGGGGACGAAGGATGCGGGCACGAGGCTGACGAACATCCGGTCGATATCCGACGGATAAACCGGCTCGCCCGGCAGGCCGTAGCCCGATTGAAGGTCCGAAAAGCGCAGCGTGACGATCGCGTCTTCGGGCGTGCCGACCGCGTAATTCCACAATCGGACATACCAAACGCGCGCCGCGCCGCTCGCATCCCGGCCCTCGATCGTCAGCGTCGGCCCGTTCGGCTGGTCGAGCGGGACGATGCCACCCGAACGCCAGCGAAAGGTCAGGACGGTGCGCGAATAATCGCGGTCGGTCGCATAGCGCAGCAGGGGGTGATCGAGCACGTCCTCGCTCGCCCAGATCAGTCCTGCGAGTTCGCCCTCGTGGTAGAATTCGCAGTCGACCCGCAGCGCGTCGGGCGCGGTGGTGACGACGCTTGCCATCATGGGGCGGGGGAAATTGACGGTCCAGAACCGCGGATCGAACCGCTGGATCGTGTCCTCGTCCTGCCCGTCGCGACGACGGGCGAGCCAGAAGGGCATGAGTTTTGGGTCCTTTTTTTAAAGTGAACCCGCCTCCGCGGGTTCTCCTTGGTGCTGTTCCCTCAGCTTCGCTTCGGGGCACCTGCGGGCGCGCGGTCGCGCTTGCGGTCGGCTGGTCGCCGACCGATCCTGGCCGCGTTTGTTTGCTCTTATTATTCCACAACCGCCCGCCTCACCGCACTGGCGATCTGTCTTGCCGAGCGTCGCAGTGCGACCGGAGCCTCCGCTCCGCGCGCGGTGGGGAGGGCGATGTTCACGCGCACGTCACGAGCGTGCGAGGCGCCTTCGCGGTTCGGTTCGACGCGCCCGGCGCTGGTGGGGACGAACAGTTCCGGGCCTCTTTCGCCAACCAGATAGGGGCGTTCTGGCGAAACCAGCCCGCCAGTGGCGCGGCCGGGGAGGCCGGTCAGGCCCGCCAGGAGCCCCGCCAGAACGCCGCCGATCCCGCCGCTTTTGCCACCACTGCCCATCACGCGGTCGAGCCCCAATTGGAGCGCCTGCCCGGCGATCTGGTCTAGCGCGCCGAGCGCCACGCGCTTCAAATCCTCGAAACCCAGGCTCCCCTTGCGGATCGCCGAGAGCAATCCGCGTTCGAGCACGTCGCCCGCGCGACCGAATCCGTCCAGCAATTGCCCATCGAAGCTCGACCGCATACGCGCGATATCGGCGGCGAACCCGGCAGTGTTGGCGCGGATATCGATCAGCAGCGGGTCCAATTCGTCATCCATGGCGATCCCTTTCGATCATGGCCGCGATTTCGGCACGGTCGGGCGGTGCGGCATCGGCGGCTTCCTGGCCGATACAGGCGGCCAGTTCGGCGGGTGTTGCGGCCCAGAAGACCGGCGGCGTCCATCCCAGCGCTCGCGCGGCGAGGCCCGACAGGCGCAGCGCCGTCTCGGCGAAATCGATCACTCTGCGCCTTTCAGGATTTGACCGAGTAGCACCCGCAGCGGCGCGGTGCAGCGAGCGAGCCCAAGCGCCATCACCGCCTCGCCCACCTGTTCGCGCGGCACGGCGCGATCGGTGAGGCAGTGCCAGAACAGCGCCGCGATCTCGGCCAGTTTAAGCTGTCCGGCACCCGCCCGCTCGACCAGCGCGAAGAGCGGGCCGAGTTCCTCTTCGGCCCGCACCAGCGCGTCGAACGTCGGACGAAGCAGATGGTCGTGTCCGGCGATCGGGAGCGAGGCTTCACCGCGCAGTTTGTTCGCGCTACCGCCTTCGGCTGCTTGAGCGCGGGTCGCACCATTAGGGGTCACGACGGCACCACCGCGCCGGAACTTTCCAGCTGCATGGAATAGGTCCGCTCACCGTTGAAATCGCCCGAATAATCGAGCCGCTGGACGAGGAAGCGACCGCGCATCTTCGCGCCGTCTTCGAAGCTCAGCTCGTACTGGTCGAGCGTGCCCGCCAGCGCATGGGTGCGGACCCGCGCTTCGGCATCCGAACCGAGGAAGATCCCGCTCGCCGAGACCGAGACGGAGCGCGTGCCCGCCCCGGACAACAGTTCGCGCCAGCCGCCGGACTGCTTGTGCGTGACGACCACGGTGTCGCCATTGACGCTCATCTGCGTGGTGCGCAGCCCGGCGACGGTTTCGTAGGATGGCGTAGCGGCGCCATCGCCGATCTTGAGAAGGAAGGCAGCGCCTTTCTGGGCGGTCATGGGTAGATCTCCTTTTTTGTTTTTCGCACGCCATTCGGCGTGCGATATCCTCGCGCCTGACGGCGCTGCGGGCGCGCGGTCGCGCTTGCGGACCCTTCGGGTCCGAGCTCCGCGACCAAGCCGAGATGTTTTGATGGGAACGGTCCGCGGCCAGCGGACCGCAAGGCCACGCGGCCGCCCCGCAGGTGCCCCGGAGCGAAGCGCAGGGAACAGCACCGAGGACGAACCCGCGGAGGCTGGCTCGAAAAACTAATTCTCTTCTAAAAGCCGAAACCGGTACTCGATCAGCACCGCTCTCAATCCCTTCGCTCGCCGCTCCGCGCGGCTGCGCAGGAAGTGTGTGCTCACGATGCGATAGCTCTGCTGGATCGGCGCCATGGTCGCCAAGCGGCGCTCGATCATGGCGATGGTCTCGGCCGTCGCGGCTCCATCATCGGTGCGATCCGCCAGTTCGAGCGCCACCCGCACCTCGCGGCCCGCAAAGGTCTTGCCGCTCCAGTCGGCAGCAGCGCTCGCGGCGATGCCGAGCCACGGTGGGCTGGCGGCGACGGGGCTTTCCTCCTCGACTGCGTTGAGCCGCACGGTTAGCGCGGGATCGGCGCGCAGCCAGGCGATCAGATCGTTGCGAAACAGGGCTTCCATGGGTTGGGTCTCAATTCGCGAACAGGGGCCAGAGATAGGGGGCGGAGCGCCAGCGATGGCCTTCGGGGCGCCGCTGTCGGGCGCGGGCGAGGCGATCGGCGCGCGCGGTCAGCGCGGCGGCGAGGCGGTCGAACGGATGTGTCGGCGCGCTCACAGGCGGAGCGTCCGGTAAGGTCGCCACAGCGCCGCGATCGCAGCCGGCGGAGGGCGATCGACCCCGCCGTCCCGCTCGCGATATTGCCAGGCGGCGAAGCGGACGATCCCTTCGGCGAGCGCGGAGGGTAACCCGGCCCAGTCGGCAGGCATTGCGCTGGGCTCGACGAAGCGCGCGCAGGTCTCCCAGCCCGCAGCCAGCAGCCGCAGCAGCAACGCATCCTCGCGCGGGCCGGAGATCGCGAGCCACTCCTTCAGCGCAGCGAGCGGCGCGCCCGTCAGATCGGGCACGACGATAAGTGTCGGCATGGGCGGGTCCTTGAAAGAGAGAAAAAGGGGTGGGGGAGGACAGGGGGTATCCTCCCCCACCGACAGCGCCGCTGGAAGACTATCCCGTCAGGCGCGAGGATAGCCACGGCCGCGAAGGCGGCCGCCGGCGCTTGAGGCCAAACGAAAGCTTAGGCTTCGATTTTCAGCAGCTTGATCGCATTCCCGTCGAGCACCTGGCCGCCCACCCGCTTGGTGGCGTAGAAGTGGACGAACGGCTTGTTGGTGAAGGGATCGCGCAGGATCTGCGTCGCGCTGCGTTCCGCGATCAGATAGCCGTGGCGGAAATTGCCGAAGGCGATCGGATAGGCGCTTGCCGCGATGTCCGGCATGTCCTCCGCTTCGACCACCGGATAGCCCAGCAGGCGATCGGGCTGCCCTTCGACGAGGCCCGGTTGCCACAGGAAGGCGCCATCGGCGGTCTTGAACTTTCTGACTTCGGCCAAAGTCGCCGAATTCATCACGAAGCTCGCGCCCTGGCGATGGCCAGCCTTCAGCGTATGGACGAGGTCGATCAGGGTGAGATCGGGCGCAGCGCCCAGTCCCGCCGCATCGCCGCTGCCGATATATTGCAGCGCGCCGAAGGCCCGCGTGTCGTCCGCCGCGATCGTTGCCGGGGCGGTCAGGAAGCCTTCGGGCTGGTTCAAGCCGCTTCCGTTGACGAAGGCGGCGCCTTCCGCGCGGGCGAATTCCATCGCGATCTCGCTCGCCAACCAGGCCTGAAGGTCGAAGCCGACATCGTCGAGCATGGCCTGCGATGCTGCCGGATTGGCATAGAGTTCGCCGGTCGGAGGGGCGATTTCGTGGAAATCGGGCGTGGCGGTGCCGGGGCGGGCGGCTGTCTCGCTGACCCAGCCCGAGGCCGTGCCGCCGGTGGTCACCAGCTTGCGATAGCCCGCGCTACCGGTCTGGACGACTTGCGCGATGGCGCGGATCGGGCTGATCTCGGTGAGAGCGCGGGCGATGGCTGCGTCGATCTGGCGGGGGACGGCATAGCCACCGTCGGATGGCGCCGCACCGCTGATCGACTTGATTTCATGCGCTGCGCCCCGGCGCAGATAGCCATCGACGAAGCCTTTCACTTCCGGAGCGCTTTCCTGTCCCGAGGGTGCCAGGGCGGGGCGGGCAGCCGCGCGGGAGATGCGATCGACGCGAGCTTTCACGTCCTCGACATCGCTGCGCAGTGCAGTGACCTCCGCCTCGGTCCGGTCCTGCCGCGCGACGATATCGAAGCTGGCTTCTGCGATTTCGGGGGCGATGTCGGGGGTGGGAGTCGTTTCGGGAATGGTGGTCTGGAAATCCATATGCGGTCCTTTCGTGTGGAAATCGGAGAGTCTGTGTGTTTCGAACCAGCCTCCGCCGGTTCGTCCTCGGCGCTGATCCTCCCTTCGGTCGGGCACCTGCGGGGCGCGCGCGTGCGCTTGCGGTCCGCTGGTCGCGGACCGTTCCCGGCCAAACGTGTCGATGTGTTCGCGGAGCTCGGACCCGAAAGGGTCCGCAAGGGCGACCGCCCGCCCGCAGCGCCGTCAGGCGCGAGGATTTCGCGCGCCGGATGGCGCGCGGAAAACTAAAAACTAAATCAAAAAATGCACCCGCGCCCTATGCTGGAGCGGGTGCGTCACCACGCTGACTTCGAACAGGTCGATTGCGGCCAGTTCGCGCCCCAGCGGCGTGTGGCGAAACCCACGCGCGCGGTAGCCGAAGCTCAGGCCGCTGACCTTGTGGGCCCGCAGCATCCGGCCTGCGCGGCCCATCGGATTGTCGATCGTCGCGATCACGCGCAGCCCGCGCGTATCTTCACCCGCAGTCTCCACCCAGCCGATGCGCTGTTCGGGCCGATGCTGCCAATAGAGCGGGAAGGGCCCGCGCCGCGCGGCCAGCGTATCGCGGAAGGCGCCGGGCAAAATGACGTCGCGATCGGCGTCCGGTACGCCGAACAGGGCGGCATAGCCCGCGATCCTCAGTCCGTTCATCGCACCATCTCCCCGACGCCCAGCCTGACTGCGATGCCGACCAGCAGCAGCGCGAAGACGCCGCGCACCAGCCACTCGACCGCCGCCTTCCACGCGCTCGCCTTGGCGTCGCGCCAGGCCGACAGAAGCTCGCGCAATTCGTCGATGTCGCCCGAAGCCTTGTCGTCGGCGAGGCCCAGTCGGGACAGCGCGCGAGCCGCGCCCAATTCGCTCGCTTCCTCGATCAGCGCGCGCAGCGTGACGAGATCGCCGCCCTCCGCCGCCGCCTGGCCCACGAGGCGCGCGATCATGTCCTCGCGGTTCATGCGCGGTCCTCCAGCCCGAGCAGCTTGCGCTTCTCATCGTCCGACAGGAAATCGGCCGCGCCCACCTGCGACCACAATTTCTCGCGGTCTTCGGACAGCGCGGGCACGCGGTCGAGATCGACGCGCAGGCTGGCCTCGCCGAACCACGGCTCCAGCCCCCGGACGAGCCCGTCGAGGATACGCTTCGCCAGCGGCAGCAGCGTCAATCGCCACAGCGCGCGGTTGGCCTCGCGGTAATTGGAATAGGTGTTGTCGCCCGGCAGGCCGAGCAGCATGGGTGGCACGCCGAAAGCGAGCGCGATGTCGCGCGCCGCGCCCGCCTTCAATGCGGCGAAGTCCATGTCCGCCGGGCTCAGCGACATGCTCTGCCAGCTGAGGCCTCCTTCCAGCAGCATCGGACGCCCGGCATTGCCCGCGCCCTGGAAGGCCTGGGCGAGTTCGGCCTTCAAGCGATCGAATTGCTCGCCGGTCATGCTGGCGCCGTCGCCGGTCTCGTAAACCAGCGCGCCGGAAGGCCGCGCCGCATTGGCGAGCAGCGCGCGGTTCCATTCGCTCGCCGCATTGTGGACGCCGACAGCACCGTGTGCGGCGGCAAGACAGCCTGCGCCGTAATGGTCGTCACCGGGGTGGAAGCCCTTCAGGTGGATCACTTCGGGCCACCCATCCTCGTCCGCCAGAGCGAGGTCGATCACCTGCTCGGCTACGCGGTAGCGATAGAGAGCGGGCCAGCCGTCCTCGCCCGCAACCACCTCGACCCGCTCGGGCCGCAACGGATGCAGATCGACCGGATCGCCCGCCGCATCCTTCACCACCTGACAATAGGCATTGCCGTGCAGCAGAAGCTGCGCCGCCAGCGTCTCCAGCAGCGGCTGCGATCCGCAGGCGCAGTTGACGAGTCTTTCGAGCGCCTGCGTATCGCAGGACAGCGGCGCGCCGCCGATCCCCTCCGCCACGATCCGGACGCTGCGTTGCGCCACCGGATTGGCGAGATAGGCCTCGCGAATGGCGGCGGTGTAATCGAAGCCGGGACTGGCGGGGCTTGCGTCAAACAGAGTGCTCCATGGCGCGACGAAGCCGCCCGCGACAGGCACGCGGACATCGCCCCCGCCCTTGAAGGCGGAGACGAGAGTGGTGAGGAAGGACATGGGATCGACCTTTCGGACTGTGGCCTCGCTCCCGGCTATCGTGAAGCGGACCGAGAGATATCAGGCTAAGCTCAGCTTTTGCTCATGACCCCGGCCAGGCGGATGCGCAGGGAGCGCAGGCCACTTTGGACAAGGCCGTATGATTGAATTTCGATTGCCAGCGAGCGAGTCTTTTCGTTCGCAATGTGGCCTTGCTTCGAGAATTATTGCGGTGATCATTGGGATCGCGGTGACGGCAGGATTCTTCTCTGCATGGAGTTTCGTCGCGACCTTCCTCGTCATGATGTTTGCAGTTCCCTTCAGCCTCTTGATTGCCTTGATCGGCGCGGGCGTCCTTTTCATGGATGCGTTGAGATGTTTGCGCGATTACGAATCCCGCTTCGATGCGATCGCTGCGATCTGTCTGGCCCCTGTTATGGCGCTTGCCGCGGTCCTGATTTTCTTTCCGGCAGCGCAAGCGGGCGAGCGGCTCGGTGAACTCTCACGCTTTGCCGTCGAACACAGGCGCTACGAAGCGATCATCGCCGAGATACGCGAAACCCCGCGCGAGCAGCGTTTCGTGAAGCGGTATGGGGCGACCTACAGCGTAGATTCCGGGCCGCCGCTGCGCATAGCCTTCAATCCTGAAGGCCTCGGCGACAATTGGTCCGGTATCGTCTACGATCCGAGCGGCGAGGTCATGCTGGCCGACGGCTTCGACAAGCAGGGGCGGTTCCGTGCGCCTGATCGGATCACCAAGATTTTCGGCGGCGATCTGATGCGCTGCCGGTGGCTTTGGAGCGACTATTATACCTGCTCCTTCACGTGACGCAGCGCACCCGCGGCTCCCCGCCACCCTTCTTCAAAACCAGCTCCGTCAGCGCCCAGACCAGCGCGTCGGCGCGGTCGGGGCAGCGGCCCGGGCCTTCATAGGCGCCGCCTGCCAGCAATCCGCACATCTGGTCCTCCAGCTTGGCGAACAGGCCGACATGGCGCACGCGGCCCCGCTCATAGAGCGCGGCGACGGGTTCGGCGCGGGCGGCTTTGCCCCGGCTGGCGTGGACCAGCCTGATGGGGAGCGACATTTCGGCTGCGCGTAGCACGCTTTCCACCATCGCGCCGCCCTGATTGGCTTCGGCCACGACGCGGTCGGCATCCCATTCCTTTGCCGCGCGCGCCACCGCGCGGGCCCAGCGTTCGGGGCTGGCACGCTCGACCGAGCTATCCGCCAGTACGCGGGCGATCCCGTCCTGTCCGGCTGCGCAGACCACGATGCCGCACGCATCGCCTCTGGCCGAGGCGGGCGGATCTACGCCGATCACGACGCGCGCGGGCGGGGAAGATGGCGACGTTTCGCGGCAGGTCTCGATCAGGGCGCGGGTCCACAGCGCGCCTTCGCTGGCCTCCACCATTTCACCGTCAAGTTCCTGCCGCCCGAACCCGCTTTGCGAGAACTGTTCGATCATGCTGGCGAAATAGTCGGCGGGCAGGATCTCGCGATTGTCGACCGTCCTGCCGCGCGCCAACACGACCTTGCCGCGCTTCGCATCCGCCAGCAGCAGGTGCATCAGCGGCGCGTTGCGCGGCGTGGTGGTGGCGAGCACGCGGGGCTTCCTGCCCAGCCGCATGGTGAGCTGGAGATTGTTCCAGCACGTCATGGCGCGCTCGCCTGCGTTATCCCATTTGGCGATCTCGTCGCACCAGGCATGGCTGTGCTGCGGCCCGCGGAGGCTTTCCGGTTCGGCTGCCGAATAGAGAAAGGCGAGGGCCCCGTTCTCCCAGGTGAGGCGTTTGAGGCTCGGCTCGTAAACCGGCGCCAGCGCACCGGGCGCGGCGGCCAGCACGCCGCTATCGCCTTCGACCATGACGGAGCGGACTTCGGCAAGGCTGGCGCCCACAAGCGCGATCCGCGCCGCGCCGTCGTTTCGCGCCACGTCGCGGACCCATTCCGCACCCGCGCGCGTCTTGCCGAAGCCACGCCCGGCGCAGATCAGCCAGGTGCGCCAGGCATCGGACAGCTCGCCTTGCGGGGGCAATTGCTCGTCCCGCGCCCAGCCTTCCCAGTAATAGCTCCCCAGAGCGGCCAGTTCATGCGGGGCGAGCTGGGCGGCGAGAGTCTCGCGATCCGCCGCGCCGCCCGCATCCGTGCGGCGCAGCCACGATCCGCGCGACAGCTCGCGCTTACGCCGCGCCATCGTCGTCCGCTTCGGTTTTGCGCGCCTTCACGCCCTTGCGGGCCGTCGCTCGTGCTTGCGAGATCGCCTTGTCCCCCGCCTTGCGCTGGGCGCGCAGCGCATCGATCTTGGCATTGATCGCCGCGATCGTTGTCACTTCGCCCGCCAGCGTGCGGCGGCCCTTTTCGCGCGCCACCGCCTCGCGATGCGCGGTCAGGCACCTGAGAGCGCCCGCCGTATCGAATTTGCGCTTCGCCCCGTCCTTTGCGCCGGCGGTCTCGCCGTGGCGCAGATGTTCGAGCAGCTGCATTTCCAGATTGTCGTATCCCTCGCACAGGGCATCGAACCAGCGCCGGGCGAAATCCGGATCCTCGCGCCGCGTCTTGTAGACCCAGCTGAGGCTGATCTCCGCCGCTTCCGCCGCGGCGCTGATATTCGACGTTTCGCCCAAGGCGGCGATGAACCGGTCGCGCCAATTCCTCGGCGCGCCGGTCCTGAAGCGCTTCTTCGTCATATGTCCCGTCCCGATCGTCTGGCGAGCGTGCGACACGAAAAAGGGCGGCGCCGCTGCCGGCCCGCCCGTTTCATCGATCCCGCCGGTGCAGCGGCGAATCACACTATCGCGATGTTCCGTTTCTCTAACCAAAGAGCGTCACGATGTCAATCATTAAAAGCCATATAGGTTAAATAAGCCTTGCTTGCCGCTCGCCCCCGGTTCCTCTATTGGCGCGCCACCTGTCGCTTTTCCGGACGATTTCCCGATGCTGATGAAGCCCCTGCGCGGTCTCTACGAATGGACCATGGACAAGGCGGCGCATCCGCACGCCGTGTGGTGGCTGGCTCTGTTCTGCTTCATGGAAGCGAGCTTCTTCCCCGTCCCGCCGCATCCGCTGCTCGGCCTGATGTGCCTGGCCGAACCGAAAAAGGCGATCCGCTTCGGTACCGTGGCCACCCTGTCCTCGGTCGCGGGCGGCCTGCTCGGCTATGCGATCGGGTGGGGCTTGTGGGATTCGGTGGGGGCGCAGCTGATCGGCCTGTTGGGCATGACCGACAGCTTCCCGGTCGCGGCCTGTTACCTGCGCGAATTCGACTTCGAAGCGATCCTGATCGCGGGCGCGACGCCGGTGCCGTTCAAACTGCTGACCATCGCATCGGGCTTCGTCGGCATGAATCTGGTGACCTTCGTGCTCGCCAGCATCGTGGGCCGGGGGATGATCTTCTTCACCGTCGGCGTGCTGTTCCGCGTGTTCGGCGCACCGATCAAGCGCTTCATCGACGAATATCTGGGCCTCGTCACGATCGCCTTCGTCGCGCTCGTGGTGGGCGGCGTGTTCGTGCTGACCATGGTCGGCAGCGGCGAGGAGGACCCTGCCGATGCCTGCTCGGGCGCAACCTATGAGAGCCTGGGGCTGGAAGGATGAGCGACGCGCCGTTCGAGCCGGACCTTGCAAGGCGGCTCGCGGCCGAGGCGATCGGGAGTTTCTTCCTGTTCGCGGGCGTATTGGGCTCGGGCGTGATGGCGGAAACGCTCAGCGGCGGTAATATCGGAATCGCGCTGCTCGCCAACACGATCGCTACCGGCGCGATCCTTTACGTGCTGATCGCCATGCTCGGCCCTTATTCCGGCGCGCATTTCAATCCGACAGTAACGCTGGCCTTCGCGCTGCGGCGCGAATTTCTCTGGCGCGATGTCCTGCCCTATGCGCTCGTCCAGATCGTCGGTGGCGTGCTGGGCGCTTTCGCCGTCCATCTGATGTTCGATCTGCCGATCCTGCAACTCGCGACCAAAGCGCGCGAGGGGACCGGCCAGCTCGCCGCGGAAGCGATCGCAAGCTTCGGCCTGATCTTCACGATCATTGTGACGCTGCGACGCCTGCCAGCGTCCGTTCCGGCCAGCGTGGCGCTCTATATCAGCGCGGCCTATTGGTTCACGTCCTCGACCAGTTTCGCCAATCCGGCGATAACGCTGGTCCGCAGTCTGAGCGATACGTTCGCCGGAATCGCACCCGCCGACGTGCCCGGTTTCATCGCCGGACAGATCGTCGGGATGTTGCTGGCGGTGGTTGCAGGCGGATGGCTAACAGCCGATCCGCCTACGAACCAAGCGGATGGCTAACAGCCGATCCGCCCACCAGACAAGCGGATGGCTAACAGCCGATCCGCCCGCAGTTCAGAGGTCGAGCGACCTCAGCCGGTGAATTCGGTTTCCAGCGTGATTTCGCAGGTCAGCAGCTTGGAAATCGGGCAGCCCTTCTTGGCTTCGGCGGCGAGTTCCTCGAACTTCGCCTTGTCGAGGCCGGGGACATTGCCCTTGAGGTGCAAGGCCGACTTGGTGACGGAAAATCCGTCGCCGTCCTTTTCGAGGCTGACCTTCGCTTCGGTTTCCAGCGTGCCGTCCTCGTGCCCGGCATCGGCCAGCTTGAAGGCCAGCGCCATGGTGAAGCAGCTGGCATGCGCCGCCGCGATCAGCTCTTCGGGATTGGTGCCCGCACCGTCTTCGAAGCGGGTGTTGAAGCCATAGGGCTGATCGGACAGCGCGCCCGATTCGCTCGACACATGGCCCTTGCCCGATTTGCCGAGGCCTTCGTATTTCGCGTGTCCGGATTTAACGATCGTCATAAAAATCTCCTTGTTCAGGAGATCAGACGTTCGGCAAAGCGCGGAGTTCCGCGCTTTTCGGTTCCGATGCGGCTCAGATGATCCCGACGGCCTTGCCTGCCTTCTCGAAGATCGAGAGAATCTGTTCGACTTCTTCGCTCGAATGTTCCGCGCATAGCGAGCAGCGCAGCAGCGTCATGTTGGCGGGCGTTGC
>NZ_LWFF01000348.1 GCF_001635685.1 Erythrobacter sp. HI0063
GACTTCGTCCGCCAGGATAAGCGCCGCGATGAGCAGGTTCTTCGCCTCGGTCTGTCCCATAAGATCCGCACCGATCGCGGACAGGCGCTCGTCCACCATGCTGCCGAGATGGCGCAGGTGGTCCTCTTCCCCTTCCGCGCAGGCGATGGTGTAGGTGCGCTTGCCGAGCGAGAGCTTGACGTCGTTCATCGCTCCAGCCTTTCGATCAGGGCATCGAGTTCCGTGAGGCTTCCCGACACGCTTTCGCGCAGATTTTCGTGCCGCGCAACGAGAGCGGCCATTGCGGGCTTGTCCGGCGCGGCGATTGCCGGCCGGTGGGATGAAACGGTCTCGATCCTGTCGAGCGCGGCGTCGATCCGCGCGAGGGCTTGAGTGATGCGTTCGTCAGCCATGGCCGCTTTTTTAGCGCGTTCTGCAAATACGGCAAAGGCTTGGCGACACCTGTTGATAAGTCTCCTGAAGCAGCCATGGGAGCCTTTACGCTCAGCGCTCGGCTTGACCTCGGCAGGGCAGTCCGCAAAGGCTTCGCGCGCGCCGAATCGCCCATTCGCCCGGCGCGTCATAACGCTTTCGATCCCACCCCCAGGAGTGTTTCCCGCATGAGCCTCGATACCGCAAACATGGTCCGGATGGCCAATGCCATCAGGGCGCTTTCGATGGATGCGGTACAGGCGGCGAATTCGGGCCACCCCGGCATGCCGATGGGCATGGCCGATGTCGCGACCGTGCTGTGGGGCGAATATCTCAAGCACGATCCCAAGGCGCCCGACTGGGCGGACCGCGATCGCTTCGTGCTGAGCGCAGGCCACGGTTCGATGCTGATCTACAGCCTGCTGCATCTGGCCGGATATGCGTCGCCCACGATGGAAGACATCCGCAATTTCCGCCAGCTCGGCAGCCCGTGCGCGGGTCACCCGGAAAACTTCCTTCTCGATGGCGTCGAATGCACAACCGGCCCGCTGGGCCAGGGCCTGGCGATGGCGGTGGGCATGGCGATTGCCGAGCGCAGCCTGAACGCCGATTTCGGTAACGATCTGGTCGATCACCGCACCTGGGTGATCGCGGGCGACGGATGCCTGATGGAGGGCATCAACCACGAAGCGATCGGCCTTGCCGGGCATTTGAAGCTCGGCCGGATGAACGTGCTGTGGGACGATAACAACATCACCATCGACGGTTCGACTGACCTCTCGACCAGCGAGAATATCAAGGCGCGCTACGAAGCGACCGGGTGGCATGTGGTCGAATGCGACGGCCACGATTTCGCCGACATCCGCCGCGCGCTGGACGAGGCGGTCGAATCCGAACGCCCTTCGCTCGTCGCCTGCAAGACGGTGATCGGCAAGGGCGCGCCCAACAAGCAGGGAACCAGCGCGACGCACGGCGCACCTCTCGGCAGTGACGAGATCGCAGCTGCGCGCGACCTGCTGGGCTGGGATGCGGAGCCGTTCGAGATTCCTGCCGAGGTTCTCGATGACTGGCGCAGCACCGGCCAGCGCGGCGCGTCGGCGCGTTCGGAATGGAACGAGCGGATCGAAAACCACGACGAACGCGCCGAATTCGAACGGCGCATGGCGGGCGACCTGCCGCAGGATTTCAGCCTCGATGGTTATATCCAATCGCTGATGGCCGAACCGCAGAAGGTCGCCACCCGCAAGGCGAGCGAGATGGCGCTCGGCCAGATCAACGCCATGCTGCCCGATACGATTGGCGGCAGCGCGGACCTGACCGGATCGAACAATACCAAGGCGGGCGGCATCGGTCCGTTCACGGCGGACGATCGTTCGGGCCGCTACATCTATTACGGCATCCGCGAATTCGGCATGGCTGCGGCGATGAACGGCATGGCGCTGCATGGCGGCGTCATCCCCTATGGGGGCACGTTTCTGGTCTTCACCGATTACTGCCGCGGCGCGATCCGCCTGTCCGCCTTGCAACAGGCGCGCGCCATCTATGTGATGACGCATGACAGCATCGGGCTGGGCGAGGACGGGCCGACGCACCAGCCGATCGAGCATGTGCAGTCGCTGCGGATGATACCGAACCTGCTCGTCATGCGGCCTGCCGACACGGTCGAAACGGCCGAGTGCTGGGAAATCGCCCTGCGCGAGAAGACCCGGCCGACCGTGCTTGCGCTGACTCGCCAGAACCTGCCCCAGATCCGCACCGATGCGAGCGTCACGGGCCAGAGCGCGAAGGGCGCCTACCGTCTCAAATCGGCGGAAAATGCCCGCAAGGTGATCCTGATCGCGACCGGCTCCGAAGTGCATCTCGCGCTGGAATGCGCCGCCGAGCTGGAGAAGAAGGGCGTCGGCGCGGACGTCGTTTCGATGGTGTGCACCCAATTGTTCGACGAACAGGACGAGGCATACAAGGCGGACCTTCTGCCGAACGTTTCGCCCGGCGAGATCCTGCGCGTCAGCGTGGAAGCCGGGACGACTTTCGGCTGGGATCGCTATACCATGACGAACGGCCTCAGGATCGGGATCGACCGCTTCGGCGCAAGCGCCCCGGCAGAGGATCTGTTCGCCAAATTCGGCCTCACCGTGGACGCGATCGTCCCGCAAATCATGAACAAATTGAACGGTTAAGCAGGAGCTTCTATCATGGCTACCAAGGTTGCAATCAACGGTTTCGGACGCATCGGCCGCCTCGTGGCGCGGGCCATTCTCGAGCGGGACGATCACGATCTCGAACTGGTCAGCATCAACGATCTGGCCGACACGAAGTCGAACGCGCTTCTGTTCCAGTATGACAGCACGCATGGCCGCTTCCCCGGCACGGTCGAAACCGGCGAGAACACGATCACCGTCAACGGCAAGACCATCCAGGTAACCTCGGAGCGCGATCCCGGCAACCTCCCGCATGGCGATCAGGGCATCGACATCGTGCTCGAATGCACCGGCTTCTTCCAGAGCCACGAACAGGCCGAACCGCATCTGAAGGCGGGCGCAAAGCGCGTGCTGATTTCCGCACCTGCCAAGAATGTCAGCGCGACGATCGTCTACGGCGTCAACCACGACACGCTGACGAAGGACGATGTCATCGTCTCGAACGCCAGCTGCACCACCAACTGCCTCGCCCCGATCGCGAAGGTCTTGCATGACACGGTGGGGATCGAGCGCGGTTTCATGACCACGATCCACAGCTACACCAATGACCAGCGCATGCTCGACCAGATGCATTCCGACATGCGCCGGGCGCGCGGCGGGGCGCAGAATATGATCCCGACCACCACCGGCGCGGCGCGCGCGGTCGGCCTGGTCCTGCCCGATCTGAACGGCAAGCTCGACGGCAGCTCGGTCCGCGTGCCGACGGCCAATGTCAGCCTCGTCGATCTGGTCTTCACGCCCAATCGCGACACCAGCGTCGAGGAACTGAACGGCGCGTTGAAGGCGGCGGCGGAAGGCGCGCTGAAGGGCGTGCTCGATTACACCGACCAGCCGCTGGTCTCGAGCGACTTCAACCATCAGCCGGCCAGCTCCACGGTGGACAGCCTGGAAACCAGCGTGATGGAAGGCAAGCTCGCCCGCGTCGTCAGCTGGTACGACAATGAATGGGGCTTCTCGAACCGCATGCTCGACACTGCGGGCGCAATGGCGAAGTTCCTGTAAGCGCAACCCGTCCGTTCGTGTCGGGTCGTTCGTGTCGGGCGAAGTCGAGACACGCGCGTGCATTGGTTCTCGACTTCGCTCGAACCGAACGGATAGGTTTACCCGATGAGCAGCTTCAAGACCCTCGACGATCTCCCCGCCGACCTTACCGGCCAAGTCGCGCTCGTGCGCGTGGACCTGAACCTGCCGATGAAGGACGGGGCCGCCACCGATGTCACGCGCGTCGAAGCGGCCAAGCCCACCATTCTGGAATTGACCGAAAAGGGCGCGAAAGTGCTCCTGCTCGCGCATTTCGGACGGCCCAAGGGGCAGCGCAATTCGACCATGACCACCAGCTTCGTGCAGGGCGATGTCGACGCGGTGCTGGGCAAGGAGATCATGTTCATCCCCGAAGTGATGGGCCCGGTGGTCGAACAGTCGATCGGCATCCTGCGAGCGGGCGATATCGGCCTGCTGGAAAACGTCCGCTTCTGGCCGGGCGAGGAATCGAACGATACCGATTTCGCCAAGGGGATCGCGGCGCATGGCGATTTCTACGTCAACGACGCGTTCAGCGCTGCCCACCGCGCCCATGCCAGCACCGAAGGCCTCGCGCGCCTGCTCCCCGCCTATGCCGGGCGGGCGATGGAAGAGGAATTGAAGGCGCTCGACGCCGCTCTCGGCGCGCCGGAACAGCCGGTGGCTGCCGTGGTCGGCGGAGCAAAGGTTTCGTCCAAGCTGGACGTGCTCACCAACCTCGTCGGTAAGGTGCAGCACCTGATCATCGGCGGCGGAATGGCCAACACGTTCCTGGCTGCGAAGGGTGTCGATGTCGGTAAATCACTGTGCGAGCATGACCTCACCGACACTGCGAACCGCATCATGGACGAGGCGGACCATGCCGGTTGCACCGTCCATCTCCCCTACGACGTGGTGGTGGCGAAGGAATTTGCCGCCAACCCGGACAGCTTGCGCACCTGCAACGTCCACGAGGTCGCTTCGGACGAGATGATCCTGGATGTCGGGCCGCAGGCCGTCGAAGCCTTGGGCGACGTGCTCAAGACCTGCCGGACGCTGGTCTGGAACGGCCCGCTCGGCGCGTTCGAGACCGAGCCGTTCGATGCTGCGACCGTGGCATTAGCACGCACTGCCGCCGCGCTCACGGAGAGCGGATCGCTGATCTCGGTCGCGGGTGGGGGCGATACCGTCGCCGCGCTCGCCCATGCTGGCGTGAAAGAGGATTTCACCTTCGTTTCGGCGGCGGGCGGCGCGTTCCTCGAATGGATGGAAGGCAAGGATCTGCCCGGCGTCGCTGCTCTGCGCGGTTAAGCGGAATCGCTTTCGCGCAGGCGGCGCCACAGAAGCACGATCGCCACGCCCACCAGAAGCGCGATGGCGATCGCAAATCCGACCGCCGTCGCCTTCAGGCTGAAGAATTGCTGCACCACGCCCGCCAGCAGGATCGGTAAAGCCAGCGCGCTGTAGGCGAGCATGAAGAACAGCGTGACCGCCTCGGTCTCGTTCTCCTGCTGCGATTCGCGCTTGATGGCGTTGAGCCCCGACTGGAGCGCGATGCCGTTGCCCTGTCCCGCGATGAACGCGCCCACGGCAAGGATCGTGAGCGACGCCGTGGCAAGGCCCGTCCCGAGAATGCAGGCGCCCACGAACAGGACGACCGCTCCGATCAGGGGCGCGAAACGCTCCGGCAATTTCGTGGCGACGACATTTCCGATCACCGTCGAAGCGAATACCAGCGCAGCGATGATCCCGATGGCCAGAGCGTCGTCGATCCCCAGCTCCTCGCTGGCGAAGGACGGAATGAACGCTCCGAAGAAGCCGCCCACTGCAAAAGCGGCGAATGCAGCGATCGCCGCCGGAATGAATACGGCGCGCGCCTCATCGGGAATGCGCGGGAAGGAATAATCGATCGCGCGGCTGCGGTCGCTGGCAATCGTCCGGGCGCTCAGCATCAGGATACCGAAAGCCACCGCGATCAGGGCGAGATGGACGAGGAACGGCGTGTGCAGCGGCCGCGTCGCCAATTCGCCGACGAATCCGGCCAAAACCGATCCGAAGGCCAGGC
>NZ_LWFF01000349.1 GCF_001635685.1 Erythrobacter sp. HI0063
AAACTTGCCCCCTCCCCCGCCAGCCCCTATCTGGCGCGCATATTTTTCCCGAATCTCAAGATCTGAAGGAACGCCGCCCGTGTCCGCCCAATACGCCTATGTCATGAAGAACATGACCAAGACCTTCCCCGGTGCCCAGAAGCCGGTGCTGTCGAACATCAATCTGCAATTCTACCAGGGCGCCAAGATCGGCATCGTCGGCCCCAATGGCGCGGGTAAATCGACGCTGATCAAGATCATGGCCGGGATCGACAAGGATTACACCGGCGAAGCCTGGGCAGGCGAGAACATCACCGTCGGCTATCTGGAGCAGGAGCCGGAGCTCGACGAGAGCAAAACCGTGCTCGAAAACGTCAAGGACGGCGCGCGCGACACCGCCGACATGGTCGAACGCTTCAACCAGATCGGCATGGAAATGGGCGAGGAAGACGCCGATTTCGACGCGCTCAGCACCGAGATGTCGGACCTTCAGGACAAGATCGACGCGGTCGATGGCTGGACGCTCGACAACCAGCTCGAAGTTGCGATGGAAGCGCTGCGCTGCCCTCCGGGCGACTGGCCGGTCACCGATCTTTCGGGCGGTGAGAAGCGCCGCGTGGCGCTCACCCGCCTGCTGATCCAGAAGCCGTCGATCCTGCTGCTGGACGAGCCGACCAACCACCTCGATGCCGAAAGCGTCCAGTGGCTGGAAAACCACCTCAAGGAATATGCCGGCGCGGTGCTGATGATCACCCACGACCGCTACTTCCTCGACAATGTGGTGGGCTGGATCCTCGAACTCGATCGCGGATCGTACTACCCCTACGAAGGCAATTATTCGACCTATCTGGAAAAGAAGGCCAAGCGCCTCGAACAGGAAAGCCGCGAGGAATCGGGCCGTTCAAAGGCGCTCAGCCGCGAACTCGAATGGATCCGGCAGACGCCCAGCGCGCGCCAGACCAAGTCCAAGGCGCGTATCCGCAAGTTCGAAGAGCTTCAGGACAGCCAGAACGATCGCAAGCCCGGCAAGGCGCAGATCGTCATCCAGGTGCCCGAGCGCCTGGGCGGCAAGGTGATCGAGGCGAACAACATCTCCAAGGCCTATGGCGACAAACTGCTGTTCGAAAACCTCTCCTTCATGCTGCCGCCGGGCGGCATCGTCGGCGTGATCGGGCCGAACGGCGCAGGTAAATCGACGCTGTTCAAGATCCTGACTGGCAAGGAAGAGCCCGATAGCGGCACGGTCGAAATCGGTTCGACCGTCCATCTCGGCTATGTCGACCAGAGCCGAGATCATCTCAATCCGTCGAACAATGTCTGGGAGGAAATCTCGGACGGGCTCGATTACATGAAAGTCAACGGCCACGACACCAGCACCCGCGCCTATGTCGGGGCGTTCAACTTCAAGGGCCAGGACCAGCAGAAGAACGTCGGCAAGCTGTCCGGCGGCGAACGCAACCGCGTCCACATGGCCAAGATGCTGAAGGAAGGCGGCAACGTCCTGCTGCTGGACGAGCCGACCAACGATCTCGACGTCGAAACCTTGGGCGCTCTCGAAGAAGCGATCGAGAACTTCGCTGGCTGCGCCGTGGTCATTTCGCACGACCGTTTCTTCCTCGATCGCCTGGCGACCCACATCCTCGCCTTCGAAGGCGATAGCCATGTGGAATGGTTCGAAGGTAATTTCGAAGCCTACGAAGAAGACAAGCGCCGCCGCCTCGGCGATGCGGCTGATCGGCCTACGCGACTGGCTTACAAGAAGCTGACGCGCTAAGTTGACGAGGGCGGACGGTTTGTCCGCCCTTTTTCTTTGCGGGCCTGCGATTTGCGGCATCGCTGGCATCGTTACGATTACGCCGTCGTCACCTACCTGCGATTGCCATCGCGCTACTTGGTTTGACACAACGCGGTATGGTTCCCACATTAGAGAAGACGCGCTCGATACGCGGGCGCATTTCCCGACGGCGCGCTTGGGCATGCTCCCGCAGCGCCGCGAACACGAAATCCCAAAAGGATATTCATGACCACTCCCACAAACGGCGACACCGTGACCATCGATTACGTCCTCAAGCGGGGCGACGGCGAACCGGTCGGCACCACCGCACAGAGCGGGCCGCAGGACGTTCAGCTCGGCGCGGGGCAGATCTTCCCGCAGATCGAAGCGGCTCTCACCGATATGAAGGTGGGTGACGAGCAAAGCGTCTCGATCCCCTGCGACAGCGCCTTCGGCGAACGTCAGGAAGCGCTGGTCGTCGACATTCCGCGCGAAAACCTGCCGCCCGAGCCTGCGCCGCAGCCGGGCATGGCCTTGCAGGCACAGCAGCAGGATGGCTCGCCGATCACGCTTTATGTCGTCGAAGTCGGCGATACGACGGTCAAGGCCGACGGCAACCACCCGCTCGCGGGCGAGGATCTGACCTTCGACATCACTCTGCGCGACATCAAGCAGGCCGCGTAACGCACGAGCGGCGGGCGATCTGAATTACGTTTCGGTCGCCCGCCGCATCGATTTCCATGGCCGCGTGACGCGGCCGGGAAGCCAGCGCTAAGGCGCCACCCATCGGCCTTCGCCGCGCAGGAATTGCGCGCGCACATGGCCGTCATTCGACAGATAGAACCAGTCCGCTTCCTCGACCGTCAGGAGCAGAACGGCAAAATTTGCGCGCGCAGGGTCCAACTCTTCATCGCTAGGCTCGACGCCTTCGAAGCGTTCCGGCAATCCACTGGTCGGTTCGTCCGAAACGGCACCAGGCCCCGCTCCCAGATAGCAGCGTCGGGCGAAATTGGTCGCCTCCTCCCACGCCGCGTCCGCGATCGGACCGTAATGCTCGATCCGCCCGGTCCCGCGACACCGGATCTGGACCTTCGCGTCCTTGTCGTAAAACAGCGCGCCCACCGGCGCTCCTTCTCCGATCGCCGCCACTTTCGGCGCGCGCGCATCGGTATTGAATCGCAGGGTCCAATTTTCCTCATCGAAAGCGCGCAGGACCATGATGCGCGCATCCGCATCCGCAGTGACGATGGCTGGGAGATGGAAGGCCGAGCGACGATCGGACGCGCCTTCCTTCAACCGGTTGGCAATATCCTTGCGAACGTCATCGAGGGTGTCGAACATAGTCGCGGTGAGACAGCGTCGCGGCGCTGCTGTCAATCGCGAGGTCGTTCAGGCAAGAGCACTCCAACATGAACAAAGCACCGCCCGAGCGGTTCAGTTTCGCGTCATGGCCTGCGCTCTATTCCTGCGGTATCGCTTAGGCGTTCAATCGAGCCGCAATGGTGGGGCGGCTTTCCAAGGGGAAGGACGATAGCTCCATGACGAACATTTTCTTGAAAGGCAGCGCTCTGGGCGCCCTGGCAGCGGCGCTGGGATTGACGGCGCTGCCTGCTGCGGCTGCACCCGCCGTCGATTTCGACGCTCCGATGACCGCCATAGATGTCGGCACGGCGAACGACGATGCGAAGCTGGCGCAGGATCGCGACCAATATCAGCGCTCACGCGGTGAGCGTGGCGAGCGTCGGCAAGTGTTTCGCCAGCAGCGCTCTTCCGCGCCCGATGCGGCGGTAGCGCCTCCACGAGCGCAGCGTGCGCAGGAAACGCGGCGTGCCGAACGGACCGAGCGTGCGCAAAGGTCGGAGCGGCGCGACGCCAATAGCGGCAATGTCTTCCGCCGTGCGAACGAGGCTCTGCGCGAACAGGCACAGGCCGACAGGGACCGCCGCGAGGCGCGTCGGGAACGTCGCGAGGACTGGCGCGAAGATCGGCGCGAACGCCGGGAAGATGCGCGCGAACGGCGGCAGGACCGCCGGGAGGATTGGCGCGAACGCCGTGCCGACCGCCGCGAGACCTGGCGCGACAATCGCCGCGATGCCTATCGCGATCAGCGCAATTACCGCGACCAGCGCGACCAGCGGAACTGGCGTCAAGACCGCTATCGCGACCAGCGCCAGGCCTATCGCGGCGGCCATTACGGTCGTTATTACGATGGACGTCGTTGGAACGATTATCGCGTCTGGAACCGCTCCGACTGGCGGCGCAATCAGCGCTATGACTGGCACCGCTATCGCGCGGCCAATCGCAGCCTGTTCAATATCGGGCGGTATTATTCGCCCTATCGCAATCACCGATACAATCGGCTTTCGATCGGCATCACGCTCGGGAGCGGGTTCTATTCGAACCGCTACACCATCAACGATCCGTGGCGCTATCGCCTGCCCGAAGTCTACGGCCCATATCGCTGGGTACGCTATTACGACGACGTGCTGCTGGTCGATATCTACAGCGGTGAAGTGGTCGACGCGATCTACGACTTCTTCTGGTAAATCGGTTTGCTTTGTCCGGCGGCTTTGAGAGTGGTCCGCCGGACATCTGGCCCCCGCAGCGCAAATTGCGTTCGCGGGGGCTTTTTATGTCAGCGTCAGACCTTGCCGAAGGGCAGCATCCGGAAGATGCCGCCATTCTTATCGAAGAAGGTGTGCTTCAACGCGCCCAGAATATGCAGGCCGATCAGATAGATGAAAATCGATCCGCCGGTTGCATGGGCCGAGAAGATCGCGCTGCCCAAGGATTTGTTCTCGCCCAGCGGGAGCGGCGGAATCGTGAACAGGCCGAACATGTCGATGCTGCGTCCGGTCAGCGAGTTGGCGATCCATGCCCCCAAGGGGAGAGCGATCAGCAGGACGTAGAAAACAACGTGCACCGTGCGTGCAAGAACCTTTTCCCATTTTGCGAGATCCGACGGCAAGGGCGGCACGGGGTGCGTCCAGCGCCATATCAACCGACCGAGCGTAAGCACCAGAATGAGAATGCCAAGCGCCTTGTGATTGGCAAAGATAGCGCCCTTCGCCGCCCCTTCGGCGTGGTGCGCCGCTTCGGCGATCCGCCAGTTCACGATGACCGCCACTGCAATCGTCCAGTGGAAAATCATGGCGCCCACGGAATAGCGGCGGGCGTTTCGAGTGTCGGACATAGGTATCTCCCAGAGCCCAGCGGGCCGATTTTCGTGGGATAGCGCGTTTCGCCGTCGCTTCAAGCGGCTGCTTGCAGCAGGCCGGTGGTTTGCTAAACCGGCACCCATGGCTTCCAGCGCGACTTACGACACTGCCGCCCTCCCCAATCCCGATCGCGCTGCATTGAAGCGCGTGGGCGCCGCTGTACGGGCGCGCCTGGCGCAGGACAGCGGGCTTTACAAATTTCCGACCGAGGAAGCGGAAATTTTCGCGCTCGGCGGATTCCTGTCCCCATCGGAATGCGAACGCCTGATTGCAATGATCGATGCGATCGCCAAGCCCAGCCAGCTGCATGATCAGGATTATGCCAAGGGCTTCCGCACGTCCTATTCGGGCGATCTCGATCCGGCCCACGCCTTCGTCAAAAGCGTCTCGCGCCGGATAGACGACCTGTTGGGGATCGATCCGCGGTTCGGGGAATCGATCCAGGGCCAGCGTTATCTGCCGGGCCAGGAATTCAAGCCGCACAACGACTGGTTCTATACCGACCAGCCCTATTGGAAATTCGAAAGCGAACGCGGCGGGCAGCGCAGCTGGACCGCCATGGCCTTCCTCAACAAGGTGGAAGAAGGCGGGCACACCTATTTTTCCGAGATAGGCTCCGCGATCGAGCCGGAGCCTGGCGTCCTGCTGATCTGGAACAACGCCCTGCCCGACGGCACGCCCAACGAAGCGACGCTGCACGCGGGAACGCCGGTGCTCAAGGGCGAGAAATACGTGCTGACGAAGTGGTATCGGACCCGCGAATGGAGCTGACTGTCCGGCTCCGATAGCTGGCGCGAACGGTCAGTCCGTGCTTTTGCGCGGCACCCGGAGCGTGGCGCGCAGGCCGCCCGGCTCCAGGCTGCTTTCGACCGATCCGCCGATCCCGCCCAGCACACCTTTCATCAGCCGGGTTCCGGTACCCTGGCTGATCGCGTCCCGGCCCCCTTCGGCCAGGCCGATATCTTCGCCCAGCCGCTCGATCCAGTGGATCACGACCATATCGTCCTCAACCTTCCAGTCGACATGCACACGGCCGTCGCCACGCGACAGAGCGCCGTATTTGAGCGCATTCGTCGCCAGTTCGTGCAGACTAAGACCCACCGGGGTGACATGCTTGCGCGGCAATTCGATCTTCTCGCCAACGATATCGATCCGGTCGGCATTGGAGCTGCGATACGGCTTCATGACCGCTTCGACGAGCGTACGGAGATCGGAAGTATCGGTTTCGAGCCCGTCACCCGATAGCGAGACACGGTGCGCCGCCGCCAGCGCTTCGACGCGGCGCTGGATCTTTTCCGACAGCTCTTCGACCTCTTCGGCCCCGCGCGCGGACAGGCGCACGATCGCCGTCAGCACCGCGAAGAGGTTGTCGGTACGATGCCGCAATTCGTCCGCCACGCGGTCGTTTTCGACGATAGTCTCGCGCGCGGCCAGCAATTCGGAAATGTCCCATTGCGACCCGAAGAAATATTCGAGTTCGCCATCCGCGTTGTAGATCGGGCCGATATGCACTGCGTTCCAGAAAGCGGTGCCGTCCTTGCGATAATTCAGAATGTCGACGACCGTATAGACCTGCCGGTCCACCGCTTTCCTCAACCGGGCGATCGAGGATTGCTGGGTCTTCTCGCCCTGCAGGAACCGGCAATTGCGTCCGATGATCTCGTCGATAGGGTAGCCGGTCAGTTCGACGAAGGCTTCGTTGCAATAGACGATCGGGCAATCGGGCTGATGGGGATCGGAAATGCATTGCGCCATCCGCGTCTGCGCGGTGGTCTGGAGAAACAATTGGTCGGCATTCAGGCGCAGTGAGGCCAGACGCGAGGGATGCCCCGCGTCGTTGCGTTGCCGTTTCGTCGAATTGCTACCATCCGCCAAATTGCGAATCCCTTCCGCCCGCGCTCAATCCTCGAGCGCATCCTTTATCAAAGCACGTGTATTGTCGATCCCGTAAAGCGCGACGAAGCTTCCCATACGCGGGCCTTGGTCGCTGCCCAATAACGTTTGATATAATGCCTTGAACCAGTCGCGTAGGGATTCGAAGCCGAAGCTCTCGTCCTTGCCGATTTCATAGATCGCGGTCTGGATGTCTTCGGCCGAAGTTCCGTCTGCCATCGCAGCCAGCTCTTCGTCCAGGCGGCGAAGGGCAGAGGCCTCGTTCGCCTCGGGCTTGCGGCGCTGGAGCGACGGGGCGACGAAATCGCGGTTATAGGCGAGCGCCTTGTCCACCAGCGCATCGAGATCGGGATGGGCCGCAGGGTCGGGATCGGCGATGTAATTGCCGAGATAGGACCACACCTGATCCCGATCCGCCTGCGCGCCGAGCACGCCGACGAGATTCAGCAACAGCGCGAACGTAACCGGCAGGCTGTCCCCCGCGCCGGGCGCTTCGCTGCCTTCGAACCCGCCATTCGCGCGCGCCAGATGCCAGACCGGATTGCCGAGCTGCTTGTCCAGATCCTGCTCCGCCAATCGCTCGCGGAACTGCCAGTAATCGTCCACTGCGCGCGGGATGACGCCGCCGTGCAATTGCTTGGCGCTCTTAGGATTGGGGAAGATGTAAAAGCCGAGCGATTCCTCGCTGCCATATTCGAGCCATTGTTCGATCGTCAGCCCGTTGCCCTTGGACTTGGAGATCTTCTCTCCCTTCTCGTCCAGGAACAGCTCGTAGATCAGCCCGTCCGGCATCCTCCCGCCGAGGACCTGCGCGATCTTGCCCGACTGGACGCCGGTATCGGTCAGATCCTTGCCGTACATCTCGTAATCGACGCCCAGCGCCACCCAGCGCATGGCGAAATCGACCTTCCACTGGAGCTTGGCCATGCCACCCAGCGCGGATTGTTCGACTTCCGTCCCATCCTCGTCGGTGAAGCGGATCGTCCCGGCTTCGGCATCGACGACCTGCACCGGCACTTGCAACACCCGGCCCGTGTTCGGGCTGATAGGCATGATCGGCGAATAGGTCGCCGCGCGTTCGGCCCGCAAGGTCGGCAGCATGATGTCGAGGATCGCCTGATCCTTCGCGAGCACCGTCTTCAGCGCATCGTCGAACGCACCGGAATTGTAACGGTCCGACGAAGCGACGAATTCGTAATCGAAGCCGAACCGGTCGAGGAATTCGCGCAGCATCGCATTGTTGTGCGCGGCAAAACTTTCATGCGCGGTATCGAAGGGATTGGGCACGCGGCTGAGCGGCAGGTGTAGATTGTCCTCCAGCAATTGCCGGTTGGGCACATTGTCCGGCACCTTGCGCAGGCCGTCCATATCGTCCGAAAAGGCGACGAGGCGCGTCTTGCCGTCTTCCGGCTTCGCCCCGATCAGCGCTTCGAATGCGCGGCGCACCAGCGTGGTGCGCAGCACTTCCTGAAACGTTCCGATATGCGGCAGGCCGCTGGGTCCGTATCCGGTTTCGAACAGGACCGGCGATCCATCCGGCTTCGTGCCATCTGGATAGCGCTTCAAAAGCCGTTGCGCTTCCTGGAAGGGCCAGGCCTTGGAGGAACGAGCGGCGGACATCAGATCGGTCATGGTCATGAGCGGGGCTTTCGCGGATGGACTGCGGTGTTGCAAGTGCGAAGCGCGCCGATCGGGGGCGGCGCGTTGACACGCTTGAAAGTTGTAAGGCGACGCGTTCGTCTGATTTTACTCTTTCTGTTCAGTCTCTTGCCATCCGCACCTGCCAAACCGCTGTGGCCTTCGGGTTTCGAAAGGCCACACCGCGCCGCAACCACGCTCGCGGGACGTAAAGCACGGGGCATTGCGCGGTGGCGGTTCATCCCCCCGGATCTGGCAAATTCCGCGCCTGTAGGAAACCGCTTTCGCGCGCCTCTGTTTACTTTTCGTTCCCGGCTTGGAATAGCGCTCCGGTGAGCGAGCCTCTGCCCCTCCCCGCGATCCATGCCAGCCACGCAGGCACATGGTTGCGCGATTCCAACGGCAGCACGCGCGGCTGTTCCAAGGGCGAGGCGGTGATGGCGGCTGCCGACACGCCGCTGCTGCTGCTGAACGCCCCGCTGGTGGCCAATCGCCTCGGCTATCCCGACCTGTCGGGCCTCGATCTTCTGGAGCTGTTCGCTTTCGTGCGCCCGGCCCGTTTCTGCGTGCCCACGCCGAAGGGACTGGCCGAAGCGCTCGACCTCGCCGTGCCGGACAGCGACGACGAAGTGCCGCTGCTGCTGCAACTCGCCGCAGCGCGGATGATGGAGATCTGCGAAAGCACCGACTGGGCCGAACGTGACGGCGCCTGGTCGACTCTTCAATCGCTGGCGCGCCTGCGCTGGCCCTGGGCGCAGGTGCTCGCGCCCCATGTGAAGCGGCCCGAACGCGCGGAGAAATGGCTGTTCTCGCGCCTCCCCGAATGGGAAGAAGCGCCCGAGCGCGCGCAGCCCCAACAGGTGGCGCTCGACGAGCTGGCGGTCGAAGGGCATCTGGAACGCCTGACCGGCGAAGGCGCGGAAAAGCGCGAAGGGCAACGCCTGTTCGCGCGCGGCGCGGGCAGCGTGTTCGCTCCGCGCGCAGAGGACAAGCGGCCGCATGTCCTGCTGGCGCAGGCGGGCACCGGGATCGGCAAGACGCTGGGCTATCTGGCCCCCGCCTCCCTCTGGGCGGAACGGTCCGGCGGCACGGTATGGGTATCGACCTATACCAAGAATCTGCAGCGCCAATTGCGGCGCGAAAGCACCCGCGCCTGGCCCGAACGGCGCGCCGACGGATCGCGCCCGGTCGTGGTCCGCAAGGGGCGCGAGAATTATCTCTGCCTCCTCAATCTGGAAGACGCGCTGCAAGGCGGCTTTTCCGGCCGCCCTGCCATTCTGGCGCAGCTGGTGGCACGCTGGGCTGCTTATTCGCAGGACGGCGACATGATCGGGGGCGACCTGCCCGGCTGGCTCGGCACGCTGTTCCGCAAGCGCGGCATCGCGGCGCTGACCGATCAACGCGGCGAATGCGTATATGCCGGGTGCCCGCATTACCGCAAATGCTTCATCGAACGCAGCGCACGGGCGAGCGCGCAGGCCGATCTCGTCATCGCCAATCACGCGCTCGTCATGGTCAACGCCGCGCGCGGGCGCGATCATGCGCAGCGCCCCACCCGCATCGTCTTCGACGAGGGGCATCATGTTTTCGATGCCGCCGATTCGACCTTTTCCGCCGCGCTGACCGGGCAGGAGACGATAGAGCTGAGGCGATGGATCGTCGGCCCCGAACGCGGCAATCGCGGACGGCGGCGGGGCCTCGCTGCGCGCCTCGCCGATATTGCGAGCTATGACGAGGCCGGCGGCGAAGCGATCGAGGCTGCCGTCGCGGCAGCGCAGGATCTGCCTTCCGACGGCTGGCTCGTCCGGCTGGCGGATGGCACGCCGATGGGGCCGCTCGAAGCCCTGCTCGCCCAGGTTCGCGCCACCACCTATGCCCGCGACGAGAGCGGGCAGGAAGCGGGCTACGGGATCGAGACCGAGACCGCCTCGCTTCCCGGCGAACTGGTCGAGGCGGCGGGCACGGCGGCGCAGGCGCTTGCTGCCATCCGTACCCCGCTGATGAAACTGGCCGGGCGATTGGAAGCGGTGATGGCCGACGCGCCCGACTGGCTCGACGGACAAGGCCGTGCGCGCATCGAAGGGGCGCGCCATTCGCTCGCCTGGCGGATCGATCTGCTGGCCGCGTGGGAAGCGCTGCTGTCGCGTCTCGGCGGCCCGGCGGACCCGGATTTTGTCGACTGGCTGGCGGTCGATCGCAACGATGCGCGCGAATTCGATATCGGCCTGCACCGGCACTGGGTCGATCCGATGAAGCCCTTCGCCCACACCGTTCTGGAGCCTGCGCATGGCGTGATGCTGACCAGTGCCACGCTGACCGATCGGGGCGAGGAAGGGCCGGACTGGCCGCACGCGGTCGCGCGCAGCGGTGCCACCCATATCGAAATCGCGCCGCGCACCAGCCAGTCGGACAGTCCGTTCGATTATGCAAACCGTGCCGAGGTGCTGATCGTCACCGACATCAGGCGCGGCGATATCGCCGGGCTGGCGGGCGCCTATGCGCGGCTGATCGAAGCGTCGGATGGCGGCGTGCTGGGCCTGTTCACGGCGATCCGGCGGATGCGGGCGGTGCATGGGCGCATCGCGGACCGGTTGGCGCGCGCGGGCCTGCCGCTCTATGCCCAGCATGTCGATCCGATCGATACCGGCACGCTGACCGATATTTTCCGCGACGATCCGCGCGCCAGCCTGCTGGGCACGGACGCGCTGCGCGATGGAGTGGACGTGCCGGGGCGCAGCTTGCGCTGCGTCGTCATGGAAAGCGTGCCCTGGCCGCGCCCGACCATTCTCCACCGCGCCCGCCGCGCCGCCGCGGCGGATGAACCGGGCGGCGCGAAGGGGCATGACGATCGCATCATCCGCGCCCGGCTTGCCCAGGCTTTCGGGCGGCTGATCCGCACGCGCGAGGATGCGGGCCACTTCGTCGTCCTCTCCTCCGCCTTCCCCTCGCGCTTCCTCTCCGCCTTCCCCGACGGCACGCCCGTCATCCGCCTGACGCTTGCGGAAGCTTTACAGCGCGTCGCCCACGGTGTTCATGCCGTCACGGGTAGCGAAACGGAGAGCGCGTGAAGATTCTCGGCCTGATGCGGCATGCGAAATCGGACTGGAACGATGGCGACACGCGCGATTTCGATCGCGGGTTGAACGCGCGCGGGCGCAAGGGCGCGCGGTTGATGGGCGATCATATCCGCAATCACGGCATCAAGTGGGACACGGTGATCGCCAGCCCCGCCCAGCGGGTGAAGACCACGCTGGAAGAGGCTTTGCCCGATCGGGAGCCCTCTTGGGACCGCCGCCTGTATCTGGCCGGGACCGACACGATCATGGACGTGCTGCACGAAGCGACCGGCAAGGCCGTGCTGATCGCAGCCCACAATCCCGGCCTTGGCGACATGGTCCTCGAACTGGTCGCACCGGCCCATGAAAACGCGCTGTTCGACGAGGCGAAGGTCAAATTCCCGACCGCGAGTTACGCCGTGTTCGAACTGGATATCGACGATTGGGCGGAGCTGGGGCCGGAATGCGGCAAGCTCGTCCACTTCGCGCGGCCCCGCGATCTCGACCCCGAACTGGGGCCGGAGAGCTAGCGCAGGATCCGGGGCCCCGCCCCGCTTTCGCCCGCCACGTCCTGCGGGTTGTAGATCTGACAGGTCTTGAGGCTCAGGCAGCCGCAGCCGATGCACCCGTCGAGATTGTCGCGCATCGCCTGCAATTGCGCGATGCGCTCGTCCAGCCCGCCGCGGATCGCTTCGCTGATCTTCCACCAGTCGAAACTGCTGGGCGTGCGTCCCTTGGGCAGCGCGCGCAGATGCTCGCCGATCTCTTCGAGCGAGAGGCCGAGCTTCTGGACGATCAGGATGAAGCTCAAGCGCCTAATATCGCTACGCAAAAAGCGGCGTTGATTGCCGCCGGTGCGCATCGGTTCGATCAGCCCCTTGTCCTCGTAGAAACGGATCGCCGAGACGCTGAGCCCCGTGCGGCGGGCGAGTTCGCCTATGGTGAGTGTGTCGTTCGGTCCCATCGATCACAGTCATAGCGACGTTGCAGCTTGACCTCAAGAGAACTTGAGGTTGCATGAATGCGGGCACCGGACCTGCCGCAAGGGAAGCCTGCCTCACTGTCGAAGCGGGCGCACGCGGCGGTTCGGATGGAGATTTCCATGCCCGATCAAACTCATGTTTCGGCCCGGCTCGAACACGTCAATATCTCGTCGCGCGATCCGGACCGGCTCGCCGATCTGATCGCCCGGATCACCGGATGGACCCGCCGATGGGAAGGCCCGGCCATGGCTGGCGGGCGCACCATCCATCTCGGCGATGCGCAGGCCTATCTCGCGATCTATACCAATCCGGACGTCGCCGCCGGGTTCGGCAAGGGAGCGCCGATGAACCATATCGGGATTGCGGTCAGCGATCTCGATGCGGCGGAAAAACTGGTCGCGGAGGCCGGTCTTCGTCCCTTCAATCAGGGGCAATACGATCCGGGTCCGCGCAGTTTCTATTTCATCGACTGGGACGGGATCGAATTCGAGGTGGTCAGCTATGAATGAGCCGCAGCTTCGCGAGCCGATGTTCGGCCACCTTGCCCGTAAGCGCCCTGAAATCCCGCCATCGAACCGAGCGGCACATCTTCGAACCGGCCCAGCCACCGGCGCGCCATCTTGGCGAGCGGGATCGGGTTGAGATAATGCCGCTTGCAGCGCCCGTCGCGCTCGGAAGCGACCAGTTCGGCCGCTTCCAGCACGGCGAGGTGCTTGGCCACCGCCTGGCGCGTCATCGGCAGGTCTTCCGACAGGTCCGACAGAGTCATCCCGCCCCGCTCGCTCAAGCGATCGAGCAGCAGCCGCCGCGTGGGGTCGGACAGGGCGGAAAAGGTGTCGGTCATGCGCGGCAGGCTATTGCGCGCCGCATGAGTCGCGCAAGCTGGCACCCGGCGCGCAGGCCGATTTGTCCACGATCGGGATTCCCGGCGCTTTTTCGCTTGCGCGCGAGGGCTCCGGTGCCCCTAGAACGCTGCATGAGTTCCGACGACGCGCCCACCCCCTTCGCCATCCACGATCGCAGCATCGCACCGGGCACGGCGGAAATCCTCACCATTCCCGTCAGCCAGCAGGTCACGGGTCTCGATTCCTCGCTCGCGCTCAAAGTGATTCACGGGGCGAAGCGCGGGCCATGTGTCTTCGTGAGCGCGGGCATCCACGGGGACGAGATCGTGGGTGCGGCCATCGTCCAGCGCCTGCTCGACCATCTGATGCCGGAAACCCTGTCGGGTACGGTGATTCTGGCGCCCGCGGTTAATATCTACGGCTTCGCCGCGCACAGCCGCTATCTGCCCGACCGGCGCGATCTCAATCGCAGCTTTCCGGGGAACGAAGGCGGCAGCCTCGCCGCGCAGCTGGCGCATTGTTTCCTGACCAATGTGATCGAGCGCTGCACGCTCGGCATCGATATGCACACCGCAGCGGTCCATCGTTACAATCTGCCGCAGATCAGGATCGCATCGGGCAGTCCCTATCTCGTCGAACTGGCGATGGCCTTCGGCGCGCCGATCATCGTCGAAAGCCCGTTGCGGCCCGGCTCGATGCGGGCGCTCGCCGCCGAGCGCGAAGTGCCCATGCTCCTCCTCGAAGCGGGCGAGGCGCTACGCTTCGATCGCTATTCGATCGGTGTCGGCGCCGCGGGCGTGCTGCGCGTGCTCGCCCATATCGGCATGATCACGGCGAGCGACGGGCTGGAGAATGTCGCAGTCCCGATGCGCGCCAATCGCTCCACCTGGGTACGCGCACCGCGCGGCGGCGTGTCGCGCCGGGTACGCAAATCGGGCGATATCGTGCGGCAGGGCAATCTGCTGGCCGTGGTCGGCGGCTTGTTCGGCGAGGACGGGATCGAACTCGTCAGCCCGATCGATGGCGTGATCATCGGCCACGCGACGCTGCCCGTGGTCAATCAGGGCGATGCGCTGTTCCATGTCGCCGAAATCGACTCGCTCGACCATGTCGGCGAAAATGCGCACTCCATCGTCGAAGCGATGGCCGTCAGCGATCCGCCCTTCGCACCCGCGCCGATCCTCGACGAGGACGAATTGCTTTAGATCAGGCCCGCAATCTCCAGCGCCTCGTCCACCGCCTTGCGGCTGGCCTCGCTCGCGCGGCACAGCGGCAGGCGGACTTCGTCGGAGAACCAGTCGTGCACGCGGCTCAGCGCGTATTTCGCCGGCGCGGGGCTGGCGTCTGAGAACATCGCGTAATGCAACGGGAACAGCCGGTCGTTCAGTTCGCGCGCCTTGGCCAGCTCGTTCGCGG
>NZ_LWFF01000350.1 GCF_001635685.1 Erythrobacter sp. HI0063
CACGGCTCCAGGCAGAAGCCGCCCTGGACGAGTGGATAGCCACCATCCCGAAGGGCCAAAAGGAAGTCTGGAGCGATCTGGTCAGGGCAGTGGGAAACTGGCGCGAAGAGACCATGACCTACTTCGAGACGGACATGCCCGTCACCAACGCTTACACGGAGTCCATCAACCGACTGGCCAAGGACAAGAACCGTGAAGGGCGCGGTTACTCCTTCGAGGTGATGCGGGCACGAATGCTCTACACCACGAAGCACAAGAAGAAGGCACCGACTGCGAAGGTCTCTCCTTTCTACAAGAAAACCATCGGTTACGGACTGCCGGACTTCGCAGAGGAACTCAACTACGGAGTCGATCTATCAACCATCTGAGGGTGGTATCAGATTGATGGGGTGAAGGTGCCCCATCAACCATTAAATCCGTATACCCTAGTTTTGAACATGGTATTTTCTCCGTGGGCTCTATGCCCTTCACGCCGACATAATGGCTTGGATCTCCGAATCCCGGCCGAGCAGCCTGGCCAACGGACGCATTACGCCGACCGGGCGTGCTCGGAGCAATCCAAGCCGCTATCGTCGCTCCGACGAAAATGATTTCGCGCCTGACCAATCCCATGAGCCAGGCAAGAGCGACTCGCTCCGGTCGGTCTCCTGGTTTGCGGGTCATCGCTTGAATACACCTTCCCGAACAAATCATTAGGTTCAGTGGCTGCGGAGTGACCCGCCTGTATTTCTCGCTCGCCGCTTACAGTTGCAGGGACAGCCGCAGATTTGACCTTGGAAGGCCTCACTGTGTTCCCGTTACCGGTGCGAATTTACGCTGAATGCGCGCAACGTAGCATCCAGCTAGCTTGTTGTATCGGTTCGTACCTTAAAAAAGAAGGGGCGAAGGGATCATATGCGTCGAACGGTGCGGAAACATCGTCAATCCCCGCCGATGACCATCCAGTCCCGTCCCATTTCGAATGCGCGAATTGAGCTCGTCCCGAGCAGCTGCGCAATAAGCTCGGCAGATTCGACGAGCCGTGGGCCGGGCCGATTGAAATAATGATGGCCATCGACGGCGAAGACCTTTCCTTTGCGAACCGCGGTAAGGTCCTTCCAACCGGAGCGGTCGACGAGCGAACCGAGATCGGCGAGTGTCTTCGGCAATTGATATCCGCAGGGCATAGCGACGATCAGCTCGGGATCGGCGGCGATCAAGTCGTCCCATTCCAGCCACGGGGAATGTTCACCGGCTCGCGCGAATAACGGACGACCGCCGGCCGCCTCGATCAGTTCGGGCACCCAGTTTCCTGCCGCCATCAGCGGATCGATCCATTCGATCGCGGCGACGCTTGGACGATCTATCCTCCGCCCTCGGTTTTCGGCCAGCCCTGCCATGCGCCGTCTCAAGCCGTCGACCACCGAAGATGTCCGCTCGGACAATCCCGCCGCTTCGGCGACCTTGGCGAAATCGCCCCACACATCCTCCAGCGTGTCGGGCGCCAGCGAGAGCAGGACCGGTGCGGTTCCGGTCCACTCGCTCAGTGCCTCCTCCAGATCGGCAGGGGTAACCGCGCAGACCGCGCATTGCGACTGCGTCAGGATGAGGTCGGGCCGCAGGTCGCGCAGCAGCGCGGTGTCGACCTCGTATACCGACAGACCCTGCCGCACGATTCCCTGAACCCGGTCGTCGATCTGGCACGACGTCAATCCCTTCTCCAGCTTGGTGGACGTGACGACCGGCAACCCCTTTACGGATGGCGGATAGTCGCATTCGTGAGAGCGACCTACGAGGTTCTGTCCCAACCCGAGCGCGACGGCGATCTCGGTCGCGCTCGGCAGGAGAGACACTATCCGCGGATGCGCCATGTCAGGCGAGCCGCAGCCGCGGCGTGGGTCCGAAGAGTTTTGGAGCGGTGCTGGTAAGGATCCAGTAGGCGCCCGAAAGTCCTGCGAACCACAGTGCATCGTTCGCGAAGATCTGCCCCACGATCGGCATCGCGAAGGTCTCGGTTCCGCCTACGACCAAAGTGAGCCCGAAGAGCGCAGCCTCGTAGACGAAGAATCCGATCAGAAAGGCACTCAGCGTCCGAAACGAACTCAGCTCGTCACGTTCGCCCATGACGGCGGCACCTGCAAGCATTGCCAGAACCGATGCGATGCCGAGCGCACCGCCCCAAGCGAACGCATAACCCGTATGCGGGTAGCCGAGAACGGTGAACCCCAGCACCTGGTTGGTCGCCCAGATCGCGAGGATCGTCGCCAGCGCGAGCGAGCGGTGCATGGTCGCGGCGGTCACGATCGCCAGAGCCACGAACGGCATCATGCAGGCGGCGGCCAGCGATCCGCCCACGGTCGCCAAGGCGAGTGTGACAGGCCATGCGAACCTAGCAGCCTCCGACTGCGCCGTGATTTCATCCGTCATCGAAATTCTCCCTAGAAGCGTGCGCGCGCGCCGACGGCGAACGAGCGTCCCGGCGTCGCGAAGCTGAAGACATCCTCGTAGTCGGCGGCCGTCAGGTTCTCGACCCGGCCGAACAGCTCGACATTATCCATGACCCTCACGTCGGCGGCGACGTTCAGCAGCAGGTAGTCGTCCAGTTGCACGCGAACCGGCACGAAGGAGGGATCGATGAAGGCGCTGTCGATCGTCTCGCCATTGTAGCGCGCGACGAGCGTGACCCCTCCCGCATCCCCGGGAACGCGCCAGTCGACGGCCAGACTGGCGGTATGCGAGGGCCGACGTACCTCGCGCGTGCCATTCTCGCGGGAACGCAGATAGGTGTAGGCTCCATTGACGCGCCAGGCCTCGCCCAAGCGCGCCTCGCCGGACACTTCGACACCGTTTCTTTCAGAGACGGTGTCGCGATTGCTGGGGCTGGCGACGAAGTTCGGGGGCGGAAAGGAAGTGAAGATCTCGTCGTCCAGTTCGCTTTCGAAATAGGTGACCCCAATCGAAGCGCGCTCACCGAACAGCGATTGGTCTATCCCGATCTCCCATCCGCTCGACTTCTCGGGCCTCAAGTCGGGATTGCCTATAAAGCGACCGTCGACGAAACCGTAGAGTTCGTAGAACGAGGGGTTCTTCACCCCCGATCCTGCTGCCCCGCGCACCCGCGTAGCCGCAGCGATCCGATAGCTCGCCTGAAGTCTGTAGGTCGTCGTATCGGCGAACTGGTCGTTCCAGTCCCTGCGAATCGAGGCGGACGCGCTCGCCCGGTCTCCCAGATCGATCGCATACTGGCCGACGAGGCCGATATTGTCGATCTGCCGACGACCGGTAAATGCGAAGCCGGTCGGATCGGTGTTACGGAACCGTTCGCGTTCGACGTCGAGAGCCGCCGTGACCCGGTGTGTGAGACCGCCAGCTTCGATACGCAACGTCGTATCGTAGGACCCTTTCAGCCTCTGCCCTTCACTGCCGTAGCTGCGTCCAGTCGAAGCGAAACCGTCGCGCCGGGTGTCCGCGATCTGTGCCGACAGCGCATGGGTCCAACGATCGTCGAGCAGGTCCACCTCGCCCCGCACCAGCGCGTAGACAGCCTCGTTCTGGAAACGGTTGCCGGGGCTATCGACCTGGAATCCGAACGTCGGGCTTGCCGGATCGGAATCGCTGTCGTTGAATTCGGCATCGGTGCGTGCGTAGCGCAATACGCCGGTAAGGCGTGCATCGGACGTAGGCGCGAACGTCGTCTTGAGAGACACCGCACCGCTGTCGTTCGCAAGGTCGCGCGTGCCGCCGCGGGCGCCTGGCGTGCCATCGGTGGTGTTGAGCGTGGCGGACAGCGCATAGTCGAGATCGCCGCTATATCCGGCGATCCGGGCAGCACCGTTCAGCGTGCCGAACGAACCGGCTTCGATACGCGCGGCCGCCCCGGGAGCATCGCGGCCGCCGAGCGTGATGTACTGGATGACGCCGCCGATCGCGTCCGATCCGTAGATCGCGCTCTGCTGCCCGCGCAGCACCTCGATCCGCGCCGCCTCGTCGGCGATGAGCGTTCCGAAATCGAATTCGCCAGCGTAGGGGTCGGACACCTCGATCCCATCGATCAGGACGAGCGTATGATTGGCTTCGGCCCCTCGCAGCCGGATCTGCGTCTGGCCGGGAACCCGCCCGACCGCGACACCCGGGACGTCGCGCAGCACGTCGGACACCTCGCGCACTTGCCGCCGATCGAGGACCTGCTGGTCGAGGATCGTGACCGATCCGCCAACCTGATCGATCGGCACGGGATCGGTCGCGCGGTTCCCGGTAACGACGATCGAGGTCGTGGAGGTTTCAGGATCGGCATCGGGATCGATCGTTTGCGCGAGCGCCGGACTTGTCAGGAATGCGGAAGACAGAAGCAATAAATGAACGTATTTCATAGACACGAATTTCCAGGGCGCCAGGCGACTTGGCCGGAGCGTCCGCGCAAACGCGGTCGACGAGACTGCCAGGGGACGGACGCGTGCATCCCCCGGCGGTCCTGCCGATGCGGCTCCAACCGCTACTCGTCGCCCAGACGAAATTCGTTTCGCGCCCGGCCAATCCCATGAGCCCGGCAAGAGCGACACGCACCGGTCGGTCTCCTGGCTCACGGGTCACTGCACGCGACATACCTTCCCAGACGGACATCGCCGCCCAGTGGTCGTGGAGCGAACCCCACTCATGTCACGCGCTCGCCGCTTACAGTTGCAGGGACAGCCGCAGAATTGGCCCGGCAAGACCTCACTGCGTTCCCGTTACCGGCACGCACTATCGGCGAGCGATTTCGCCGACGCTGGACGCTCTAGACTTCACCCGAATGTTCGGCAAGCATGAGCTTGCATAGTCGAGCGACCAATCAGCGCGCTCACTCGGGAGCTTGAAGAACGGATGGCTGGAAGAACTATCGGTGCTGTAACGGCGGACTTAAGTTGGTAATGTTGCCCGGACCAAAGTGGGAAACGCCATTGGAGGCCAGAACCTGGCTCATCGAACAGCGCCGCGTATTGAAGTGGTCCCATAAGGACGTGGAGAAAGCCTTTTTTTCATGCGCGGTCAAAAGTGATCTTTATATTGGACCCGGCGGAGGCAGCAGATTTGATCGGGCTACGGAAAAGCGCGTGGCTCGATTCGAACGGGAAGGCGACGCTATCCCGGATTGGATGTTCTGGATGCCTCTTGTCGTTCAGCACGCGCAGGTCGCGTATGAAGATCGCTGGGACTGGGAACGCGAGAACATCCCGCAACACAGCGATGTCAGGCGCGAGCGCGAAGAAGAGGAGTATTACGCTCGGCTGTTCGAGCTCAACGATCAGGAGATCGCTCTCTTGTCTCGCTTTCGAGAAATGGACCGCGACGAGCGCGAGGTTCTCGGGGCGATGCTTGAACCACAAACCTTTTGCAAAATCAGAGCTTCACTGGCGCGAAACTCCAACGGCTCGAAACTCTAAGCGGGCCATTCGCTTCAAGGTAGTTTCGAGCAGCCGGCGCACGGCGATCAGTCTGTGTCATCCGGCCAATCGTCATAGCTGTCCGGCAGATGGCTCAGATCCTCAGGCGGGGTCATGAACTCTTCTCGCTCCATCTTCGTCATCATGTCGGTCCGGATGCTCTTCTGCAACTGCTCGTCCCAATCGGGAATTGCAGAAATGCGCACCAGCATCACTTCGACTTCACCGTTATCATAAATCTCGAACGTCCGCGTCTTCGCAAGTTCGACATAATTGCCGAGATCCTGCGCGAGCTCGTCGACCGAGATGCGAAAACATGCATGTGGTTTCATGGGATCAGAACCTTTCGATTGCTTACAACAATCCCGCCGACCGCTGAGCCGTGTGGGCGATGCGGTCGGGCAGGCAAAAAGGTTCGTGAGCGTGATAGCCAATCGGGCGCGGAATGGAAGCCCCGCTCGCAGCTTTCGATGAAAGCGCGCTCTTCTAGCGTTCGAGCTGACGCATCAGATACCCCGCGCCTGCCGGCGTGACATTCACAGCGATCGCGAGCTTGTTGCGTGTCAGCGAAGGCAGTGCGACCCGCAGCTCGGCCGCTTCGGCGAGCCGACTGCGCCTGGTCCGCTGGAAACGCGTGCGCAGATCGCCCACATCCCGCTCCATCCGACAAAGCGACCGATAGGCGGCGGGAGCTTGTTCGGCGATGCAGTCCGCGACCGCCGCGGTCCATTCCTTCGCCGAACCGCACAGGAACTTCTGTCGCGGTACCAGCGAGGGAAGCGTATGCGCCGACAGTCCTGACCGCCGCAACATGGCCGGGACCATGAGGTAGGCGAGCCAGGCCTTGGGATGGTCGTGGTTGAAAGCGATCTCACGGCCGTCCGGTAGCCAAGCGACCAGGCGGGTGTGATCGGCGGACCTGTCGATCAGTCGACCCATCTCCGCCATGCGTGCGCCGATCGAGGCGAGCGTAGGTTCGAGGTCGGGTTCTTCCGCCATCCGTCGCAGCGCCCGCCACAGCGGGCCGTAGTGCACGAGATCGGCATTCGCCCAGATCGCCGCTTCGCGCTCCGGATCGATCAGTGAACCAAGCAGACGGCGGACTTGGCGGGCGTGCGGACCTCGGTCCGGTTCGAGACTCTCGAGGAAGTAATGGACGATCGCGACGACGCTCAGCGGATCGTTGCGCCCTTCGCCGCTACGGGGCGGCAAACCTGAACCGGCGAACCAGGCTTCGATATGGTTGGCGTCGATCGGCACGCCGGCGTTGCATGCGGATCTGGCGGCGCCCTCGAAACGCGCGCGGATGGTCCAGGCGACCCGCGCCGGGCTATGGGCGAGGCGCCCGTCGAGCCTTCCGAGCTCGAGGAGAGGGTCTGTCGTTGCAGGCATCGTTTTCTCGAAAACCCTAACGAACGTAGCCGCCTATAGATTCCGCGCGAAAGCAAAATGGTACGTTGCTTTCCCTCTCTCGTACGGTCCGTGCATAGACATGTGATAAGGAGAACTTATCACATGTTGCGGAGTGTGCTGTTTGAGTTAGTTTTATGCCGGCATGTCCGATATCTCGCCCCCCTCCGCGTTGCCCGGTAGCGCTCTCGCCGCGCTCGAAACCGACCTCGCGCTCGCGCTACGCGCGCCGAATGTCGCCGTCGATCGCGAACTGCTCGCCGCTTACGTGGAGGCGGCCGCGCCCAATTCGATCCGCGCGCTGCGGCAGGATGTCGAGGCGTTCGACCTGTGGTGCCGCCGCAGCGACGCTCGCGCGTTTCCGGCAACGCCCGGGATGGTCGCGGACTGGCTGAAGCATCGGGCGAGCGAGGGTGCCGCGCCCGCCTCGCTGGTGCGGTACAAAGCATCGATCGCCAAGGCGCACCGGCTGCTCGACCTCGACGATCCCACCAAGCACGAGATCTGCCGGCTCGCGATCGCGGCGCATCGCCGCAATGTCGGCTCACGGCAAAAGCAGGCGCGGCCGCTGCGATTTCGCGGCGCGGTCAAAGATCCGGTGCAGGCCACACCGCGCGGCATCCATATCCGCGCGATCCTCGGGGCCTGCGATAATACACCCACCGGGCTGCGCAATCGCGCGCTGCTCTCGGTCGCCTACGATACCGGCCTGCGCGCGAGCGAGTTGGTCGCCGTCGCAGCCGAGGATATCGTCGAGGCGCTCGATCCCGATGCACGTCTACTGCGGATCGGGCGGCACAAGGGCGACCAGGAGGGTGAAGGCTCGACCGCCTACCTCTCGCCGCGCAGCGTACAGGCGCTCCAAGCTTGGCTGCATGCCGCCGACATCAGCGAGGGGCCGGTGTTCCGGCGCGTGATTGTGCGGCGCTACGCCGATCGGCCAGCGCGCAGGCGAATCGATCCAAATACAATCTCAGGGCGCGCGATCTGGGATCCGCGCAAGTTCGCGGCGAAGGCAGCGGTTGCGGCGCGGACTGAATACAATGTGGGCGAGAAGGCACTGCACCCCGGCTCGGTCACGCCAATCGTGCGTGGCATGATCGCTAGCGCAATCGATGCGGGCGCGTTCGGCGATCTCGACAAAGAACAGGCGAGGAAATTGGTCGCAGGATTCAGTGCACATTCGACGCGGGTCGGGTTGAACCAAGATCTGTTTGCGATCGGCGAAACGCTCGCCGGGATCATGGATGCGCTGCGGTGGAAGTCGCCAAAGATGCCGCTAGCATACAACCGCAATCTTGCTGCCGAAGCTGGCGCAGCAGGTCGGCTACTATCGAAGCTAGATTAGGTCGTTCGGCGAGCGGTGTTTCGCAGCTGACACCGGCAGCTTTGCGCCCTCATATTGGACATTTGATCGGTCTCGTCGCGATCCTGAAACCTGCCACTGGACTAGGTAGTAGCTGAGGGCGGCTTCGTGCCCTCAATTCGGAAATCGGAGATACAAATGCCGATCTCGAAAGCCGACATTCTCCAAGTGCAAGGCAGACTGTTCGCGTAAGGCTTTTGACAACACCAGATCAATGATCTAGCAGTTTGACTTCGGGCACTTATTCCGGCGCCCGGTAAGGCAATGCGCCCAAGTCCGGCTCGATGAGCTGTGTGCGAAGGACGCGTTGATGAATTCTCCCGCTAATTCAGGTTCCGTAGAACAAACTCCGATCCCGTTTTCCGATGGGGTGCGTGTCTGGGCGCGCATAGCCGCGTTGAGCTTTGGTGGGCCAGCCGGCCAGATCGCGGTGATGCACCGCATTCTAGTCGATGAAAAGCGCTGGATCGGCGAGAACCGGTTCCTGCATGCGCTCAATTACTGCATGCTCCTGCCCGGACCGGAAGCCATGCAGCTTGCCACCTATATTGGCTGGTTGCTCCACGGCGTTCGCGGTGGCCTCGTCGCAGGATGCCTGTTCGTCCTTCCCGGCTTCCTCAGCATTATGGCGCTTAGCGTGCTCTATGCCAGTTTTCAGGAGGCCAGCTTCGTCCAGGCGATTTTCTTCGGCATTAAGGCGGCGGTGCTCGCCATAGTCATCGAGGCCCTGCTGCGCATCGGGAAAAGGGCATTGAAAACTTGGCCCATGTATCTGATTGCCGCCGCAGCCTTCGTGGCGATATTCGCATTCGATGCACCTTTCCCGCTGATTATCGCGGCCGCCGCGCTGG
>NZ_LWFF01000351.1 GCF_001635685.1 Erythrobacter sp. HI0063
GTTGCGGATACCGTTCAGGAAAGACGTGTCCGGGATGCCGTTACCGGTCGAGGGCTCGGCAGCCCGAACGCCGAGCGTCGGATTGACGATCGGGCCGGTGAATTCGGTCGCGTTGAACTGGTTGCGGCCGCTGAACGCGCCGGTCTGCGCGTCGCGGCTGGTGAAGAACAGAGTGTTCTGCCGGGCATATTCGCCGGCAAACGAGATATTGCCGCGACCTTCGGCGAAATTCTTGCCTGCGGTGATGCTCCCGAAATACGATCCGCGATCGCCACGCGAAGAAATGCCGCCCTGGCCGCGAAGGCGGATGCCGTCGAAATCGTCGTTCAGGACAAAGTTCACGACGCCCGCGACGGCATCGGACCCATAAACCGCAGAATTGCCGCCGGTCACGATATCGACACGTTCGATCAGGTCGGACGGAATGGAGTTCACGTCGACCCGCTCGACCCCGGGCGTAGCGGTGATCTGGCGGCGGCCGTTGACCAGCGTAAGCGTGCGAGCCGTACCAAGGCCGCGCAGGTCCAGGGCGTTGATGCCTGCCGTGCCGATGAAGCGCGTCGAATTGGACTGGCTGAACGTTGCACGCAATTGCGGCAACTGGTTCAGCGAATCGCCCAGCGATAGATTGCCCGAAGACAGATCTTCGGCAGAAACGCTGACGACCGGAACGGGCGAAGACAGATTGACGGGGATAGCGATGCGCGATCCGGTCACGACGATGGCATCGTTCTGCGGTTCGGTGCCGTCCGCGTCGCTGTCGCAATTCTCCAGCGAGATGTCGCAATCATTGTCGGAAAGATCCTGCGGCTCAGACTGTGCCTGCGCGGCGCTGGTTGCGGCAAGAAAGGCTGCGGAAGCGAGAGAAATCCAGGCGAGCGAAGACGATGCGCGAAGCGCATTCTTGTGTGACATACCCATGAAAGAACCCCAGAAGCACGGGACCGGACGGCGGTCACCGCTTAGACTCAGAAAAAGCCTTGTACGTGACCGGTAAGCCGATTCGCCTCTTGGCGTTCATAAAATGCCGCCAAAGCCCCTTGCCCACAATAGGATTATTTCACTAACCCCGGCATCGGAAGCGGCAAAAAAACTTATATTCCGACAAAAAGTAATTATATTCTATAAGACTGAACTTTACTTTCAATTTTTGGGGAGGGTCTTGTGCTGGGCGTGATTCCTAAGATTTTGAAAGATAATGATGTCTTGATCGTCAATCGATGTGTTGGCGCCCCTGTTGTAGAATTGTTACAACTCCGACAAAATTCGATCCGAGGGAACATCCTCTGCCTTCTGCCATAGTCTTGAGAATGGGTTCATCCGGGTCGGCTCGATGAGTCGGTGGCGAGAAGAGGAGAGGCGAGCATGTGCGATTCAGCGATGATGAAGAAATGGGGCGAGGCCGCGATGACCCGTCGCCGCTTCGGCCAGGTTGCTGCTGCATCGGGCCTCGCGTTCGGAGCCGCGGGCTGCGCCACCATGGCGGCGCCGGGGCAAAGCGGACGCGCGGTCTCCTTCGCGACGCCCGACGGTACCATGGACGGCTGGTATGTCACGACTTCGGGCACGAGGAAGCCCGGAGTGCTCTTCTGGCCTGACATCGCCGGCCTGCGTCCTGCAAAGAAAGCCATGGCCTCGCGCCTTGCCGCAGCGGGTCACGCGGTGCTGGTGATCAATCCCTACTATCGCGACGTATCCGGCCAGCAATACGAGGATTTCGCTGAATTCGCCGCCAGCGACGGCTTCAAGACCGTGCGCCCGTGGCGCGAAAAGCTGACTGCGGATGCGATCATGCGCGACGCGAAGGCGGCCACCGCTTGGCTCGACGCGCAGGACGAGGTCGATGCGAAGCGCGGTATCGGAACGCAGGGGTATTGCATGGGCGGTCCCTTCACGTTCTGGACGGCCGCAGCAGTGCCCGCGCGCGTCAAGGCGGCTGCGAGCTTCCACGGAGGCGGCCTGGTGCGAGAAGGCGCGAACAGTCCGCACCGGATGGTGGACGAGAGCCGGGCGGGCTATCTCGTCGCGATCGCGCAGGACGACGATGCCAAGGATCCCGAGGCCACTGCGACTCTGCGCGAGACCTTTGCCGCGCTCGACAATCCGGCCGAGATCGAAGTCTATCCCGGCGACCACGGATGGACCGTTCCTGACTCGCCCGCCTATGCGCCGGAGGCGGCCGAGCGTGCCTGGGAACAATTGCAGGCGCTCTATGCGCGTGAATTGTAGACTCAAGGAGGTTTTCGGCGGACCGAATGGACGAAACGGTGTTGCGTGAAAGCCGCTTAACGTGTGTTTTAGAATGAAACAGGATATATTGCTTGAGTTCTGCGTCCAATCCTTCATGCCCTTTCGTGAAGATTTATGTGGGAGTTTTTAATGCGTACGAAGACCGTTACTTTGGCCCTCGCGGCCTCCGCCCTTGCGGCGGCCCCTATCGCGGCTCAGGCTGCCGACCGTTCGGCTGCGCCGATCTCGGACGAAAGCGAACTGGCCGGCGGCGCGAGCCGCATCCTTATCCTTGCGATAGTCGCTGCGGCGATCTTCGTCGGCATCGAAGTGTCGGGTGACGACGATCCCGTCAGCCCGTAAGGCGGACAGCGTTCTGTTTTTCGAAAGGGGCCGTGCGCAAGCGCGGCCCCTTTCTTTTTGCCTTCAGGATTTCGAGGCGGCGGTCTGTAGCCACGCCGCAAGGCTGGCGTTTTCACACGAGCAGCGTAGGCTGAACGAAGCGCAAGAAAGAGGAGTTTCCATGGCCCAGACAATCCTGCTGATCCTGGCGGTGCTGGTGCTCGTCACCTTCCTGATGATGGGCGTGCGCGTCGTGCGTCAGGGCTATGTCTATACGATCGAACGGCTCGGGAAATTCACCATGCCTGCCGAGCCGGGGCTGCACCTGATCATCCCGCTGATCGACCGGGTCGGCCACAAGATCAACATGATGGAGCAGGTGCTCGATATTCCGGGGCAGGAAATCATCACGAAGGACAATGCCATGGTCGGGGTCGATGCCGTGGTGTTCTTCCAAGTGCTCGACGCGGGCAAGGCGGCTTATGAAGTGTCCGGCCTTCACAATGCGATACTGGCGCTGACCACCACCAATCTGCGTACGGTCATGGGCAGCATGGATCTGGATGAAACTCTCTCGAAGCGCGACGAGATCAATGCCCGGCTCTTGAGCGTGGTCGATCATGCGACCTCGCCGTGGGGGATCAAGATCACCCGCGTCGAAATCAAGGATATCCGCCCGCCGATGGACATTTCGGAAGCGATGGCGCGCCAGATGAAGGCCGAACGCCTGAAGCGGGCCGAGATTCTGGAAGCCGAAGGCGATCGTCAGAGCCGGATCCTGCGCGCCGAGGGTGACAAGCAATCCGCCATCCTCAAGGCCGAAGGCAAGCGCGAGGCGGCCTTCCGCGATGCCGAAGCGCGCGAGCGCGAGGCCGAGGCCGAAGCCAAGGCGACCGAACTGGTCTCGAACGCCATCGCCTCGTCCGGCAATCAGGCGATCAATTACTTCATCGCGCAGGAATACACCAAGGCGGTCGGCAAGTTTGCGGAAAGCCCCAACGCCAAGACGATACTGATGCCGTTCGAGGCCACGCAGCTCATCGGATCGCTCGGCGGGATCGGCGAATTGGTACGCGACACGTTCGGGGATGGGCGAGCCGATGTGAAGGGCACGGTCGATACCGGCACGCCCATGCCGTCGCCACGGGAGCGCGATCCGGTCCAGCGCCGCAATAATCCGGCCAGCGTTCCGCCTTCGGGCACAACCCGGGGCTGATCGCGTGGACGGGATCGAGTCCTATTGGCTGTGGTTTGCCGCCGGTCTCTTGCTGTCGGGTCTCGAAATGGTGGTGCCGGGCGTCTATCTGATCTGGCTCGCCATGGCGGCTCTGGCAACGGGCGTGATCGCGCTGATCGCAGGGCCAGCGCTCGGCATTCAGGTCGTCGCCTTCATTTCGCTCGCGCTGATCTTCGCCTTTTCCGCCAAGCGGATGCTGCGCGATCGACCGATCGTAAGCTCCGATCCGCTGCTCAACAATCGTCGCGGACGGTTGGTTGGACAAACTGCCGTCGTCACCACTCCGATCGACGGGGGCGAGGGCCGGGTGCGCGTCGGAGACAGCGAGTGGATCGCCCGCGGAAACGATACTCCAGCGGGGCAACGCGTGCTTATCATCGGCAGTGAAGGCTCGATCCTCTTGGTCGAACCGGCCGCACCCCTACCGATCGAGCACCGCTCCTAGCCGCAAGCCAGCGAATATCGCCCGACGCGCTCAGAGCCCGCCCGACGCCATCGCGCGGTCGCCGAAGCGGCCATGCTTGCGGTAGCGCACCATCCACTTGTCGAGGAACAGGCCGAGCGGCTTTGGCTCGATCCCCAGCTCGGCGAGGCCGGGATGTTCGCCCGAAACGGTATTTCCCTGCTTCAGCAATTCCCACTGATCGCTGCCCATTGGAGTGCCGGGTAGCGAAGCGAACGCGCCTGCGACGCCATCGGGCATGGGCAGGAAGGTGCGGGAGCGGCGCTGCGCCTCCGCGATCCGGCGGTTCAGTTCGAGCATCGTGACCTTTTCAGGCCCACCGAGCTCGAAAATCTTGCCGCCGTGCTCGCCCGGCGATTCCAGCGCGACCGCCACCGCTTCGGCGACGTCGTCGACATAGACGAGCTGCAATTCCTTGTCCGGCCCGAACACCGGCAGCACGGGCAGCCAGCGGATCATCTGCGCGAACATCGTGGTGAAATCGTCGTCCTTCCCGAACAGGAGGGACGGACGCAGGATGGTGGCGTTCGGAAACGCTTCGCGCACCAGATCCTCGCCGAGATGCTTCGCTTCGGCATAGTCGATTTCGACGTCTTCGTCCGGTCGGAGGGCGATCGCGCTGACCTGAACGAAGGCCTCGGCGCCGGTTGCGGCGGCGGCTTCGGCCATCCATCCGGCGCTGATGCCCATCAATTGCTTCAGATTGCCCTGAAAGCTGCCGACCAGATTGACCACGGCGTCGGAGCCCTGGATCACCTGTTCGACCTGTCGACGGTCGGTCACGTCGCAGCGGGCGAATTGCAACTGGCCGAGCTTGGCGAGCGGCTTGAGATTGAAGGCGCGCTCAGGATGGCGGCTGGCGACCCGCAGCCGCGCGCCGCGATCCAGCAGCGCCTGAGCCACGTAATTGCCGATGAAGCCGCTGCCGCCCATCAGCGTCACCAGTTTGCCGTTCAACGCGCTGCTTTTCGCCATGGCGGAAATGCTTTCCTCAATTCGTCTCTAAGAAACCGTCTGCGCCCTAGCCCCGGCATGGTGGGCCGAGCAAGGCGTCAATTGCCGCAAGCCCAAGTGCCAGAACTGCGCGTGGAAAGCGGCGTGCCCTCATACGCGATCGTGAGCGTGGCAGGCCAGGTGCGCGTTTCGATGCGTGCGGGCGCGTCGCCCTCGCTGTCTTCGGCGGCGTCCGGCTGGCTCTGTTCGCCATCCTCCGCTTCGCCGCGCACGATCTGGGCGACCAGATCGCCATCCGATCCATAGCGCCCGCCTTCTTCCATGCGCGCCTGAGCGCCGGTAAATTCGGCCGTGAACAGCACCGGCTCCCCGCTGACACGCGCGACGCCGCGAGGATTGGCGCCCCCGTCGTCGGGCACGGCGGTCTGGAACAACATGCGATCGCTGTCAGAGGTAAAGGAACAGGTCGCGACATTCGCATTGCCGAGCAGGGCGCCGTCGGCCCGCGTCACGACCGAAAGAAGGGGATCGGTACGACCTTCGTCGATCGTGGTTCCCGCCACGCCCGTCACGTCCGCATC
>NZ_LWFF01000352.1 GCF_001635685.1 Erythrobacter sp. HI0063
CGCCGAATTCGTCGGGCAGAAAGCTGCGCGCGAAAACCTGCGCGTGTTCGTCGAGGCGGCGAAGGCGCGGGGGGAGGCGATGGACCATGTGCTGTTCTTCGGGCCTCCGGGGCTCGGCAAGACCACGCTGGCGCAGATCGTCGCCAAGGAGTTGGGTGTCGGCTTTCGCGCCACCAGCGGGCCGGTGATCGCGAAGGCGGGCGATCTCGCCGCCTTGCTGACCAATCTCGAACCCAACGATGTCCTCTTCATCGACGAGATCCACCGCCTCAATCCGGTGGTCGAGGAAGTGCTCTATCCCGCGATGGAGGACCGCGCGCTCGACTTGATAATCGGCGAGGGGCCGTCTGCGCGGAGCGTGCGGATCGATCTGCCGCCTTTCACGCTGGTCGGCGCGACCACGCGGCAGGGGCTGCTGACGACGCCTCTGCGCGATCGCTTCGGCATTCCGGTGCGCCTCAATTTCTATACCGAGGACGAGCTACTGCGCGTCGTCACGCGCGGGGCAGGCCTGCTCGGCATGGGTATCGACGAGGGCGGCGCCCGCGAGATCGCGCGGCGCAGCCGGGGGACGCCGCGCGTTGCCGGGCGATTGATGCGGCGCGTGCGAGATTTCGCGCATGTGCTGGGCGAGGGGACCGTCACGGCGCAGGTGGCGGACGATGCGCTGACCCGGCTGGAAGTGGATTCGCTCGGCCTCGATGCGATGGACCGGCGCTATCTCACCATGATCGGTACAACCTACAAGGGCGGCCCTGTGGGCGTCGAGACGCTGGCCGCAGGGCTCAGCGAGCCGCGCGACACGGTGGAGGAAGTGATCGAGCCTTATCTGATCCAGCTCGGCCTGATCGCCCGCACGGCGCGTGGGCGCTGTCTCAACGATGGCGGCTGGGCGCATCTCGGCCTCGCGTCGCCTGTCGAAAGAGGGCGCTCTCAGGGCGAGATGTTCGGAAGCGAAGATTAATCCGCGTAAGGGCAGGAATCGCGCCGGGATCTTAACATCTCCGGTCACCCCGGTCCCGTTTCGGGACGCGAACCGGAGAAGGACTCGCAATCGAAAGGAAAATTTACATTTAGGGTGCAGAGCGAGTATTACGCGAATCTTATAGCAGTCGGCAGGGCCACCAAATTGGCGCCTGAGAAGCCAACAGGAAGACACATATGTCGGTCAAAGCAGCCCTAGCAAAACTTTCGGCCACCGCGGCGGGCGGTGCTTTGCTGGCCGGCGGTGCCGTCCACGTCGCCGAAAAGCCGGTGACGGATGCGCCGAGCTACAAGTCGGCGAAGGGCGCCAAGACGCAGCCGCGGATGATCAAGCAGGCCAAGGCAACCCCGCGCGCGACGCGTCCGGCCCCGCCGCCCCGCGCCGCGCGCGTCATTCCGCGCCAGGTCGAATGCGTGCCTGCCTCATCCCCCCAAGCCACCTATCAGGGCGCCAATGTCTGCCCGCCGGTCTATCGCGCGGCTCTCGCCCCGGTTCCGGTACCTCCGCTTCCCGAAGCGCGTCCGCTGGGCGGTGGCGGCACCGCTGCCCGTTCCATCCCCTCGGCTGGCGGCGGCTTTGGCGGTGGCGGCTTCGGCGGCGGATTCTTCGGCGGCTTCTTCGGATCGAGCGGCGGTGGCGGCAGCACGAGTGTCGTCGTGAATCTCGGCCAGAACCAGGGGCAGGGTCAGGACGGCAATGGCAGCTCGTCGTCCAGCACGTCGAGTTCGTCGAATGGCCAGCCCGGCGGCAGCACCACGACGACTACCACGACCACGTCGACCGGCGGCTTCGATGGCAATATCGACATCGATATCGAAAACTCGAGCGGTGGCTCGTCCACCTCGACGTCGAGCGGCGGCTCGTCCACGTCGACGTCCAGTGGCGGATCCTCATCGTCGACCACGACGGGGGGCGTTTCGACGTCGACCGGTCAGGTCTCGAGCACGACCAGCTCGGGCAACGTGTCGAGCTCGACGGGCCAGGTTTCTTCGTCGACCGGCCAGGTTTCGACGTCGACCGGTCAGGTTTCGACTTCGACAGGCCAGGTCTCGACATCGACCGGTCAGGTTTCGACGTCCAGCTCGACCTCGACAAGCTCCGGCAATGTGACGAGTTCTGGCAATATCAATCAGAACCAGAATCAAAACCAGAACCAGAATCAGTCGAGCACCACGTCCACATCGGGCAACGTTTCGAGCAGCACGAGCTCTTCCACATCGGGCGACGTGTCGAGCAGCACCAGTTCCTCGACCTCTGGCGACGTTTCGACGAGCAGCAGCACCAGCTCTTCGACTTCCGGCGATATCACGTCGAGCACCAGCAGCTCGACATCGTCCTCGAGCTCGACTTCGTCCTCGACCTCTTCGTCGAGCTCGACCTCTTCGAGCACCAACAGTTCGACCAGCACCAGCACGTCGAGCGGGACCGAAGTGCCCGCGCCGCCGATGATGGTCCTGTTCGGCCTCGCAGCTGCCGCGCTCCTGCGTCGCCGCAAGGTCGCTCCACAAAAGGCGGCCTGATCCGCCGAAGCTCTGATCCGCCAAAGCTTCACGGTTCCCAACGGAAAAAGGGCGGCCTTCCCGACCGGAAGGCCGCCCTTTTCGTTTTTGCTTCGATAGTGTGTCGGAGCCCGCCCCCATTTGGGGGGGGCGGGCCTAACGTGCCTCAGTCCGCAGCCAGCTTGCGCAGCACGTAATGGAGGATGCCGCCATTGCGGTAATATTCCATTTCGTTCGCGGTATCGATCCGGCACTTGGCCGTGAAGGTGAAGGTATCGCCGTTGGCGCGCGTCACTTCGACTTCGACATCTTGGCCGGGCGTCAGATCGGCAAGGCCCTTGATCGTGAAGCTGTCGTCCGATCCGAGGCCCAGCGTCTGGCGCGTATCGCCCGCCGCGAATTGCAGCGGCAGCACGCCCATGCCGATCAGGTTCGAACGGTGGATACGCTCGTAGCTTTCGACGATCGTCGCACGCACGCCCAGCAGGATCGTACCCTTGGCCGCCCAGTCGCGGCTGGAGCCGGTGCCGTATTCCTTGCCCGCAACCACGACGAGCGGCGTGCCGTCTTCCTTGTGCTTCATCGCCGCATCGTAGATCGGCATCTGTTCGCCCTTGTAGGTCGTCTCGCCGCCTTCGACGCCGGGGACCATTTCGTTGCGAATGCGGATATTGGCGAAGGTGCCGCGCATCATCACTTCGTGGTTGCCGCGGCGCGAACCGTAGCTGTTGAAGTCCGACTTCGAGACCTGGTGATCGCGCAGATACTGGCCTGCCGGGCTGTCTTCCTTGATCGAACCGGCCGGGCTGATGTGGTCGGTCGTGGTGGAATCGCCCAAGATCGCCAGCGGCTTCGCATCCACGATGTCGGTGACGGGCGCGGGCGTCATGCTCATGCCGTCGAAATAGGGCGGGCTGGCGACATAGGTGCTGGTCGGATTCCAGCGATAGGTGTCCGACGCTTCGACCTTGACCGCCTTCCAGTGCTCGTCGCCTTCGTAGACGTTGGCATACCGGTTCACGAACATGTCGCGATCGATATTGGCGGCGCGATGGTCGGCGATTTCCTGATTGGTCGGCCACAGATCGGCCAGCATCACGTCATTGCCTTCACGGTCTTGGCCGATCGGGGTCGTGGTGATGTCCTCGGTCACCGTTCCCTTGAGCGCATAGGCGACCACGAGCGGGGGCGAGGCGAGGAAGTTCGCGCGCACGTCGGGCGAGACGCGGCCTTCGAAATTTCGGTTGCCCGACAGGACGCTGGCAGCGACCAGATCGTTACCGTTGATCGCTTGGCTGATCGGCGTGGCGAGCGGGCCGGAATTGCCGATACATGTGGTGCAGCCATAGCCGACGAGGTCGAAGCCGATCGCGTTTAGATCGGTCTGGAGGCCCGACTTCACGAGATAGTCGGTGACGACCTGCGATCCCGGTGCGAGGCTGGTCTTCACCCAGGGCTTGGGCTTCAGGCCCTTGGCGTTGGCCTTCTGCGCCACCAGACCGGCGGCGATCAGCACGTCGGGGTTCGAGGTGTTGGTGCAGCTGGTGATCGCCGCGATCACAACGTCGCCGTCGCCGACATCGTGGTCCTTGCCTTCGACCGCCACACGGCGCGGCTCGTCCTTGCCGTAGACGGTCTTGAGGTCGGTGTTGAACAGCTCGTCCACCTGGGGGAGCGCGACCTTGTCCTGCGGGCGCTTCGGGCCGGCAAGGCTGGGGACGACCTTGGCCATGTCGAGTTCGAGCGTATCGGTGAAGATCGGCTCGTTCTCGGGCGTGAACCACATGCCCTGCGCCTTGGAATAGGCTTCGACCAGCTCGATCGTGCTTTCGTCACGACCGGTGAGGCGCATGTAGTCGAGCGTCTTTTCATCGATGCCGAAGAAGCCGCAGGTCGCGCCGTATTCGGGCGCCATGTTGGCGATGGTCGCACGGTCGGCGAGGCTGAGATTGGACACGCCGGGACCGTAGAATTCGACGAAACGGCCCACCACGCCCACTTCGCGCAGCATCTGCACGCAGGTCAGAACGAGGTCGGTCGCGGTCACGCCTTCGGCCAGCGCACCTTCAAGCTTGAAGCCGACGACTTCGGGGATCAGCATCGAGATCGGCTGGCCGAGCATGGCCGCTTCCGCCTCGATCCCGCCGACGCCCCAGCCAAGCACGCCCAGGCCGTTGATCATCGTGGTGTGGCTGTCAGTGCCCACGCAGGTGTCGGGATAGGCGATCGCGTTGCCGTCAGGGTCGTTGGTCGACCAGACGCCCTTGCCGATATATTCGAGGTTCACCTGGTGGCAGATGCCGGTGCCGGGAGGCACAGCGGAGAAGTTCTCGAAGCTCTTCGAACCCCATTTGAGGAAGTCGTACCGCTCCGCATTGCGGGCGTATTCGAGTTCCATGTTCTGTTCCATGGCCTTGGGATGGCCGAATTCATCCACCATCACCGAGTGGTCGATGACGAGGTTGACCGGAACCTGCGGATTGATCTTGGCAGTGTCCCCGCCGAGCTTGGCGATCGCGTCGCGCATCGCGGCCAAGTCGACCACGCAGGGGACGCCGGTGAAATCCTGCAAGAGGACGCGCGCCGGGCGGTACTGGATTTCCTTGCCGGTGACCGGGTTCTTCTGCCAGTCCGCGATCGCCTGCGCATCGTCGGTCGAAACGGTGAAGCCGCCATCCTCGAACCGCAGCATGTTTTCGAGCAAAACCTTCAGGCTGAAGGGCAGGCGCGACACGTCGCCCAATTTCTCCGCCGCCTTCTCGAACGAGTAATAGGCGTAGTCCTTGCCACCGACGGTGAGAGTGGAGCGGGTTGCGAGCGTATCCTGGCCGACCTGGGTCATGCGGATCTGGTCCTTTCTGTTCGGAGCCTGCACCCGAATGCGGGGAGGCAAAAATGTAACGCGCTCGTGAGCGAAAAGGCTCCGAATTGCAAGGGTGGGCGCTTGCGGAGGGAACAATCGGGAACCTGGGTTGGTGCTTATCGGTAATTATGGCATAATGAAGGCAGCCATACGCTTCGAAACCATCATCTCGGATGGGTTCGAACGAGGCGCCCCGGGGAGATTACCAATGCGTTCCGACACGATTGCTGCCACGCCGCAAGCGAAGGCTGCAAAACCGCATGCAAAGCGCCGCGCGCCGATCCGCGCTGTGGTAGTCGCGGCAGCGCTGGGCGTTGCGGCCTGTTTCGCGGCGGCGGCGAGCTTTTCCGGCGATCCGGCGGTCGCCGCCGAAGCGAAAGCGACTCAGAACCGTTAAGTCGAGCCAGCTCTGCTATCGCGCCGTGTCGCGATGGCGCACCCGATAACGATCAGCGCGGTTCCCGCCAGCACAGTTGGCGTGACCGTCTCTGCAAAGAACAGCCAGCCGAACAGGGCGGCCCACAGGAAACCCGAATATTCCATCGGCACCAGAACTTGCGCCTCTTCGCGGGCATAGGCCCATCCCAGCACGGCGGCCCCACATACGGTCAGGAGCGAGGCGGCTCCGATCGCGAGAAACGTCTCGCCATCCGGCAAGGCAAGCAGCCACGGCGCGCCGAGCGCCAGCACCGCCGCGCCGACTCCGCTGTGGAAGCTGGCGATTTCGAGCGGCCCGGCGGTCTGCGCCTGCTGGCGCGCAAGAATCAGATTGTAAGCATAGAGCAGCGCCGAAAACAGGATCGCCGTAAGGCCTGCGGCGGCCCCGTCATTAAACGTCTCGCGCCCGATCCTGCCGCCCACGATCACCAGCGTTCCTGCCAGTCCGAACAGGCCGGCGGCAATGGCGCTGCGCCGGATGCGCTCTTTCAGGATGATTGCGGCGAGATAAAGCGACAGGATCGGCGCGAAGAAGGATATCGCGATGGTCTCCGCGATGGGAAGTCGGGTCAGCGCGAAAAAGAAGCTGAGGGCCATGAACGCCGAGACCACACCGCGCACCAGATGCAGGCGCAGCGCCTGCCTGCCCGGCCAGCGCCCGCCCGCCGCCAGCCATACCGGTGCGATCAGGCAGAGGCCCAGAGCGGAGCGCAATAAGGCCGCGCTATAGGCCCCGATCGCGAGCGAGGCGCCTTTCATGAACGCATCCATCAGCGCCAGGGCCGCAACGCCTGCAAGAGCGGCAAGGATCGGCCGATAGGCGCGCGGGGACGGCATGGTGCGCGGATGGGCCGCGGCTCCGCGCCGGGCAAGCGCAAATTCAGGCACCAGTCAGCCATGGCAGTAGAGAACGAGGACGAAACGAGCTATACAGGCTCGCTATGGATATTCGCGCGCCGAACGCTTCGTCTGGCATTAGGACCGGCGGGGCAGGGGCGCTTAAGATGGTGGTAAAAGAGATGGGTATGCGCAGTCTGAAGGCAGGAACGGCGGGCATCGCCTTGGCGGCGTTCGCTCTCGTATCGAATGGCGTATCCGCGCAATCGAGCGGGCCGGAAAACCTGCTTCCGCCCGAACCCGCCAAGGTCGAGCGAGCGATGCCCGACTATACGCAGATGCAGGCCCAGCAGCCGCGCCCGGTCGCACCTACCCCCGCTTCCAGGCCCGAGGCCGCGCAATCCAAAGCCGCTCAGCCCAGCGTCGCCGATAGCTTCGGTGACGTTGAGATGGTTTCGGGCGAAGTGGTGCAGGAAATTCCCTCTCTGGTCGGCGAATGGTCCCTGGCGGAGGCGCAGGCGCTTGCAAAATTCATCGACGGAATCGGTGCGGAAGGCCTGATGCCCAAGGATTACGGCCACGAAGCGCTCGCCGCCGCGATCGCTAAAGGGCCCGGCCCGGCGCTGAACCAGATCGCCAGCGAACGCTTCGTCTGGCTGGTCGAGGATATGCGCGACGGGCGCACTCCGATGGACGGGCGCAAGCAATGGTTCGCGATGGACCCCGATGCGGACCGGATGCCGACGCAC
>NZ_LWFF01000353.1 GCF_001635685.1 Erythrobacter sp. HI0063
CCGCGACCAAGCGTGCCCAGACCCTTCAGGAAACGCCCGTCTCGGTCAGCGTTACCACGGGCGAGACGCTCGAACGCGCGGAAATCCGCGACCTGCTCGACCTGCAGACGGTCGCACCGTCGCTGCGCGTCAGCCAGCTGCAGAGCTCGGCCAACACCACCTTCTTCATCCGCGGCTTCGGCAACGGCGCGAACAATGTCGGCGTCGAGCCTTCGGTCGGCGTGTTCATCGACGGGGTCTACCGTTCGCGTTCGGCGGCGCAGATCAACGATCTCGCCAATGTCGCGCGCATCGAAGTGCTGCGCGGGCCGCAGTCGACCCTGTTCGGCAAGAACGCCAGCGCCGGCATCATCTCGGTCGTCACGCGCGAACCGCAATTCGACTTCGGCGGCAGCGCCGCGCTGACCTACGGCAATTACGACAATATCGTCGTGCGCGGCGACGTCACCGGCCCGATCACCGACAGCGTCGCCTTCTCTCTGGAAGGCAATTACAACACGCGCGACGGCTATGTCGACGTCGTCAACCTCGACGAGAAGATCAACGATCGCAACCGCTACGGCGCGCGCGCCCAGCTTCTCTTCGACAATGGCGGGGCGCTGCGTGTCCGCGCGATCGGCGATTACTCCAAGATCGACGAGAATTGCTGCTTCGCCGGCAACGTCCTCGCCGGGCCGACCTTCGCTGCGACCCGCGCGGTGGGCGGCAATGTCGCGGCGAACGATCCGTTCAGCTACGAAGCCTATCTGAACCAGCTGCCGACCAACGACATCGAAAGCTATGGCGGCTCGCTCCAGGCCGATTACGAGATCGGCGCTTTCTCGCTGACCTCGATCACTGCGTATCGCGAACTGCGCGCTTTCAACCAGCAGGACGTCGATTTCACCAGCGCGGACATCGTCAGCGAATTCCGTGACCAGGCGGTCGACACCTTCACGCAGGAACTGCGCCTGACGTCGGACTTCGACGGGCCGTTCAACTTCCTGCTCGGCGGCTTCTATTTCAACGAAGACGTGGTGCAGACCAGCGGTCTCGACAATGGTGCTGCGGCACGGCCGTTCTTCAATGCGTTGGCGGGAGGACGGCTTCCCGCCGCCGAAGCCGGTCTGGGCATTCCTGTGGGCGGCAGCTTCGCCGCCGGCCCGCTGTCGCGTGAAGCCTTCACGCTTCAGAACGAAAGCTATTCCGTCTTCGGAACGGTGGATTTCGAAGTCACCGATCGCATCACGCTGACCGGTGGCTTCAACTACACGAAGGACGAGAAGGACTTCACTCTCGCACAGCAATCCTTCGATCCGCTGGCGAACGTGAATCTCGTCGATGCCTTCATCGTCGGCCAGATCGCCCGTGCGCTGAACGTGGCGCCCGGCGCGGTGACCCCTACGGTCATCAATGGCTTTGCGACCAATCCCGCCACACGACCGGCCTTCGGAGCGATCACGAGCGCCGCGCTCAATCCGGCGGTGAACCCGCTGCTCGCCCTTCAGCCGCTGCAGTTCATCCCGCCCTTCCTGGGCGTGCCGAACGCGGTCGAACCGGGTCAGACGGAAGACGACGACTGGAGCTATACCGGCCGCATCGCCTACGAGGTGAACAACAATATCAACGCGTATTTCACCTATGCCACCGGCTTCAAGGCGAGTTCGGTCAATCTGTCACGCGACAGCCGTCCGCTGGCGAGCAATTACACGCCGGGTCCGCGCGGCAGCCTGATCCTCGCGCCGTCCTCGCCGATCCGCGACGCGGGCATCGCGGTGCCGAATCTGGGAACCGGGTCGCGCTTCGCCGGGCCGGAAGAATCGGAAGTCTACGAACTCGGCATCAAGCTGGACTACCCAGGCTTCGCGCTGAACGTCGCGCTGTTCGATCAGACGCTGGACGGCTTCCAGTCGAACGTCTTCACCGGCACCGGCTTCGCTCTGGCGAATGCGGGCGAGCAATCGACGCGGGGCTTCGAGCTCGACAGCACGATCAACCCGACCGACGCTCTGGTGTTCACCTTCGCGCTGACCCATCTCGATCCGATCTATAACAGCTTCACCAATTCGGCTGTCGGCGATCTGACGGGCACGCGCCCGGCGGGGATCCCCTCGTTCACGATCGCCACTTCGGCGACCTATACGCAGGAATTGGGATCGAGCGGCAATCTGCTGATCGGACGCGTGGATTTCTATCACGAGAGCGATACTCAGCTGATCGAAGGCGTTCCGGGCTTCGGCACATTCGAACAGCAGCGCGCGATCGCCCGCAACTACACGCGCGAAGTCAATCAGGTGAACGCCTCGCTGACCTTCGCGATGGAGAACGGGTTCGAAGTGACCGGCTATGTCCGCAATCTGGGCGACGAGCAGTACCTCACCCAGATCTTCCCCAGCACCGCGCAGGCGGGCTCGATCTCGGGCTATCCCAGCCAGCCGCGTACGTATGGCGTGACGGCGCGGGTCCGGTTCTAAGACCGCGCTTCACAGCACCGGATAAGGAGAAGGGGGCTTTCGGGCCCCCTTTTTTGTCCTGTGAAGCGAGCATGAGAAAGCCGGGACGGCGGAGCGTCGTGTCAGAGCGCGCGCAGCGCCTGTGCCGGCTTGGCCCGCAGCAGAGGCAGCGAGCCGCCGATCGCGAAGGCCATCACGACGGCAAGCCCCATGCCGAGCACGGCGAAGATCTCGCTCCAGTCGGGCAGCCAGTCGAATTCGAACAATTGCGTGATGACCAGCCAGGCGAGCAGGCTACCGAGCCCCAGAGCCACCACGGCCAGCGCCAGCGCCAGCACGCCGTATTCGATCAATTGCATCGCCAGCACCTGCCGCCGGTCCGCGCCGAGGACGCGCAGGATCACGGTGTCGTAGGTCCGCGCCGCACGCGCAGCGGCGATGGCCCCCAGCAGCACGGCGAGGCCCGCCAGCACGGCCACGCTTGCCGCCGCCAGCGTGGCGAGGCCGACCTGTTCGAGCAGCGTGCGCGCCTGTGCGAGAATGCCGCCGACCTCGATCACCGAGGAAGACGGAAATTCGCGCACCAGCCCCTGGAGGATCGGCGCAGTGGGCGTTCCGTCCGCAAGCTCGATCGTGGCGGCGAGATTGTGCGGCACATCGTCGAGGGCATTGGGGCTGAGCACGAAGACGTAATTGAAGCCCAGGCTTTCCCAATCGATCGTGCGCAGATTGGCGATGCGCGCAGTGCGCTCGGTCCCCAGCACGCCGAAGGTCAGCAGATCGCCGATTTCGAGCCCGGCGGCCTCGGCGAATTCCTGATCGACGCTGACCAGCGCCTCGCCCTCGTGGAACGGGCCCCACCAGTCGCCTTCGACGATGGTGTTGCCGGGAGGAACCTCGTCGGCATAGGTCAGGCCGCGTTCGCCGCGCAGCGCCCACGCGCCGTCGGGGATTTCCTCGAGTTCGGCGGTGCGGGTCATGTCGCCGTCTGACCCGAAGGCCAGCACCGCGCCGCGCAGGGCGGGAACGGTGCGGATATCGGCCTCGGGATCTTCGCTGCGGACGAGGTCTTCGAACGCGCTCACACGATCGCGCGGCACATCGAGGACGAAGTAGTCGGGGGCCTGATCGGGAACGCGGCGCTCGATATTGCCGTCGATGGCGGATTGGACCGCGGCGAGGAGCACGAAGGCGGCAAGCCCGAAGCCGAGCGCAGTAACCAGCGCGCCGGTCGAAGAGCCGGGGCGGTGGAGATTGGCAAGCGCATTGCGCGCGATCGGATTATGCGGGCGAGGGAGCGCACCGGCGATTTTGCGGATCGCGAAACCAAGAAGAGCGAGCAATCCCAAAGCGGCCGCCGCGCCGATCAGGAACAGGCCAGATAGCTGCCAATTGCTCGCCGTCAGAAGCGCCAGCGCGACGATCGCGGCCAGCCCCGCGCCGACGGCGATCAGGGCCTGCCGGTCCCGCGCCAGCGGTGCGATCCGCGCACGCATCAGCGCCATGGCAGGGAAATGGCGCGCGCGCAGCAGCGGGGGCGCGGCGAACACGAAGGCTACGAGCAGCCCGTACGCCAGCGCGGTCAGCAGAGCGAGCGGATCGACCACGAAGCCGGTTTCGACCGGCAGCAGGCCGGACAGCGCCACGGCCAGAAGCGGCGTCACCGCCACGCCCACCAGCAGCCCGGCAAGGCTGCCCGCCAGCGCCGCCGCCCCGATCTGGAGCGCGTAGATGCGCGCGATATCGGTGCTGCTCGCGCCCAGGATCTTGAGCGTCGCGATCGCCTGCCGCCGCGCGTCGAGATAGGACGTTACGCCGCCGCCGATTCCGATCCCGGCGATGACGAGCGCGGCAAGGCCGACCAGAGTCAGGAATTCGCTCATCCGGCTGACGAAGCGATCGGCGCCAGGCGACGCGCGATCGGCGGTGCGGAAATCGAATCCAGCTTCGGGGAAGCGGTCCTCCAATTCGTCGCGCACGGCCTGCGGATCGCGCGGCGTGGCAAAAGCGACGCGGGTCTTGCTCTGGAACATCGATCCCGGCGCAAGCAATCCGGCCGCTTCCGGCAGGCCTTCCGCCACGATCACGGTCGGGCCCAATTGGAATCCTTCGCTCAATTTGTCGGGCTCGGTCGCGATGATGCCGCCGACTGTCAGCGTGCGCGTACCGATGGCGATGGTCTGGCCGGGTTCGACGCCGAGTCGTTCGGCAGCGCCGCGATCGAGCCAGGCCTCGTCCAGCGCGGGCGCACCCACATTGCGACCGTCTTGCAGGGTCAATGCACCGTAGAGCGGATAGGCATCGTCGACCGCCTTCAAGCCGATCGGCACCGCCTGATCGCCGCGCCGCGCCATCGCCTGCAACCGGTATCCACGCGTCAGCGACCCGTATTCGGCGAGGGCGGCGTCTTCTTGCGCGTTGAGCGAACGCTGCCACAATTCGATTTCGAGGTCGCCGCCGAGCAGTTCCTGCCCGCTCGACGCGATCTCTCCTTCGATCGCCGCAGTCAGAGTCCCGATCGCCGCCAGCGCGCCTGTGCCCAGAAACAGGCAGACCAGCAAAAGGCGCAATCCCTTGAACCGCGCATTCAGATCGCGCCGCGCGATCCGCCAGGCTTCGCCCCAGGTCATGTGCGCGTGTCGCTCGCAATCACCCCGTCGCCCAGCTGAATCACCCGATCGCAGTGTTTGGCGAGTTCCGGATCGTGCGTGATGACGAGTAGGGTAGCGCCCGTTTCCGCGCGGCGGGCGAAGAGCAGATCGACGATTTCCTGACCCGTCGCCGCGTCGAGATTGCCCGTGGGCTCATCGGCAAAGATCAAATCGGGTCGCGGGGCGATGGCGCGGGCGATGGCCACGCGCTGCTGTTCACCCCCGGACAATTGCTGCGGATAATGGTCGAGCCGATGGCCGAGCCCGACTGCCTCCAACTCCGTTCGGGCGCGTGGCTGCGCTTCCTTCTCTCCCGACAGTTCCATCGGCGTGGCCACGTTTTCCTGCGCGGTCATGGTCGGCAGGAGGTGAAAGGCCTGCAGCACGATCCCGATCCGCCCGCGCCGCGCATGGGCCAGCGCATCCTCGTCCATGCCGACGAAATCCTGACCCGCGACTTGAAGCGTACCCCCGCTCGCGCGTTCGAGACCGGACAGGACAGCCATCAGCGAGCTCTTGCCCGATCCGGACGGGCCGAGCAGCGCCACCGTTTCGCCCGGCATCACGTCGAGATCGACGCCGCGCAGGATTTCAACCGGCGCTTCCGCGGTTCCAAGAGTGAGGGTGAGATTGCGGGCGGAGATCGCAGCTTGAGAATTGGTCACATCGCTGCGATGGCACAGGGTGCCGTCCGTCACAAGGAGCCTCGCCGGTGCATCTCGTCCGTTTGTCGATCCTTCCGCTGCTGATCCTCCTTGCCGCCTGCGGCCAAAGCGCCGACCCTGCGCCCCAGGCCGACGAAACGGCACGTCGGGCGACGCCCTCCGCCGCGAACGACGATACGCCGCAAGTCCCTGTAAGCGGGCCGGAGCGCCGCATCCTCGCCTTCGGGGACAGTCTTTTCGCAGGCTACGGCGTGGGAGTGGAGAACAGCTATCCCGCCAAGCTGGAAGACGCGCTGCGGGCGCGGGGGATCGATGCGCGGATCGTCAATGCGGGCGTGTCGGGGGATACCAGCGGGGCGGGGCGCCAGCGTCTGCCCTTCGTGCTGGACAAGCAGACGGATATCGATCTCGTCATTCTGGAACTGGGCGGAAACGATCTGCTGCGCGGTATCCCGCCGGCCGAGACGCGCGCCAATTTCGAAACGATGCTGGGCGAATTGCGTGAGCGGGGCATTCCAGTCCTGCTGATGGGAATGCGGGCACCGCCCAATTACGGGCCGGAGTTCCAGCGAGAATTCGACGCGCTCTACGGCGATCTGGCGAGAGAATACGGGGCCGAGCTGATCCCGTTCTGGCTGGAGACGGTCTACCAGCGGCCCGAGCTCTTCCAAGACGACCGCATCCACCCGACCGAAGAGGGCCTGCAGGTCCTGGCGATCGACACGGTCGCGCAGGTGGCCGAGGCCTTGCCGGAGCCCGATGAGTAGAAGCCAAGAAACGCGCGGGAGAAAAGATCAGGGGCGCGTAACCGCGCCATCGCGCACTTCCCAGACGGACGCTTCGCCCGCGATAGCTTCGAAGGGGGCGGTCTCCGTCCCCGTCATCCAAACCTGTGCGCCGCCGCCGCGCAACCGATCGAACAAGGCCACGCGCCGATCGGGATCGAGATGCGCGGCGACCTCGTCCAGCAAGAGCAGCGAGGCACGGCCTCTCGCCGCGAGCGCCGCGTGCGCCAGCGTCATTGCGAGCAGCAGCGCCTTCTGTTCTCCGGTCGAACAGGCGGCGGCCTGCATCCGTTTCGCGGCGTAGAGCACGTCCAGATCGTCGCGATGGGGGCCGGTCAGCGTCCGCTGGGCGGCGCGATCGCGGCGGCGCCCGTCATGAAGCGCCTGCGACAGGGCTTCGAAACCGAGCGGGCCGCCCGGCGCGTAGCTTAATGCGGGACGGGGGAAGGGCGCTTCGGGTTGCGCCACGATCTCGGCCATCATCGCATCGACCAGCCGCGCGCGTCCCGCAGAGAGCGCGTCGCCATGTTCGGCGAGCTGCTTTTCGATCGCATCGAGCCAGGCGGGATCGGGCTCGCGATCTTCGCCGAGCAGGCGGTTACGTTCGCGCAAGGCCGCTTCGTAACGGTTGGCGTGGCTCGCATGCTCGGGATCGAGCGCAAGCGCCAGCCGGTCCATATAGCGTCTTCGATCCTGCGCAGGCCCGGTGAAGAGGCCATCCATCGCCGGGGTGAGCCAGCCGATCGCGATCCATTCGCCGAGCGAGACGGCGCTGGTCTCGGCGCTGTTGATGCGCACGCGGCGGCGGCCCGGCTGCGCGGCTTCGGTATAAGTGCCGATCCGAACGGGTTCGTCACCGACATTATCGTGAGCCAGGCTCGCGCCGATCGCGAAACCGCCGGGCCCGTCCTGGCGCGCCATATCGGCCAGCGCCGCCCGCCGCATGCCCCGGCCCGGCGCGAGGAGAGAGAGCGCCTCGAGGATATTGGTCTTGCCCGCTCCATTTCCGCCGACGAGCAGGTTCAGCCGACCGGTCCCATCGATCGCGGTTTCGGCATGGTTGCGGAAGTTCGAAAGAGAGATGCGGTCGAGCGCCATGAGCGGGTGAGGAGATAGCCGTGCGCTCGCGATACCGCCACTCGAATTGGGTGGATTCCAAAATGTGGTGAGATTTCCCAACCTTTCGGATTGATGAACGAACGCGTCAGGAAGCGAGGAGGCCGAAACGGCGAAATTCAGCCGTTTTTCAAGTTTGGCACGGCGGTTGCAATCATTCTGGCATCCCCGGAAGGGCCGGGGTTCAGGGAAAAAGGAAATTCAAAAATGTCTCTCTTCAAAGCCAACAACGCCTTCGCCGCCATCGCCGCTTTCGCCATTTCGGCCATCTGCATGGCCGCCGCGATCGTCCCCGCCAGCCCGTCCGGCCTCATCGCCTAA
>NZ_LWFF01000354.1 GCF_001635685.1 Erythrobacter sp. HI0063
CCCGGCAATTCCGAGCGTGAGCGTGACGAGGCGTAGCTGTGATTTGGTTGCGCGGCGCATAGTCCGGCGGCCCTCCCGTTTGCGAAAATTCGTAATGGAAACCCGTGTCGCCTTCCGATTGAACGCGGGCTTAAGCAGTAAGCGTTACAAGCGCTTGGCAATAAAGAAAATGCCCGGAACGCACGAAGCGCTCCGAGCACGATAGACCGAGTCCTGTCTGCGGCAGTCCGCACCCCGAAGGCGAGCGGACCGCGCGGATCGCTTATTCGCGATTGCCCATGAACTGCAGCAGGAACATGAACATGTTGATGAAGTCGAGATAGAGGCTCAGCGCGCCCATGATCACGGCCTTGCCGACGAAGTCGGTGCCGCGAAGATACTCGTATTCGCGCTTCAGGCGCTGCGTATCGTAGGCGGTGAGGCCTGCGAAGATCAGCACGCCGATGAAGCTGATGGCCAGCGCCAGGCCGCTCGACTGCAGGAAGATGTTGATGACCATCGCGATCAGCAGCCCGACGACGCCCATGATCAGGAAGGTGCCCATGCCGGACAAATCCTTCTTGGTGGTATAGCCGAACAGGCTGAGGCCCGCGAAGGCACCCGCCGTGGCGAAGAAGGTCGTCGCGATCGATTCGCCGGTGAAGCGCAGGAAGATCGTCGACAGCGAAAGACCCATCACGACCGCGAACGCCCAGAACAGCATTTGGAGCGTCCCGCGGCTCATCTTCTGGAGGCCGAAGCTCATCGCCATCACGAAGCCCAGCGGCGCCAGCGCAACGATCCACATTAGCGGCCCGCTCGCGAAATTCACCGCGAGGCCCGACTGATAGGTCAGCATGGCGACGATGCCGGTCAGCAGTACGCCGCTCGCCATGTAATTGTAGATCGAAAGCATGTGCGAGCGCAGGCCCGCATCGAATGTCTCGCGACGGGCAACGGCGTCGCCAGCGCGCGGAACCGAGCTGAAGCCCGTCTGCCGCCGTCCGGTGTCGTTCCAATCGGCCATGTGTCGTCTCTCTCCTAGATGCGATCCGTGCGCCCGATGCGCTCTATCGCGGATATCGACAATATCGGGGTTCCGGCCCCATATTTCAAGCGAAACCGGACCGTTTGGGCCGGGTCTTGGTTAACGCCTGACCTGGCCGAACGGGGGCCGGAGAAACACTGTGTTCACGCCTCCCCGGCGGCATCGACCAAGGCCGCCTGCAGCGCATCCGCAGGGCTCTTTCCGCCCCACAGCACGAACTGGAAGGCAGGGTAGAAACGGTCGCATTCCTCTACCGCAATTTCCACCAGCGCCTGCGCCTGGGCCAGGCTCAGCGTGCCTTCGTCCCCCAACATCGTCGCGTTCCGATACAGGAGAACGCCGCCATTCGACCAGATGTCGAAATGGCCGAGCCAAAGCTGTTCGTTGATCAGGCCGAGCAATTCGTAGGCTGCGACGAGCCTGTCTTTGGGTACGCGAATTTCGGGCAGGCAGAGGATCTGGAGCACGCAATCCTCTGCACGCCAGATGCCCTTCACCTGGTAATTCGACCAGCTGCCGCGCACTTCGCCCGTGACCTCGTGGGCGCGTGCGGCGCATGGCCAGCCCCGCGCTTCGAACAAAGCCGCCAGCATGTCGACCGGCGCCGCATCCTCGTCGTTCGCGAAACTTTCCAGCGCTCTCATCGGCCCGATCCCATCCTCGTCATGCAGGCTCAATGCCGAAGAGGCAGGGCGCTTGGCAATCGAGGCCATCGCCGCTGCTGGGGAGAAACCGCGACCGGCTGGAAAGGCCTGTGCAAACGCTGTGCACAAGCCCTGGAAAACATGCATTCAAAACTGCGCCTCGATCAGTCGAGCGGGTCGATCGCCTGGCCGGAATCGCTGGTGAAGGTGAAACTGTCGATGCCCATCGCCTTCAATTTGTTCATCACCTCGCGCGCGGCATCCTTGCTGGGATAGGGACCGGCCAGCAAGCGATTGGCTTCGACCCATTTGGTCACGAACGGCCCTTTCCCGTCGAGCAGCGAATCGGCCTTGCGCGCGATGCGGCGCCAGTCGAACTTCAGCGCATCGCGATCGCGCCCGGTGGCGATCTGGACGTAATGGCGCGAAGGATTGGCCGGAGGCTTCGGTTTCGCTTCCGGCTTGGGCGGCGGCGGTTCGGCGCGCTCGCGCGGCGGTTCGATGGTGGTGATGTCCACCGCATTGGCTGGCCGTGGCGCACTCACCGGCTGCGTTGCCGCGAAGGCGGCAAAAGCGTCCGCGACACTTTGCGACGGTTCGGGATCGGGTGCCGGAGCGGGTGTCGTCGGCGCAGCTGGGCCCATGTTCTCGGCATTGTCGGCAGGATTCAGCACTGCGACCTGAACGGGATTTTCCGCCGTGATCAGTTGGGTTGCACTCTCATCCGGATCGACTTGCGAAGGGTCGATACGGGCCACCTGGGTGGCCTCTTGGGATGCCGGCGCGCTGGCGGGCGGGAGTTCGAACTGAATTGCCGGAGCGTCCGATTGCGCGCTCGGCGCTGGAGAGGGTGCAGGGCTTGGCGGCGGCGCCGGAGCCGGAAGAGGCGCCGGAGCGGGAGCTGGCGCAGGAACGGGCGCCGGAGCAGGCGCGGAGCGAACCAGCGTGCGATCCATCGGATCGGACCCGGCGGCACGGCGCGCGGCGCGCTCCGCCTGGCGGCGCTGCTGCCGCGTCTGGCGCGCGGGAGCGGGGGTGGGGACTGGCGCAGCGGCAGGTGCGGCATTCGACCCCATCGGCGCGCCGCTGGGTGCCAGAGCCGCGCCGGCGCCGCGTGCGACGCGCGGATTGGCAGGAGCGTAGCTTGCTATGGCGGCATCGTCGCGCCCGATCTCGTTCGCCCGCGGGAAGGCGCCGAGATTGGCGGCTGCCGCCTGCTGTGCACGGGTCAGGCGCGGCATATAGCGCAGATAGGGCGCCATCCGCAGCGCCAGATCCGTCGGCATCAGCGCTTCGGCGATCCCCACAGCATCGTC
>NZ_LWFF01000355.1 GCF_001635685.1 Erythrobacter sp. HI0063
GGGATCGTACAGCACGCCTTCGTCGGCAAGGCCCAGATCGCGTGCTTCGGCCCGGCCCATGGCAGCCAGAAGCGAGAACGCCGCGACGTAGGCGTTGCGCCGCGCGGTGACGAGATCGACGCGCGCGTTCAGCAATTCCTGTTCGGCATTCAGCACATCGAGGATCGTGCGGTTGCCGATAGAGTTTTCCGCCCGCACGCCTTCGAGGCTGAGCGAAGCGGCTTCGACCGCCGTCTGCGAGCTTTCGATGATCGCGAGCGAGGCCTGCCAGCTGGAATAGGCGGCGCGCACCTGCGCGATGACGTCCCGTTCGGCAGCAATAACCTGTTCGAGTGCGGCGGATGCGCGGGCCTGGGCCTGGCGCTGCAAGGCGGCGGGACGTCCGCCCTGAAACAGCGGGATCGAAACGGTAACACCCGCCTGCGCCGCCGTGGAGGTCTGCGGGCTGACAATCACCGGGCCGGTGGGATTGTCGGGATCGACCGCGTTCGGCACGCTGCCGAGAAAGTTCTGGTAATCGTAACCGGTGAAGACCGACACGCGCGGCAGGCGCGTCGATCCGGCGACGTCGATATCGTAGCCTGCCGCCTCGGCCCGCTCGCGCGCGGCGATGAGGTCGGGATTGTTGGTCAGCGCCACATCCACTGCCGTTTCCGCGCTGGCGGGCAGGCCGGGCAAAGGCGGCGGCGGAGCGAGATCGGTGGGCGCTTCGCCGACCAGCGCGATATAATCCTCGCGCGCGGCAATCAGATTTGCTTCGGTGCTGCGCAGATCGCCTTGCGCCAGCGCAAGCCGCGATTGGGATTGCGCGACGTCGGTCCGAGTGAGGTCGCCGATCTCGAAGCGGTCGCTGGTCGCCTGCGTGTTGATCGACAGCACTTCGACCTGATTGCGCGCAAGCGACACCAGCGCCTGGCCGCGCAGCACGTCCATATAGGCGGCGACGACCTGGCTGAAGACGGCGCTTTCGGTCCCACGCAGATCGGCGCGGCCCGCCTGGACCCGCTGATCGGCGGCGCGAATCGCGTTCTTGATCGCTCCGCCCGAATAGATCGGCGCGCTCAGGTCCACGCCGACATTGAAGGCACGATCGGGCGTGAAGAAGCTGGTCGAGCTCTGTTCGATGAATTCGGTAAGCGAACCGTTGGCATTGGCCGAGGGGCGTCCATCGGCCCGCTCGATCTCCACCTGCGCGTCGGTGGCGCGCAGGTTGGCGCGCGCGGCCATCAATGTGGGGTTATTGATGTAGGCCTGGGTGAGGGCTTCCTGAAGGGTATCGGCATGGGCAGGCGACGCCATCGCGCTGCTCAACGCAAGCGCGAACAGGCTGGCCTTGAGGCCGCGTGGCGACACCCCTCCCGCCATGGTCAGAACGTCCAGCCGGTGGGCTTGTCGAACTGGCCGAGACGCGGAATGCCGGTTTCGGCGAGAGGAAGAAGGCCGAGAGATCCGGCCACCTTGCGTCCGGTGGCGAGCCGCGTGACGCCCCGATCGACCAGGCCTGTGACTACGCGACCACCATCGGCAAGCGTTCCGGCCAGCATGGCAGGCAGGTGCTCGATCGCGCCGTCGATCAGCAGAAGAGTGGCGTCGCCCGTCTGGACGTCACCCTTGGCCGCCGCTTCCGCCGTAATCGTTTCGACTTCGGCGACCAGCGGCCGGACCAGTTCGGTAAGATATCCGCTGCCACCGTCCACCACGACAACCTTGTCCTCGACCCGCGGAGACGCTTCTTCCAGCAGCATGCCGTGAAAGACTGGCGCAGGCAGGAAACCGCCGTTTTCCAGCCGGATCGCACGATCCATATATGCCGTACCGCGCGCGTTCTCGGGCACGAAATCCTCACGTGGGACGATGAGCATGCGTTCGAGCACGAAACGGGCATTGACGCCGCTGGTGCGCAGCTGGCTGTCCACCATCGCGCGGCGGGCGGCAGCATGGTCGATGGAAGTGCGCTGTGCCTGGCTCTGAGCCTGGTTCTGCTTGGGGGGCGGTTCGGCGGTGACGGTCATCGGCGCAATCTCTGTCGTCTCGAGCTGGAAATACGCGCCGCTGTATTACATAAACAACACAGCCGCGCAACGCTCGTTTTCCTTAAGCGCATGGCCGCGCGGGGCCAAGCGCTTTGACCATTCGCGTTTTCCGCGCCAAGGACACCCGCCAATCTGCGAAGAGGAACGAGGCGGCGATGAACGACAAGTCGGGAACCGGTCAAACCATGATCACCATCCGCGAGGACGATCTGATCGACAGCGTGGCCGACGCGCTGCAATTCATCAGCTACTATCACCCCATGGACTATATCCGCGCGCTGGGCGACGCCTACGAAGCGGAGCAGGGCCCGGCGGCCAAGGATGCGATCGCGCAGATCCTGACCAACAGCCGCATGTGCGCCGAAGGGCACCGCCCGATCTGCCAAGACACCGGCATCGTCAATGTCTTCGTCAAATGGGGCCAGAACTGCCGTCTCGAATCGACGCGCGCATTGCAGGACATCGTCGATGAGGGCGTGCGCCGGGCCTACAACCACCCCGACAACACGCTGCGCGCCTCGATCCTGGCCGATCCCGCCTTCACCCGCCGCAATACGCGCGACAACACGCCGTGCGTCCTCTCGGTCGAAATGGTGCCGGGCGACACGGTGGAAATCGACGTCGCCGCCAAGGGCGGGGGCAGCGAGAACAAATCCAAGTTCAAGATGATGAACCCCAGCGACAATATCGTGGACTGGGTGGTCGAGCAAATTCCGAGCATGGGCGCCGGCTGGTGCCCGCCGGGGATGCTGGGGATCGGTATCGGCGGCACGGCGGAACATTGCGTCCGTCTGGCGAAGCAATCGCTGATGGAACCGATCGACATGGCGCAGCTCAAACAGCGCGGGCCCCAGAACGATCTCGAAAAGCTCCGCATCGACATTTTCGACGCGGTGAACGCGCAAGGGATCGGAGCGCAGGGCCTTGGCGGCTTGTCGACCGTGCTCGACGTCAAGATTCTCGACTGGCCATGCCACGCGGCGGGCAAGCCGGTGGCGATGATCCCGAACTGTGCCGCCACCCGGCACGCGCATTTCACGCTGGACGGGTCGGGTCCGAGCTATCTCGAAAAGCCCGATCTGGACCAGTGGCCCAAGGTCAACTGGCAGCCCGATGCCGAGGCCAAGCGCGTCGATCTCGACACTCTGACGAAGGAAGAGGTCGAAAGCTGGGAGCATGGCGACCGCCTGCTCCTGTCGGGCAAGATGCTGACCGGTCGCGACGCGGCGCACAAACGCATTCGCGACATGGTGGCGAAGGGCGAGGAGCTGCCGGTCGAATTCGCGGGCCGCGCGATCTATTATGTCGGCCCGGTCGATCCGGTGATGGGCGAAGTGGTCGGCCCCGCCGGCCCCACCACGGCGACCCGAATGGACCAGTTCACCGAGACGATGCTCGATCTCGGCCTTCTCGCCATGATCGGAAAGGCCGAGCGTGGCGCGGACGCTGTCGAAGTCATCAGCCGGTTCAAGACCGCTTACCTGATGGCGACCGGCGGCGCGGCCTATCTGGTGGCGCGCGCGATCAAGGAAGCGAAGGTCATCGGCTTCGAGGATCTCGGCATGGAAGCGATCTACGAATTCACGGTCGAGAACATGCCGGTGACCGTGGCGGTCGATGCGCGGGGCAACAATGTCCACACGCTCGCCCCGGCGAAATGGCGCGAAAAGATTCGTGAGGAAAAGCTGCTGCCGGTACCCTGAGGCCCGGCCTCGCTTCGACCAACAGCCGTCGCGTCTCGACAACCGCGCTGGAGAATCCGGGTTTTTACGCGCAGAAGACTGTCGCTTTGCCTTTTGACACATCTCCCGCCGATGCTGCGTCGGACACCCCATCGCGCCTGTCGGTGCGCACGGTCCTGTGGTCGATCATCGGCCTGTGGGTCGCCTATTTCCTGATCTTTACGGCCCGCGGCATGATCGTGGGGCTCGAAGCGGACACCGAGGTAATTCTCCGCCGTGCGCTGGTGACGCTCGCGGGGATGAGCGCGACGGTCGGGCTGTGGGTGATCCTGCGCCTGTTCGATCACCGGACCCTGGCCGTCCAGATCGGCGCTGCGGTGCTGTTGGCGATCCCCACCTCGCTCGCCATTGCGCAGACGAATATCTGGGTCTTTTCCGGTCTTCAGGAACGGCTCCAGGCGCGCATGGCGGAAGAACGCGGCTTCTCGATCAGTCGCGACGAGTTCGGCAATGTCGTGATCGAAGGCCCGGCGACATCGGCACCGGGCGATGACGGCCTCGGCAGCGCGTCCACGCCGCCGCGCGGACGGATCGTGGTGCCGAATGACGAGAGCCGCGAACGCTGGCTGATCCTTATCGAACGCGCGCTCAGCCAGTTCTTTCTCCTGATCGCCTGGGCCGCGCTGTATTTCGCCCTGCTGGCGGGCGTGCGCGCGAAGGATGCGGAGCGGCGTGGCGAACGCTTCCGCAGCGCAGCCAAAGCGGCGGAGCTGCGTTCGCTACGCTATCAGGTGAACCCGCATTTCCTGTTCAACGCGCTCAATTCGCTCTCCGCGCTGGTGATGACCGATCGGCAGGCCAAGGCCGAGGAAATGATCCAGACCCTGTCCGGCTTCTATCGCCACAGCCTTGCCGAAGATCCGACTGCCGACGTCTCGCTGGAAGACGAGTTCGATCTCCAGCGCCATTATCTCGATATCGAGCAGGTCCGTTTTCCCGAGCGACTCAAGACCGAATTCGTCCTGCCGGAGGCGCTGAAGGGTTTTCGCGTTCCGGGCATGATCCTGCAGCCGCTGGTCGAAAACTCGGTCAAATACGGCGTGTCGCGCAGCAGTAGTCCGGTGACCATAACCCTGTCCGCGCGCGAAGAATACGGGCGTCTGGTGCTGAACGTGGCCGATGACGGGCCGGGCATCGCAGCGAGCCCGGATTTGCCGCAGGCTGCGCAGGGCGGCTTCGGCATCGGCCTTGCCAATGTGCGCGACCGGTTGATGGCGCGCTTTGGAGAATTAGCCACGATCACCTCGGGCGAAACGCTTGACGGATACGAGACCGAATTGCGGCTTCCGCTGGTGACGCATGGCTGAAGCCTGGGCCCGAAACTGAAGGGGTGGGGACGTTGACGGAACCTTCGACCGAGAAACTGCGCACGCTGATCGTGGACGACGAGCCTTTGGCCGTGGAGCGCATGCAGGTGCTGTGCTGCAAGATGGACGATATCGCCGTGGTCGGCACTGCCAGCGACGGTGCCGCGGCGCTGCGGCTGGTCGAAGCGCTGCATCCCGATCTCGTCCTGCTCGACATGACCATGCCCGAAGTCGACGGCCTGTCGGTTGCGCGCAGCCTGGCGAAGAAATCGACTCGCCCCGCCGTGGTGTTCGTGACCGCGCACGACAATTACGCAGTCGAAGCCTTCGATCTCGACGCGGTCGATTACGTGCTGAAACCGGTCAAGAGCGAGCGGCTGGAACGCGCGATCGCCCGCGCATTGTCACGCCGGAATGAGGGCGCGCGCAGCGAAAGCGAATGGCTCGACGAATTGTGGATTCCCCACCGCTCCGAACTCATCCGCATCGAAACGGCGCAGGTCGATCGCATCGATGCGGAGCGCGATTACGTTCGCCTCCATGTCGGCGATCGGTCGTATCTGCTGCTCCAGACCATCGCAGGTCTCGAAGACCGGCTGGACCCTGCGAAATTTATTCGCGTCCACCGCTCCACCATCCTGCGGCGCGACCGCATTACCGGCCTCAAGCACGATGGCCTCGGCGTGTGGTCTGTAGAGCTCGATAGCGAGGAGCCGGTGCGGATCGGGCGGACTTATCTGCCCAAGGTCAAGGCCATGGCCGGTCGTTGAGCCGGAGCAGGCTTTTTCTGAGCTCGGACAGACCGAGATTTTCGATTTAGCCGGTCCGGTCAGGCGGTGAGTTTCGCCTCGCGAAATTGACCTGCTAAAAACGCATCGTAACTCCGCGCAATACCTTCTTCGAGCGGTACGCTAGGCGTCCAGCCGAGCGCGCGGAGCTTGCTACCGTCCATCAGCTTGCGCGGCGTGCCATCAGGCTTGCTCTCGTCATGCACGATGCGGCCATCGTAGTCGAGAACGCGCATGACGGTACGGGTGAGCTCGAGAATGGTAATGTCCTCGCCCGATCCGATGTTGACGTGTTCATCGCCCGAGTAAGCTTTCATCACGGCAACGCATGCGTCGGCACAGTCATCGACATACAGAAATTCGCGGCGCGGGGTCCCCGTGCCCCAGACCACCACATCAGCGCCGGTTTTCTTGGCATCGTGCACCTTGCGAATCAGCGCGGGCATGACGTGGCTGGATGCAAGATCGAAATTGTCGCCGGGACCATATAGGTTGGTCGGCATCGCAGAGATATAATCTCGACCGTACTGTTTCCGGAACGCCTGGGCCAGCTTGATCCCAGCGATTTTCGCGATCGCATACCATTCATTGGTCGCCTCGAGCGGACCGGTGAGCAACGCGTCCTCGGGAATCGGCTGTGGGGCAAACTTCGGATAGATGCAGCTCGATCCCAGAAACAGCATCTTCTCGACTTCCGCAGCGTGGGCCGCAGCAGTCATCGCAGTTTCGATCAGCAGGTTGTCGAGGAGAAAATCGGCCGGATAATCGTTATTGGCGAGAATGCCGCCGACCTTTGCGGCGGCCATGAATATTGCGTCCGGTCGACGATCGAGCATCCAGCGCCGCACGCCATCCTGGTCGCGCAGATCGACCTCGCCTCGGTCGAGAGTCAGCACTTCGCAATCCTCTTCCGCAAGCCGCCGAACGATCGCCGAGCCCACCATTCCCTTGTGGCCTGCGACGAAAACCTTTTTGCCTGCGAGTGCGTACATTACGCGCCCTTTCCGATCGGCGCGTCGCGCATGACCTTGAGGTCGGCCTGGACCATTTCGCGTGCGAGGTCGCGCGGAGAGGTTTCGTGGTGCCAGCCGAGCTTTTCTTGCGCCTTGCTCGGATCGCCGATCAGAAGTTCGACCTCGGTCGGTCGGAAATAGCGCGGATCGACCTCGACGAGGCAGCGTCCCGACGTGGTGCAGAAGCCTTTCTCGTCGACGCCTTCCCCTTCCCAGCGCAGAGTGATGCCGACATCTTCGAAAGCCCATTCCACGAACGTGCGCACCGGTGTGGTTTCGCCGGTAGCGAGGACGAAATCATCCGGCTCGTCGGCCTGGAGAATGGACCACATACCGCGGACATATTCACGCGCATGGCCCCAGTCGCGCTGGGCGTCGAGATTGCCGAGGAACAGCTTGTCCTGGCGCCCCAGCTTGATCGCCGCCGCCGCGCGGGTGATTTTGCGTGTGACGAAGGTTTCGCCGCGCAAGGGGCTTTCATGGTTGAAGAGAATGCCGTTCGTGGCAAACATGCCGTAGGCTTCGCGGTAGTTCACCGTAATCCAATAGGCATAAAGTTTTGCCGCTGCGTAGGGAGAGCGCGGGTAGAAGGGCGTGGTTTCGCGTTGAGGCACTTCCTGGACCAGGCCGTAAAGCTCGGAGGTCGACGCTTGGTAGAAGCGCGTCTTCTGCTCCATTTTGAGAATGCGGATCGCCTCCAACAGGCGCAAAGTCCCGACCGCATCGGCATTTGCAGTGTATTCGGGCGTTTCAAAGCTTACCGCGACGTGGCTTTGGGCGGCAAGGTTGTAGATTTCGTCAGGCTGCGTCTCCTGCACCAAGCGAATGAGCGCCGTGCTGTCGGTCATATCGCCGTAATGAAGGTGAAACGTGGGGTCGGGCGCATGCGGATCCTGATAGATTTCCTCGATCCGGCCCGTGTTGAACGAAGAGGAGCGGCGCTTGAGGCCGTGGACTTCGTAACCTTTGTCGAGCAGAAGCTGCGCCAGATAGGCGCCATCTTGTCCGGTGACGCCGGTGATAAGTGCGGTTTTGGTCATAGTCGTCCCAAATTGGCTAGCGCGATACGCGCTTCAGTGAAATCGCGAAGGCCTTTGCCCGTGGTTCGGCAAAAGGTCCAGCCACGTACGAAATCTCCTAGCGGCGCGACTTTATGGAAGCGCCATGATCGCAGGTCGGCCTTGATCAGGAAGCCACGTTAGCGCCGGTGAGCTTCAGTGCGTGACGGTCCTGTCGCCAAGCAGCTTCGCTGCGGTCAAGACGATGATGCGCAAGTCGAACAGAATGGAGCGACGCTCCAGATACTCCCTATCGAATGCGACCTTCGCGGGAATGGGTAATTCGTCGCGTCCGTTAATCTGCGCCCATCCGGTAATCCCCGGACGTAGGTGCGCAACGCCTGCCTCGCGACGCAGTGCGATCAAATCGTCCTGATTGAACAAGGCGGGACGCGGGCCGACGAAGCTCATCTCTCCCGCCACGACGCTCCATAATTGCGGGATCTCGTCGAGGCTGGTGCGGCGCAGAAATCCCCCGATCGGGGTTAGCGCGCTTTTCGGATCTGCCATAAGATGGGTAGCCACTGCGGGCGTACCGACTTTCATCGTACGGAATTTCGGCATGCGAAAAATCCGCTCATTCGCGCCCACCCGGTCGGACCAATAAAGCGCGGACCCACGCGAGGTGAGTTTTACCGCCAGCGCGACGACTAGGCCCAGCGGTAGAAGAGGGATCGCAGCTATCAGTGCGAGCAAAAGATCGATTGATCGTTTCACCTGTGTTTTACATCCCTACCGATGGTGCGGCGCATGGCTCGCTAAAGGCTTTGCGAAAAAGGCTTTTGTCGCTGTTCGGGGTGGCTATAGCGCTGCACCATGTCGAGACAAGATACCCCTATACTGGTTGTGGGAGGAGGCAGCCGCATTGCAAGGGCACTCGCCCCCCTTCTCGGCGATGCTGCCGCCTATGTCGTCCGGCGCCCCTCCGGCCATGCGCGCGAGACGATCGTTGATGACTACCGATCCCTTCCCCTTTCTGTCTTTATCGATGCAGAATGCGTGATCAATTGCGTCGGGACGCCCACTGGCGATGTCGAGCATTTGAACAGGATCAATTTCGAAATCCCCTGCCAGCTGGCCGCTGCTGCGCGCGATGCAGGCGTGCGCCACTTCATTCATATCTCCTCCTTCTCCGTCTACGGCAGGGCTGATGAGATTGGCCGAGCCACGCCCACCGCACCGACGGGGGATTATGGCCGTTCCAAACTTGCAGCGGATGAAGCCCTCCTCGCGCTTGAGAGCGATCGCTTTGCGGTGACGGTCCTACGCCTCCCGTTGATTTACGGAGACGATGTAGCAGGCAAGCTCGCCCAGCTTTTGCGCTTGTGGGCCAGG
>NZ_LWFF01000356.1 GCF_001635685.1 Erythrobacter sp. HI0063
GCGCATGGCCGCGACCTCGTCGTCTCCGCGCAGACCGGATCGGGCAAGACCGTCGCCTTCGGACTCGCCTTCGCCGATCAGGTGCTCGGCGATGATGGCCAGCTCCTGTCGCGCGGCGCGCCCTCGGCCCTCGTGATTGCGCCGACGCGCGAGCTGGCGCTACAGGTCAGCAAGGAACTGCACTGGCTGTACGAAAAGACCGGCGCGCGGATCGCGTCCTGCGTCGGCGGGATGAACCCGCAGGCCGAACGCCGCGCGCTGAAGGCGGGCGCCACCATCGTGGTCGGCACGCCCGGCCGCCTGCGCGATCATATCGAACGCGGCGCGCTCGACCTGTCCGGCCTTGCAGTCGTGGTGCTCGACGAAGCGGACGAGATGCTCGACATGGGGTTCCGCGAAGAGCTAGAATACATCCTTGAAGCGACGCCCGATGGCCGCCGCGTGCTGATGTTCTCGGCCACCATGCCCCGCCCGATCGAAGCGCTCGCCCGCCGTTATCAGCGCGACGCGCTGCGCATCGCCACCGGCGGCAAGGATCGCGGACATGGCGATATTGCCTATCAGGCCGTCGCCATTCCCCCGTCCGCGACCGAGAACGCGGTGGTCAACCTGCTGCGCTTCCACGAGGCGGAAACGGCGATCCTGTTCTGCGCCACGCGCGAACGCGTGCGGCAATTGCACAGCGCGCTCCAGGATCGCGGCTTCGGTGTGGTCGCTCTGTCGGGCGAACATTCGCAGTCGGAACGCAATCAGGCGCTCCAGACGCTTCGTGACGGGCGCGCGCGGGTCTGCGTTGCCACCGATGTCGCGGCGCGCGGTATCGATTTGCCCACGCTCACGCTCGTCATCCATGTCGATCTGCCGCGCGATGCGGAAACCCTGCAGCACCGCTCGGGCCGCACCGGACGCGCGGGTCGCAAGGGGACGGCAGTGATGGTCGTGCCGTTCAACCAGCGCCGCCGCACCGAAAGCATGCTGCGCCATGCGGGTATCGAAACCGCGTGGATCGACGTGCCCGACCGCAAGGCCGTGCTCGCGCAGGATCGCTCGCGCATGCTCGAATCCCTGATGCAGCCGATCGATAACGACACGGTGGACGGGGCCGACCGCGAACTCGCCGATACGCTGCTGGCCGAACGCAGCCCGCAGGACATCGCGCTGATGCTGGTGCAGGCCCATCGCGCGAAGATGCCGCAGCCCGAAGAGTTTTCCGCGCAGACGATCGATGCCCATCGCGCCGCGCAGAAGGAAAAGCATCGCGCCGGGTTCGAGGATACGGTCTGGTTCCGGCTCGACGTGGGCCGCCGCCGCAATGCCGATCCGCGCTGGATCCTGCCGATCCTGTGCAAGCGCGGCGGTATCACTCGTAACGAGATCGGCGCGATCCGCATCGCGCAGAACGAAACGCATTTCCAGATCCCCCGCGCGGTCGCCGGCAGCTTCGCGAAGACTGCGGCACAGACGGCCGGGCAGGATGAAAAGGGCGGCGAATTTACGATCGAGCGCGCGCCGGAAGGACCGCGCGTCCAGGCGCGAGAGAACGGCCGCAAGAAGCGGCATAAGGATTTTCACGCCAAGCCGTCCAACCGGCACGACGCGAAGCGCAAGCGCAAAGCATAAGAGGGCGGTCAATCCTCCGGAACGGTGCTCGCCTGTGCCATCAAGTCCATAAGGTTGCGCGCGGCCTCCCGATCCTCTTCGTGCTCGAACGCAACGTCGAGATCGGGGGCCGCATCGAACATGTGCAGTAGCGTCCAAAGCGCGAAGCGCCGCCCGCGATCCTTTTCCAATCCGAAATCGACTCGCATTCGCTCGACTCCGGCGCGGGTGGCATCTGGTTCGATCGCGGCGAGGTCGCGCGTTCCGAAATAGTTCTGCATGAGGTCGGCTAGGTCCATCATCATGCGCTAGCCGACCGAGGCGACGATGCAAGCGCTTGCCCCAAGCCGTCGCGCCCCGCATGCAACCGCGATGCAGTCCCGTTCCAGTCCCATCGCATCCCGCATAGATAGCCGCGCCATCTGGGCGATCGCCCTGCCCGCAATGGTCACGAACGTCGCCACCGCGCTGATCGGCGTGGGCGATATGTGGATCGTGGGCCGATTGGGCGACGCGCCGACGCAAGGTGCGGTCGATATCGGCGCGCGGCTGTTTGCCACGCTGTTCGTCGTCATGAACTTCCTCAAGACCGGCACAACCGGCCTCGTCGCACAGGCCGGGACGCGCAGCGCGGGCGGTGCCGGCGGCGAGGCGCAGGCCGCCTTGTTACTGCGGGGGCTGGCGGTCGGGACTGCCATCGCGCTGGTTTTGCTGATTGCGAAACCGATCCTGCTTCCCTGGCTGCTCGATGTCCTGGGCGCAGAAGGTAGGGTGCTGGGAGCCGCGCGGATCTACGCCGATATCCGCTATTGGAGCGCGCCCGCCGTGATGGCGAATTTCGCCCTGGTCGGCTTTCTCGTCGGACAGCGGCGGATGCGTGCGGTGCTTTTTTTCGAGGTCGCCTATAACCTCCTCAACCTCGCCCTCGGCCTTTGGCTGGCGCTCGGCCTCGAATGGGGCATTGCGGGGATCGGCTGGTCGAGCTTCGTCGCGGAATACGCCAAGCTGCTGGCGATCGCGCTATTCGTGATGCGCGGGGATACGGGGCGCGCGATAAGGGCCGCCGCCCGGAACGCCGCGATCCTCTCGCCTGCGAAATTGCGCCCCTTCCTTTCGGTCAATCGCGACCTGTTCCTGCGCACGGTGGTGCTGATGATCGCGCTCGCCGCGCTCACCCGGCTCAGCGCCGAGCGCGGCCCGGTGGTGCTGGCGGCAAACGGGATTTTCCACCAGCTCTTCGTACTGATGGCGCTGCTGCTCGACGGGTTCGAGAATGCAGCGCAAGTGTTGAACGGAGAGCGGCGCGGGGCCGACGACCGGGCAGGCTTCACCGCCTATATGCGCGCGATCCTGTGGCGCGGGTTTGCGCTCGCTGCCGGAGTGTCGATCGCTCTGGCGCTGTTTGCCGGGCCGCTGATCGACACCTTCGCCGCAACGCCCGCCGTAGCCAAAACCGGGCGGTCCTACGCGATCTGGCTCGCGATCATGCCGTTCGCAGGCGTCGCGGCCTTCGTGTTCGACGGCGTGTTCGTCGGGGCAAGCTGGACGCGCGCCCTACTCGTTTCCATGATCGGCGCAGCGGCGGTCTATGCGGCGTCGCTATGGCTGACGTGGCCGCTAGGCAATGACGGGCTGTGGCTGTCCTTCGTCCTGTTCCTGGCGCTCAGAGCGGTGTTCCAGCTGATGCTGGTCCCCCGCCTATTGCGCCAGGAATTCGGAAGCGATTGAACCTCAGCGCGGCAGGATCGCGCCCGGCTCGTTCGCCAGAATGCCGACCACCTGCGTCCACACCGCCACATTCTGGCGCAGTTGGACCGGGTCGATCTTGTCGAGCGTGTCGTCGGGCGTGTGATGCAGGTCGAAATAGCGCGTGCCGTCCTGCTGCAGATCGATGATCGCGGTCTTCTGGTCGCGGGCGATGTCGATATCTGCGCCGCCGGTCGCCACCAGCGCGCCATTGGCAACGCCAAAGCGCGCAACCGCGCTGGCGATCCGGGCGTGCAGCGTGGGGTTGGCGTCGCGGAAATTGCTTTCGAACCGCCAGATGCGGTCCGCGCCGAAATCGCTTTCCAGCCCGACCGCGATCGGCTCGTCGATATGGGCTGCGCTATAGGCTTTCGAGCCGTACAGTCCCACCTCTTCGGCGCCTGCCATCAACACGCGGATCGTGCGCAGCGGCTGCGCGCCCGAAGCGGCATGCTTGGCCGCCGCCGCAACGATGCCGCACCCCGCCGCATCGTCGAAAGCGCCGGGGCTGTTCCACCAGCTATCGAGATGACAGGCGACGAGGACAGGCGGCAGCGACGGATCGCGTCCGACGATCTCGCCGACGACATTGCCGCTGGTCGTCATGCCCAGATTGCGCGGCGTCAATGTCAATTTCATGCGTATGGGCAAGCCCTGCGCCCGATCGAACATGCGCTCCAGATTGGCAGCGTCCGGCAGGCTTAGTGCGCCCGCTGGCGTCGGTGCGACTCCGTCGGGGAAGCTGGTGCCACCGGTATGCGGATTGCGGTGATAGTCGGTCCCCACCGCCTTGATGACTGTCGCGATCGCGCCCTTGCTCGCCGCGATCCCGGCGCCGACCCAGCGAGCGGGGCCTGCGAAGCCGTATTGCGAGCCGTCCTGCGTCGGCGTCATCGCGTGGCTGATATAGGCGATCTTGCCTTCAAGGCTGCCATCGGGCGCGGCGCGCAAAGCGTCTACATTCTCGAATTCGACCACTTCGGCCTCTATCCCCTCAGGCCCGGTCGATGCGCTGTTGCCGAGCGGCTGGATCACCAGCGGTTGGGGGTAGGGGCTGAGGATTTCGGCCTTGTGCGTATCGCCCGGGATCCAGGTTTCCATCTGGAACGGCTCGTCCGCGACATTCACGAACCCGTTGCGCGTCAGCCAGGCCCGGGCCCAGTCGCGTCCGCGTTTTTCGGCCTCGGTTCCGGCCTGACGCGGACCGACCTCGGTGGTAACGCCTTCCACGAAGTCCCAGGCATAGCGGTCCTGAGTCAGCGCGGCATCGGCAGCCGAGGCGACAGGATCGCTTTGCGCCATAACGGGCGCGGCGACGGTGGACAGGAGGGCGGCGGCGAGG